>JBEKQE010000013.1:0-56053 GCA_049520035.1 Syntrophobacteraceae bacterium | reverse complement strand
TTCCGGTTCGCATTCCGGTGGAGGCAAGGTTTCTGACCTTTCCTTCGCGTTCCAGCTCTGAGAATGCCCTTTGAAAATCGTCCATGAACCATCCGGTCTCTTCCAGCATATCGGCGAATTCGGTAACCCCGAACCTTTTGGGAGCATGTGAGAGTTTTGCCAGCCAGTAATCTTTTACTGTTGTCGAATCAACTGCCGGCTCGTCTCCAACGAACTTGTCAGCCGAAAAAATCTCGAGCTGACCGCTGCGCTTGACCTTTTTCGATTGCCTGGCCAGGGCCCTCACCTTCTTCTGTTCCAATTCCAGTTGTTCAGATGCCTCCATAAAAGTCACCAAACCCAGCGGGTCCCATGTCAGATAGACAAGGTCGTAAACTGTGCGGTCTCTTGTGGGATGCAGGACCTTCATATGCGCGCAGCGCGGGATTGAGTTTCCGATTATCGGCGCGGAAGCCTTGAGGTGCCGGCAGTACAGGTTGAACAAAAACCTTTCTCTTTCTTCCGGACCGATATGTGAGGTATCCGGCGCCTCGCCGAAAATTGCCTTCATATGCTCTTCGAAGCCCGTTTGAGCATGGGCGCGAACAATGGAATCAAACATGAAATTGATGAGAAATTCGGAAGAGGGCCTGCACAAAAGGGGCTCAAGGGTTGGAATCGCAATATGCCTCCATTCCGTCGCGTCGATGAAGAAAAAACAAAAATCCCGAGTCCCGCACCACGAAAGTATATCGTTTCCCAGATCGCAGAAATCACCCTTGAGGCATTGGGCATCGACGCCATCCCAGGATTCGGATTTCAGGAAACTCTCAAGCCTGCCAAAAGATTCTTTGTTTCTTTCAATGAATAATCCGCGAAATTGGACATTTCTCCTGAATTTTCCCGATAAATCGTCATGGCACTTTCCCATGACGCCCAGAGAAATGGCGATTGCAGTGTCGCCGGGGTCCTGGCCGCTTTTCTGCCAGGGTCCGGAAGAGCAGTCTATGTAACCGATCCTTAGCTCCCGCTGGCCTACGATCATGAAGAGCGGCTCCAGATATGCCTTGAGCAGCTCACCTTTAATGTATGCCGCTTCTCTGCCGGTATAATTTGCAGTGCTCATTTGTCTCCCCCCCGGTTAATCAAACTCCTGCCCTGCCCATCGCACGCGCCCCAGCACGTACGACTTTATGCTTTTTCCCGGATCCAGGGCAAACTCGAACGGGCGGTAATCTGCGGTATTGTCGGACAGACATGCCAGCTTCAGGCCTCCCTCGTCCCCGCTCAGGACCAACCTTTTAAGGGCCGCCGTCCCGTCGGGCAGGATCACGAGGTATATGCGCCCCGCGTGCACCTCCAGGCGCTCGACCTCGCTGGTGTCCACCAGGGCCGTCTCTCCCTGGTTTATAGTAGGCGACATCGAATCTCCCCTGACACGTATCAGAAAAAGACTCCTCTGCCGTTCAGCACTTGTCCCCACCAGCTTTTCGATCCACCATTTCTTGAAGGGATAATGGTCCGCTACTTCGCCGTAGAGGATTTCGCCTTCCGGACCTGCTGTCACACGCGATTCCAGGAGCGGAATGAGGGCATAGTCTTCGCTTCCCTCTTCGGCCGATTCGAGCCTGGCAGCGCAAGCCCCGGCGCTTCCCTCACCCATGAGAAGCCAGCCCGGATCGGCCGAGAACTCCCGGCACACCGTCTCCAGGAATACGGCTGAAGGTGATGTCGCCCCGTCACGGTAGTTTATCAGCGTGTTTTTGGAAACGCCGGTTTTTTCGGCAAACCGCCCGAGCGGCAAACCAGAACCACGGATGATCTTTTTCAGTCTATCATGTAGCACTTTTTTGGTTACCTGCCTCAAATGATTGGTGGGTTCACTTATTCTGCCCCTCCTCTAAACCAGATTCCTATGCCGGTTCGATTCGATTGTCAAGTAAAGAGTGTAATAGAATGGTTAGCTGGCAAAATTTTCCGAAACTTCACCCAAGAATTTGTTACAAACTGGTGACTTTTATGGAAACCGTTTTTTATTCCGCATTTGACATATTTGCTGTATAGACCATCTGAAACACTCTGACAGGAGTCGAAGATGCTGGATCTCCTTTGTGGGAAAGACCCGATTGAATTGGGATTGAGAACTTACGAAGGATGGAACATCACGGCGTTCCTGGACCACCTGAGTTCATGCGACAAATGCTCGAAGTCCCAGGAGAGTCTGATAAACAAACTGAACAGCATCATAGGGGGAAAGGATATTGACGAGCGCCCCTGAGCTTCGCGGCCCCTTTTCGGAACAAAAATTCATTCCCTTGCTTTCCTCTTTATGACCTGTCTATGACCAGTCCTTTCCTTGACCGGACTATGCCCCGTCTTTGCGGTGAAATCAGGCCATTGCCAGTGCGTAACGAGATGTTTAATTTACAGAATGCAGGTTTGTTATGCAGGAAAGAAATGAATCATTTGCGAAAGGTTTGTGACAATTTTGGGCAATCTTTAGACAAAGGAAAAATGAAATGGCTGAGAAGAAAATGCCCCATCCCCATCACGAGGAACACCTGTGCTATCTTCAGAATATCGGGTTTGTCGGATCCAATCTTGACGAATACAAGAATTTGGTACGCAACCCCAAATACGTTTGCGGCAATTGCGGACGCGCCGCCGCCGACGATAAGAACCTCTGTAAGCCGGAAAAGTTATAGGATCGGGCTTCGTTCCGGCTCCCGCCCCGCGAGGTTTCCTATTCGGATTTCCTGGCCTGAGAAAAGGAATTTACGTTCCGGCAAGGAAATCGACGTGCTCCCCCAGTATTGTCCCCTCTCTCCGCTCCAAACAGTCCCCATGGAGAGGGGGGACTCGGGGGCAAAACCCTCACCGCGTCTCCCCATCCCCCTGTCCTGTATTCGGTTTAATCCGGCATCCACCCTCCAGCTTAAAGCAGCCTGAAAGTCTTCAGCCACTTAGGGCGCGCGGCGAGGGCCGACTCGATGGCTGCCTGCGACCCCAGTACTTTCACGATGCCGTCCCTGTTCACCTTCTCGAGAATCTCAGCAAAGGCCCTGAAATCACTTGCCGTAGTGCCCAGGATCTGGTCACGCATCTTTTGGCGGACTTCTTCGGAGTCGCCGGCGAAGTGGCGCAGCATCGAGACATAGCCCCTCATATCCGGCAGCATGTAAGAATCGAGGTCTCCAATGGCCCCGATTATTGCCTTGCGGATCTCATCGCCGGGAAGATGCGCACTGCGGAGGAATTGAGCCGTACCGTCGAAGTTTTCAATTGTTTTCAGCAGGTTCGGGTCGCGGTAGGAAATAAAGGTGAAAACCCCTGATATACGGTCGAAGAGGCAGAACCCGCCGTAGGCGCCTCCCTGTACCCGCACCCTTTCCCAAAGCCATGAAGTGCGCAGATACCCGGTTATGACCTTGCTCGATCCATGCGATTCGTATCCCTCCCGGTACAGGTCTGCGCCTTTCCCCACGTAGTTTACCTGCGAGGGAATCATTATCCCTTCGAATTGTGGGAAAAGCCTGGGTTGCCATGTCTCCATCGCTGCCGCCCGGTCTGGAAGGGAACCCAGAAAGCGGCGCACGTGCGGCTCGATCGAGTGAAGGTCTTTCCTGTCGGCGGTCAAATTGAAAGCCATTGCCGAACGGTTGATAAGCAGCCTGCGGACCTCTTCCAGATTTGAAACCACTTTGCCCCAGTTTTCGTCAATCTCCCCGGCGAGCTGTCCGAGGAAAAGAAAATAACTTATTCCGCCGGTCAGCTCCCTTACCCAGTCCGCCTGGTTGAAATGAGCGCGGATACGCTCATTTATTACCTGGTGGCCGTTCGGGACAATTTTTCTTTCCTGCCTGGCCTTTTCCGCCAGCACGATTTGCCGGAACCGCTCCCTGTCATCCAGTTTCACGGCGCCCAGCACTTCCGAAAGGATATCCGCAAACTCGCCGATCTGCGGACTCATGCTTTTGCCCCGCAGGAAAAGCCACGTGGCAGGCGCGCTATCTCCAATCACGGCGGAAGTGAACACCTCCGGGCGGATGCCTCCGGTCTTCCGGCTGATTTTTTGCGATAGAGAGACGAAATCCTGAAAGTCGGTCCCCATCTCAAGCAGAAGCCGGCCGAAAAGAGGCGCGTATGACAAATACTCCTGCGGGAGAACCTGAAGATTGAACCCAATGTCCAGGTAGGTTATGCCGCTTGTAAAAAGATCATGGTAAAACCCGGCCACGCCGTCGACAGGCACTGGTTCCACTGGAGTTATTTTGTTTCGCGTGTCCAGGTCGGAAACCCTCAGGACCGGAATGGTGGCCAGGGCTTCCGGTGAATCCGGACTCGATTGAATCCTTTGCAGCGTTTCGGCGTTTTCGATTACACGGTGAATTTCATCAACCGAAAACGAACTTTTGATTCCTTCAAACTTTTTGGATTCCTCTTCAATTTCCTTTTCAGCAAGTCCAGGCTCCGGCCGGAGCAACACAACCGTCCGGTGCGGGTTCTCAAGAAGGTAGCGGTGGATGAGGCCCTCCAGGAAACCTCCTGATTTCAGACCTTCCTTTACCCGGTCAAGAGGCGCTTCGAATGCCGGCAGGGAGGTCGGGTCGGTTTCATAGAGCCAGGTGGAAAGCGTGCGCAGCATGACCGCGAGCCCCTGCGGGAAGTTGCCGTAGTTGTTTTCGCGAAGCCGGAATTCAATCGTATTCACCCCCGCTTCGATGGTTGCAGGGTCGATGCCGCCCACGGCGAGAGCTGACAGAGTCTCGAAGATGAGATTTTCAACTTTACCGGCATCCTCGGTGCGGATTCCCTTGAGACCTATAGAGAAGAATAGCTGCCGCAGCTCGGTCTCAAGGCCCACTCCGGCAATATCTTCGCCCAGCCCGGATTCTATCAGCGCCTTCTTCAGCGGGGAACCCGGCATGCCGATAAGAACGTATTCCAGGATTTGAAAGGCAAGATTCAACCTGGCGTCGGTCACCTCCGGAAGAAGCCAGTTCACGGTTACCATGCCTTTGAGACCGCCGGTGACAGCCTCCTCGGAACCAGCGGCAAACGAGCGAACAATCCGAGAGGGCGTGGCTTTGAGCACCTGAAGGGGCACAGCGGATTCGGGCTCGCTACGGCTGAAATCTTTGAGGTATTCCTGAATTATCTCCAGCCTTCGGTCCGGATCGTCATTGCCGTAAAAATAAATCCTGGCGTTGGAAGGATGGTAAAACTTCTCGTGGAATGACTTGAACTGTTCGAAAGTAAGGCTGGGGATTACCATGGGGTGGCCGCCCGAATCCAGCCCGTAAGTGGTGTCCGGAAAAAGAGACTGCTGTGAAAGCTCCGAGAGCATGCTGTCGGGTGAGGAATAGACCCCTTTCATTTCGTTGTACACTACCCCTTTGATTGCAAGTGGGGCATCCGGGTCACTTAGCTCGTAATGCCATCCTTCCTGCTGGAGAACAAAGGGCGTCAGGCGCGGGTAAAAAACCGCGTCCAGATACACGTCGATCAGGTTGTAGAAATCCTGGGCGTTCTGACTGGCCACCGGATAGCAGGTCTTGTCAGGGTAGGTGAAGGCATTGAGAAAAGTCTTAAGTGAGCCTTTCATGAGCTCAACGAAAGGTTCCTTCACCGGGTACTTTCTCGAACCGCAAAGGACCGAGTGTTCCAGAATATGAGCCACTCCGCTCGAGTCGGACGGTGGAGTGCGAAAGCAGATGCCGAATACCTTGTTATCATCCTCGTTCATTATCGAAAGGACCTCTGCGCCGGTTGGGATATGCCTGTAAAACCGGACCAGGCCCTTGAGTTCTCGAATTTCCCTCGCGAAAATCAGTTCAAATTTGTCTTCTGCCGCCATGAGCTTTCTCCAGAATGCAACATCAAAAGCATAACTAATTCTGAGGTACGGTGGTTTTCCCAAGCCTGATGAGTATAGAAGGCTCATCCCACTTGAAAAGAACTCCTTCCTTACCGGACATTATCAGATCGAGGTGCTCGGGTTTTAGCATGCCAAGAGAAATATTCCGTCCACGCCATTCGCCGGGCAGCACTTTTTTTTCAAAAACCAGTGGTTTGAATTTCTCGGGGTCCGGAAACCAGACAATTATTTGCCGGCCTTCAAGATTTTTCACGCGCACCGGGTAAAAGTCGGCTTCCCCTTTGATTGCGGCGTTTGCGAATATCCAATCGCCTGCTTCCCGCAGATAGCACTCATATGATTCCATGGTGCTTCCGGGGCTGGTTTTGACCTCAGTGAACCTGAGGATGCCTTTGTCTTTGTCAAGCACTTCTATTCTTATAATTTCTTCACCCGAACAATCCTGGGACCATTCTCCAGCCCATTCTTCAGTCTTGACAGCGTGGGGCTTCTGTCCCACGAGATATTGACTCGACACGTTTTCACAGCCGGAGATGCACATCATGAGAATTAGAACCGGGAAAAAATGTTTAGACTTCATGAACCCTCCCCCTCAATCCCGCACATTACAACCACTCAAACCCGAATAATTTAAGACACGCGGTATTTTAAAACAAATTCGGTTTGCCGATATATACTAAAACTCGAATAATTTACAGGCGAAGGGTAAGACAGTGAAAATAAAATTCATCGGTGTCGGCGAAGCATTCGACGAGGACCTTTCAAACACTTCCATCTGGGTCCGGGCAGGAGATGAGCGCAATAAAAGTTCGATATTATTGGACTGCGGCTTTACCGCCCCTCCCTCATTCTGGAAAAGCTGCCAGGACCCGGAGGATCTCGATGCGATCTGGATATCGCATTTCCACGGGGACCATTTCTTCGGCCTGCCCGCCCTGCTTGCCCGATTCTGGGAAATGAAACGCAGAAAGCCTCTGGTCATCCTTGGGCAGCGTGCAATAGACGAAATAGTGACTCAAACTCTCAAGCTGGCCTATTCGTCCCTCCTGGACAGGTTTGCTTATGATATCCGTTTTCAGACCGTCGAACCGGGAGAGGTTGTGGAAGCGGCTGGCATTACCTGGCGAAGCGCCGTAAATGGGCATCCTAAAAGAGACCTGGCCGTGCGCATGGAAAGGGGCGGCAAGTCGCTCTTTTACAGCGGGGACGGGCTCGCAACCGAAGAAACACTCTCCCTTGCGCGCGGCGCAGACCTCGTGATTCACGAAGCTTTTCGCCTGGATACAGATACCCCCGGACACGGAAACATCATGAACTGCATCGATTTCGCCCGTAGGGCTAAAGCCCACTCGCTCGCCCTGGTGCACATTGAGCGAAATGAACGGCGCCAGAGGCGGGAGGAGATTTTGCGGGCGAGCGGAGAGGTCAAAGATTTCAAAGTATTTATGCCTGAGCCTGGAGACGAGGTCGAGATTTAAGGACCATGACCCGGGGCGGCCTATCCTGAAACCGCCTTTCTTTATTCGAAAGGATCACTTTTTCTTATAAATGGTTACTTTTTCTTGACAAGCCGGTGGGCATCCATTAGGTTTGTCGCGCGCGTGGGAAGCCATCGTATTTTATGGTCATTCAGCAGTCAGGCAAAACTCTGGAAGGTTTTTGCGAAATATGTCTACGTAGTGCGAGCCTGCATCCGCCTCTTTTCCGCTCCCACATGACTAATCAGACCGGACCCAGTTCATCTATCGAACCCTGCCGGAACGAGACGGAACAACCCGCGTAAAAAAGACTATCTTTTCACAAATTTAAATGATTTTCGTCCGGAAACCCGTGCAAGCGGTCTTAAGGGATTATATTGCTGGAAGGAGGACTCCAAGGAAATCAGGCTGAAGATTGAGGGGCGGCCCCTGCCTCTCAAATGTTACCAACCAGATCTAAACAATTCAACAAGGAGGATTAAATGAACGCAAGTGTGATCCCCATTTTTGCCCTCGCGTGTGGTGCTCTCGGCGTCATCTATGCTCTGGTGACCGCAGCGTGGGTTATCAAGCAGAGCGCCGGTTCCGAAAAAATGCAGCAGATCTCCGAAGCGATTCGGGAAGGCGCCACTGCATTTCTGAACAGGGAATACAAGACCGTCGCCGTGGTAGCCGTGGTCCTTGCCGCACTGTTATTATACCTCGGAAAATGGACCTCAATCGGGTTCATCATCGGTACGTGCGGTTCGGCCATTGCGGGTTACATCGGCATGATGGTGTCAGTCAAGGCCAACGTGCGAACGACTGAAGCCGCAAAACGCGGCATACAGCCAGCGCTTTCGGTTGCGTTCAAAGGCGGGTCGGTTACGGGGATCATGGTCGTAGGGCTCGGGCTGATCGGCCTTACCGGCTACTACGTTGTAGCCAAATCGGTCGCCCCTGTCGAAGACGTCTTCCACGCCCTTGTCGGCCTCGGCTTCGGCTGCTCGCTCATGAGCGTTTTCGCTCGTATCGCTGGCGGTATATACACCAAGGCTGCTGACGTCGGCGCCGACCTGGTGGGGAAAGTTGAAGCCGGAATTCCCGAGGACGATCCTAGAAACGCAGCGGTTATCGCCGACAACGTCGGCGACAATGTCGGCGACTGCGCGGGCATGGCGGCAGACCTCTACGAGACCTACACGGTTACGCTGGTCGCGGCGATGCTGCTGGCGAAAACGGTTTTCGGCGCCGACAGTCCCTGGGTGGAATTCCCCCTTCTGATCGGAGGCATCTCGATCGTCGCTTCGATCATCGGCACATTCTTCGTGCGCCTTGGCAAGAACGAATACATAATGGGCGCGCTCTATAAAGGCCTCGCGGTCGCAGGCATTCTGGCAGCGGCGGCCTTTTATTTCGCCTCTGAGTGGTTCTTGAAGCAGCTTCCGAACGCGAAGGCGGCTGGAGGTTTCACGCCAATGAGCGTTTTCACCACCGCGCTCATCGGTCTCGTGCTGACCGGCCTGATAGTTATGATCACCGAGTACTTCACATCCAAGAGCTTCAACCCGGTCAAGCATATTGCCGCAGCCAGCGTAACCGGCCACGGAACCAATGTCATCGCGGGTCTGGCGGTCAGCATGAAGTCCACGGCCGCCCCTGCCCTGGTAATCTGCGGCGCGATCGTGTGGGCCTATCAGCTTGGCGGCGGTTTCTCGGGTCATCCCGGTGAAGGCCTTTTTGCAATCGCCCTTTCCGCCGTTGCGATGCTCTCCATGACCGGCATCGTTGTCGCCATCGACTCCTACGGCCCGATCACGGACAACGCGGGCGGCATCGCCGAAATGGCGGAACTTCCCGACAGCGTCCGCGCAATAACCGATCCCCTGGACGCGGTAGGCAACACCACCAAGGCCGTCACAAAAGGTTACGCGATCGGCTCGGCCGCTCTTGCCGCCCTGGTCCTTTTCGCCGAATACTCGCGCTCTTTCCCCGGCACGATCACGTTCGACCTCTCGAACCCCAAAGTCATCGTGGGCCTTTTCATCGGAGGTCTTCTGCCCTACTTGTTCGGCTCGCTCCTCATGGAGGCCGTTGGCAAGGCCGCAGGCAGCATAGTCGAGGAAGTTCGCCGTCAGTTCCGTGAACTTCCGGGCATCATGGAAGGCACCACGAAGCCCGAATACGGCAAGTGCGTTGACATCGTCACCAAAAGCGCCATCAAGCAGATGATGCTTCCGGCGCTTATCCCGGTGGCCGCACCGGTTCTGGTTGGCTTCCTGATAGGTAAAGAGGCCCTCGGCGGCATGCTCATCGGCTCAATCATCACCGGTTTGTTCCAGGCCATCGCGATGACGAGCGGCGGCGGCGCTACGGCGGCAAGGGTTCGGACGCTCACAAGGCGGCGGTTACCGGCGACACGGTAGGCGACCCGTACAAAGATACGGCCGGCCCGGCAATCAACCCGATGATCAAGGTTGTCAACATTGTCGCGCTGCTGCTCGTGCCTTTGTTGAAGTAAGTACTCGCAGCGCTTTTACCGGTGCGCGAAAACGAAACCGGCGGCCTTTGCAGGCCGCCGGTTTTTTATGGCGACAGCATCAAACGTTTCGTCCTGTTACTTCAACTCCCTGTCGATAATCTGCTGCACGATCGTATAGGGGTCGGACTCCTTGTCAACGATCTTCTGCACCATTTCATCGAGGGAATCTCCGCGCCCTTCGACCCTTTCCAGAATAGCTCTGAACGCCTGATCTTTCAGCACGACCATGAACTGCATCCTTGCGCGCTTTTCCAGAATTTCCCGCCACTTTTCGGTGTGGGTGGCGAGAAGATAGGCCCTGTGCTTTTCGATTGCCTCGTAAAGCTCTTCGATTCCCCGGCCCTTTATGGCCTCGGTTTCCACGATCTGCGGTTCCCACTCCCCACCATTATGCCTTCTGGCGCTTAGCTCGATCAAGTTCATCAGTTCGCGGACCGTCTTGCGGGAGCCTTCGCGATCGGCTTTGTTCACCACGAAAATATTGCCGATTTCCATTATGCCGGCCTTGATCGCCTGAATTTCATCCCCCATTCCAGGTATTGTCACCAGTACGGTTGTGTGGGCGCTGTTTACGATTTCCACCTCGTCCTGACCCACACCCACCGTTTCGACTATGATCACGTCCTTACCCGCTGCATCCAGAACGTTTACCATATCGTTGGTGGATCTGGAGAGGCCGCCGAAATGACCTCGAGTGGCAAGGCTGCGGATGAAAACACCAGGGTCGAGAAAATGCCGCTGCATGCGGATGCGGTCACCCAGTATGGCCCCCCCCGTAAACGGGCTTGTCGGATCGACCGCTAAAATCCCGACTGTCTGTGCCGCCTTGCGATAGTTGATCGCGATCTGGTCGACAAGAGCGCTCTTGCCAACCCCCGGGGAGCCGGTGAAACCGACAACGTAGGATTTACCCGTATGTGGATAGAGTTCCCTGAGAATGTCCATGGCCGATGGAATCTCATCGTCGATATCTCGAAGGATACGAGCTACGGTTCTTACGTCGCCGGAGACGACCTGTTCAATTATACCCATGCGCTAAACCCTGTAGGCAGCGGCGCTGAATTCACGGTGAATCATAATGATTTGATGGTCGGAATGCGCCGCCTGCCGTCCCAGTTTGTCTATTTTTTTAGCACAGCCCCCATGCGCGGACTGATATTGTTGCTGACCCAGTCAATGATGTCCTTGAGTTTTGCGCCGGGTTCGAATAATTCCTTTATGCCGATCTCCTTGAGCTTGGAGATATCCTCGAGAGGGAATATGCCTCCACCTACCACCGATATGTCTCCCGCGTTATTCTCCTCCAAAAGCTCAAGTATCCGGGGAAAGGAATATGTGTGCGCTCCCGACAGGATGCTTAGCCCGATCAGATCCACGTCTTCCTGGATGGCGGAGCTCACGATCTGCTCCGGCGTCTGAT
Organism: Syntrophobacteraceae bacterium; assembly: GCA_049520035.1. Classification (GTDB taxonomy): domain Bacteria; phylum Desulfobacterota; class Syntrophobacteria; order Syntrophobacterales; family Syntrophobacteraceae; genus SbD1. Next base: position 44,777 of record JBEKQE010000013.1, on the reverse strand, counting down.
GGCATCCGGTGTAGATGACCTCAAAGCCCGCATCACGAAAAGCGCGAGCTACAATTCGGGCGCCCCGGTCATGGCCGTCCAAGCCTGGTTTGGCAACCAATATACGAAGTTTCCTCACTTTTTCCATGGAAACCTGCCTCCTTAATGGAAGTCAAAAGAGTTCGATTGAGTTCGGCCTCAGCTAGAAAGTCCCGGGATCTGTATAGACTCCGAAGGCGTCCCTGTATAGATCGCAACATTCCTGTTCGGTCGCTCCTGCCCGGACCGCCTCTATGAGGGTGGGCATGACATTGTTTTCCCAGCACGGCGGGCCTTCGCATCTGCGCCTCAGCTCGTCCATAGCTTTTTGGAACGTGACTTTGTCGCGCTTTTCCTTGTAACGGTTGGTGCGGTCGACCTGCATTCGTTCGATCTCTTCGTCTATCTTGAGGACGAATTCCAGTTCCGGCCGGCCGGTAATATATTTGTTCACGCCGATTATGATTTTCTCTTCGGACTCGACCTGCCGCTGGAAATGAAAAGCCGCATCGGCAATTTCCATCTGCGGGTAGTCCCGTTCTATGGCTGCAACCATCCCGCCCATTTCATCAATCTTGCGGATATAGGCGTTGGCTTCTTCCTCCATCTTGTCGGTGAGCGCCTCGACGTAATAAGAGCCGGCCAGCGGATCGATCACGTGCGTGGCCCCACATTCGTCAGCCAGTATCTGCTGCGTGCGCAGCGCGATGAGCACAGCTTCCTCGCTGGGAATCATGTAAACCTCATCGAGCGAATTGGTATGCAGAGACTGGGTGCCTCCCAGAATTGCCGCAAGAGCTTCGGTAGTAGTCCGGATGACATTGTTGTAGGGTTCCTGTGCGGTAAGCGAGCACCCGGCCGTCTGGGTATGGAAGCGCATCAGCATGGACCTGGGGTCCTGCGCCCCGAAGCGCTCCTTCATGATCCTTGCCCATATGCGCCGGCTCGCGCGCATCTTCGCTATTTCTTCAAAGAAATCAATATGGGAATTCCAGAAAAAGGAGAACCTGCCGGCGAAGTCGTCAACTTTTAGCCCCCTCTTGATCGCTTCCTCGACATAGGTAATGCCGTCATAGATCGTGAAGGCAAGTTCCTGAACGGCAGTCGATCCGGCTTCCCTGATGTGGTAGCCGCTTATGCTGATGGTGTTCCATCGGGGCGTCTCCCTGGTTCCGAACTCAACCGTATCGGTTACCAGTCTCAGGCTCGGCTCAGGCGGAAGCATGAGCGTCTTCTGCGCTATGAATTCTTTCAGGCAGTCGTTCTGAATTGTGCCGCCCAACTTCTTGCGCGAGTAGCCCTCGTTTTCGGCGTTGGCTATGTACATGGCCCATATTATCGAAGCGGGAGGGTTGATCGTCATCGACGCGGTAACTTGTTCCAGGTTGATGTCTGCGAACAACCGCTGCATGTCCTCCATGGTGTCGATTGCAACGCCGCATTTGCCGCACTCGCCCCGCGCTAAAGCAGAGTTCGTATCGTATCCCATGAGGGTTGGGAAGTCGAAAGCGGTGCTTAGACCGGTTTCACCGTGATTGATCAGGTAGTGGAATCGCTTGTTCGTATCCTCAGAAGTGCCCAGTCCCGCGAACATGCGCATGGTCCACAGGCGAGCCCGATACATAGTGCCCTGAACGCCCCTGGTGAAAGGGTATTTACCGGGAAAGCCAATGTCTTCCAAAAAATCCCTGTTTGCAATGTCGAGCGGAGTGTAAAGCGGCTTCACCTCCAGGTCGGAAACGCTGGAGAACCGGTTGAGCCGCGGCGGCATTTTTTTGAGAGCCTTCTGGTATTCGTCCAGCCACTCGGCGTATTCTTTTTCAATGCACTCGAGCGCCGATTCGGAAAGGACTTTTTTTCCCATTCTTTTACCTCCTGAGAGCGATGAGTGAGGGTCCTGCGCAAAACAGCTTCAGCCTGAAAGATCGGATCAACTTGCGCCCTGTCGAAACAAAAAGCCGAAATTCAACCAAGCAATGGAGCGAGATACTTATGTAATTGGACGATCCAAAAAAACGGGGGACAAATAAAAACCTGAACCAGGGGACATCTTGCCGAACAAAAGGGCGGTCCGGAAAATACGGCAAGAATAGCAGCGGTGAGCATTGATCGAACAAAGGCCCCTGCGCAGGTCACGCTGCCACGTCCGACTATGCACTTAACCAAAGTTCAAAGTTATTGTCAAACAAATTCCGCTTGACTGTCCGGCCTCACTTAGAGTAGTAGGAGATTGTGCAAATCCCTGAGTTCTGCACTACAGCAATTCGCCCTGCTCATAACGCGTTGCATCATAGCCTCTCGTTCTTTTTGATCCGGAACGGATAATCGCTCCACCCAGGGATATTGTGCTTGATCGGATCGGTGGGAACATCCTCAATACCTGAAAGTGAACCTGATATCGGATCCCCCGCCCTGGTCTGATTTTTCCTTTCCTTACCCGCTCCAACCTTTTTAGAACATATTGTGAACAGTTTGTCCGCGATTCGGTCCGCTATGGGCCAATGATGTTCGAACCGGAAGGAGGTGAGGCAGTTTCAGAATGCCGCAGATCGGGGCGCTTCCATAATCAGAAAGCACAGCACTATTCCAATGAAGGAGAAAAAAATGGCAGATGTCTTGAAACCGCGATGGGGCCAGCCGGCTACCGGTATCATTTCAAACGTTGTATTCTTCCTGGTCGCGTGGTTGACATGGTTTATTTTCAGCGATCCCAGAGGCCCAGTGGGATCTTGGCCTTACCCATTCGTTATGTACCTCGCAATGATGATTCTCGTAGGTCTTTGGCAACACATGTTCTTTGGCGACTGGCCCTTTCAAAACCTTTCCCCGCCGGTAAGAGGAGTTGTCCAGACAATAGTGAATCTCATTTTAGTCTGGTTCGTCCTTCATGTCATTTTCTACAGGGTGTTGGGGCTGGGTTTCAATTTTCTGAGCCAATCGGGCCTCGAGTCGGCTTTAGCCGCCGGACCGATTAAGGGCAAAGCTTCGCTCGATCTTGCAATGATTGTGGAACCGAGCCGCAGATTTGCCGAGCGTGCCATTGTTACATTTGTTCTCATAGGGTTTTACTCATACCCGCTCGTTACTATTCTTTTTGGGAAATGGCCCGTGCGCCCGAGCGATCTCACTCAGCCCCAGGCAGGATGTAACGAACTCGGATGGGCCTCGCTGTTGACTCTTTTCTTCTACTCGGTCCTCATTGTGCCTTTCTGGGGAGCGGTGTGGGAATCAAGCTTCGGAACGGCAATCGCCCTGGGCCGCCCATGGTGGGGCGGTATCGTCGGCATAGGTCACGTACACTGGGTATTCGGCTGGTGGGAATGGATGATCGTAATTTTGTTCATGACCCCGAACGTGTGGCGAATGAAGCCATGGACTTTAATAAAGCTTCCCCAGCCATGGAAGGGAACAATTTCTTTCATATGCACTGTTATACTTGCCTACCTGGTTGCCTCGCTCCTCATAAAGCTGATGCCCACCTGGATAAACATGGAGGAGGTGACCCATCACCTCCCAGCCGCTGACGCCGGTAATCCTACACGCTTTTTCTGGTATCACGCAGCGGAAATAGGCGGGTTCACACTGATTCCATTCCTGGCCTGGCACCATTATTTCGATGATATGGCGCCAATGGCCGACAAGGATTCATGGGGCGCATTCTGGTACAGGACGTTCGGCGTACTGATCCTGACGGTCATCAGTTACATTATCTTCTATATAGTCAATTTTGGTTACTGGGGGCTGGGAATACATCACATGCATGGAGAGCTTGCCGAAAGATACCTCAGCGGCGAGTCCCTCATCTGGAATTTCTGGTGGATCATTCCTCTGCTCTGGAACGAATGGTTCTTCCACAAATGGCCGTTCTATGTCCATGAGCATCATTAGTCAGTGTTTGTCCGGACTCCGCGTATTTGAAATGTAACAGCAGGGGAGGGGATGTCCCCTCCCCTGAATCTAATGACCGTTTCCCATAAGAGAGGGCGGGGTTTACCCCGCCCTCAACTTTTGTAATGCGTCGGGACCGTCGGCACAGCGGGGCGAAAATGCTCAGAACCTGTTGAATTGAGCAGAGAAGTTTTGTACATAAAGGAAACGCGCCCAAGTTTCGGCGGTTGAGCAAAAATCTGACCGGAGCAGTGGAGAGATGAGACGCCTACCCTTCGAGGCAGAAGAAATCGCTATCCTTGCGCAGGCTATCTACGCCTCGGAAGAGCTGATAAGCGATTTTTACAAGATTTCTACCTCCGAATGGAAAAGATATCGGTATGATATACAAAACTTGAGTGACCTTGCCGAAGAGGAGGTCACTGATGTCGCTTTCGCCCAAATCCGGCGATATCTGAGACGCCCAGGTGATAGGACGCGCGGAAGCGAACCGGGTGATTTTTTCAAAATCTGCATCCAGGACCACGTGATCCGCAGGGCCGTTGAGCGCGACACAGGGATCGGACTTTTTCCGCTGACGGCTTACATAGTGACTCATGAGCTGATTCACGTTGTCCGGTTTGCAAAATTCCTGCAACGGTTCGACTCCACCGCTGATGAACAGGATGCCGAAGAAAAGCGGGTGCACGCGCTTACGTACAATTTGCTGCAAAAGACCCGGATACGGGGATTGTCCGAAGTTCTGACCGCCTTCAAAGACTGCCGGACAATGGAGAATTTTCTTGCAGGCTGAATTCTCATAAAAGGAAATGTAATGACCGCAAAGATAACCAGACAAGAGGTTCGCCACGTGGCGCTTCTCGCGAGGCTGGAACTCTCAGAGGCGGAAGAAGAACGGATGACCGGTCAGATGAACAGCATTCTCGAGTACATGGACAAGCTCAACCAACTCGACACAAGGGACGTTGCGCCGACTACCCACGCCATCCAACTGCACAACGTCTTCCGCCCGGATTTGGTCCAGTGTTCACTGGATCGCACAGAGTCGCTTGCAAACTCACCAGGGACGGACGGCGTAAATTTTGTGGTGCCCAAAGTAATCTAGCAGAAGAGGCCGGTTTACATGCAAATCCACTCTCTTTCGATTCATGAGATTCACGACCTTCTGAGAAGCCGACAAATCGGCGTTGTCGAAACAGTCTCCGCATTTCTCGAACGCATTCGCGCAATCAACCCGAAGGTAAACGCCTATCTGAGCACTCTGGGAGAGCAGGCCCTGGATGAAGCAAGGCTTTTCGACTCGGGAAAAAAGGATTGTTCGGCCTCACCACTGGCGGGTGTACCGGTCGCCATAAAAGACGTGATCTGTATCCAGGGGTCTCTTACCACCTGCGGTTCGCGCATGCTCCAGGGATTTGTTGCTCCCTACAGCGCAACGGTTATCGAAAAGCTCAAGCAGGCCGGGGCCATTTTTATCGGCAAGACCAACATGGACGAGTTCGCCATGGGATCATCCACGGAGAATTCGGCTTTCATGAAGACCCGCAACCCGTGGGACCTGGACCGCGTTCCCGGGGGGTCGAGCGGAGGTTCGGCAGCGGCCGTTGCGGCTGGGTTGTGCGCCGGGGCGCTCGGGACAGATACGGGAGGCTCGATTAGACAGCCGTCATCCTTTTGCGGCGTTGTGGGCATTAAACCAACCTATGGCCGGGTTTCCCGCTTCGGGCTCGTGGCCTTTGCGTCGTCCCTCGACCAGATAGGGCCGATAACCAGGGATGTGCAGGACGCCGCCATCATGCTCCAGGTTATCGCAGGCTATGACCCCAGGGAATCCACCTCGGTCGATCTGCCGGTCCCCGATTACAGGGCCGCTCTGAAAGAACCGATTCGGGGCCTGCGCCTCGGGATTCCCCGTGAGTATTTCATCGAGGGAACGGACCCGCAAGTCGAGGGGGCTGTCCGAAACGCAATCTCCACTTGCAGGCAACTCGGCGCGCACATTGTCGATATTTCCCTGCCGCACACCGAATACGGCATTGCGGCTTACTACATAATCGCCCCGGCGGAGGCCTCCTCGAACCTGGCGCGCTACGACGGCGTAAAGTACGGGCACCGCGACAAGGGGACCAGGGACCTTATCGAGATGTACCGCAAAAGCCGCTCCCAGGGGTTCGGCGCCGAAGTGAAGCGCCGCATAATGCTTGGCACATACGTTTTGTCGGCAGGCTATTACGATGCCTACTACAGGAAAGCATCCCAGGTCAGAACGCTCATCAGGCGGGATTTTCTCGACGCCTTCGAGAAGTGTGACGCGATACTGGCGCCCGTCTCACCCATACCGGCCTTCAGGATAGGGGAAAAATTCGATGATCCCCTTCAAATGTACCTGAGCGATGTATTTACGCTCCCGGCAAGCTTGGCCGGAATTCCGGGCATTTCCGTGCCCTGCGGTTTTACCTCGGAAAAGCTGCCGATCGGGCTCCAGATTTTCGGGCCTCATTTCCGGGAGGAACTGATTCTGCGCATAGCCCACCAGTTTGAACAGGCCACCCCATTCCACCTGCATAGGCCTGAGATATAATTTGAAAGTCCTCACGTCCAAAGGCTAGCCGCAATCGGCAGCGCCCTCCGGCCCGGTTCCGTTGAAGTGCAGAAAAGAAACCAACCCCTGCTGTCCCATGTAGCGCCCCAGGATTGGGGGATCTGTTCGAGCTAAATCGACCAGTACCAAGGCATCGAGAGCATTGTTGAATTTCGGGTCAACGCTGAAACCCAGAAACTTTCCGCCGAGCTTCATATAGTGCTTCAGCAGTATGGGAATGCCTGTTCCGTTCTGCTCTATGTCCGATATCAATTCCGAGAAATCCTGGATTTCATGAACCATCGAATAGGCCAATCCCAGGTGCTTTTTCCTCATCGCCCCAAAAGAAGGGGAATTCCTGGCCCGCACGAATCTTGCCAGATCGGAATGCGTATGGCCCTCTTTTAGGAATTCTACCATCAGCTTACGGGAAATGCCGAGATATTCGTTGTTTATGCTTACTGCCCCAAAAAGGAACCGGTATTGGGGATGGTTTGCTACAAAGCGCCCGATCCCCGACCACAGAAGCATAAGGGGCTGGTATGTCTTCTGATGCTCGGGGCGGACAAAGGATCTCCCTAACTCCAGAGCCGAACGGAATTTCAGGGCCAGTTCAACCTTGTACTCAAAAAGAGTGCTCGTATAAAGGCCCGGAAAACCTCGCTCCTTCAGAATTGAATCAGCACGGCCAAGCCGGTATCCCCCAATAATTTCCTCGCGCTCCCGGTCCCAGAGCATTATATGCTGATAATACTGATCAAAGCGGTCGATATCGATAGCATTCCCGGTCCCCTCGCCTGCTTTTCGAAAGCTGATCTCCCGCAGGCGCCCGATTTCGTGAAGCGCGTTTGGGATCTGTGCAGCAGATGCGCTTACTATATCGAAGTTCTTTGAGGAAAAAAGGAGCTGCTCCGGAGGCAAACAACGGATTTCTGCGGCTATCAGGCCGGTTTCTTTCGCCCTTACGACTGGACAATGCCTTGCATCGCTGTTAATCGATCGCCGGAACAACAGGTCCCGATGCTTTTCGTATTTGCGATTCCGCAGATTGTAAGTCCTGAGGCGCAGGTAATCCATTATTGCTGAATCATCGAATTCAGCCACCCTCTTGAAAGGGACCGGTCTGCCGACATGGGCCCGAACCAGCCGGGGCTGCTTTTTGAGGTTCTCTCCCGGTAACATCAACGTGCGAAACATCGGATGCAAAAGACCGAGCCCACAAAAGAGCGGGCTATTGCGGCCTTCGAAGTAAACCGGGAGCATGGTCGCCTCGGACTTCCTGACAATCCGGGCAACCGTCCGGCTCCATTGCCGGTCAATGACGCTCAAGCTGCTCAAATGCATGTGGGAGACCTCCCCAGCCGGAAAGATACCCAAAGCCCGCCCGCCCCGAACCCACTCAATGGCCTCTCTCAACGGCTTGAAGTTATGCGCCACCGATCCCTGCCTTTCGAAAGGATCTACGAAAATGAGCAGTTCATTTAGTTCACGAATTCCCAGGCCGCCCAGTAAAAAATTGGCCATGATTTTAATATCGCTTCTCCTCTTTAGGAGCATCGAGGCGAGAATCAAACCTTCAACTGCGCCAAAGGGATGGTTGGCCACCACCACCAGGGGCCCTTCCGATGGCGCTCTGGCTTGATCATTTGCGGAAATCTCATAAGTGAGGCCAAGTACCTCGAGGATACGATCCGGAATTGCCGTCTCGTTTGGTAGCGAACTAAGCCGTGAACAGAGATAGTTCAGCCGTTTGAGCGGCAGTACACCCTTGAGAAACAAAGACTTGAAACGCTGTCCCCAGCCCGATTTCCGGTTGGTTACACCATGGCTGTACAATGCTTCAACTGCGCCCCCGCCCATCTCTTTCATCAGTCTCAGGCTCCTGCTTTTCAGTTGGATAAGACTGGTCCGGACTAATTTTTTTCATTGGGAGATGGCGGGAGTATAGAAGTCTTTTGTGACGGTTCTGTGAGACCTGCGTTAAAAGACGGTTACAGGTGGTCATTCTTTCAAATCCACTATTTACGCTCGATAACTGTCCCTACTCCAAGGTATTCTTTTACTACCTCCTTCAAATCCTGTTTCCGAGCGAGGAATTTTTCCTTCATCCCCCGGAGCCATTCCGCGTGGCGGTTTACATCATCTTTGCTCAAGAAAAGAGGATGTTTCCCCGGTTCGATGTGGAACCCGAGCGATTCCTTGCTCCATTCCCAGGGGCCGGAACCGGAACACAGCATGCATCTGGCTCTGCCGTCCGGCAGGAACCTGAAAGTGTCACCTCCGCAAAGTGGGCAAACCGGGACAACAGGGCTGACCCGCTTGGCCGGATCCAATATGGCGCGGGCGAGCTCTGCAGCGGTTTCTCTGTTCGCCGAAGAGAGCAGGGCCTCCCCGGGAAGCGCCCCGTAAACCACGGCGGACCCGCGCAGATCGCCCATCGTCAGCTTGATGAAGCACTCCACGTCGCGCTTGGTGCTCCCCTCCATGCCTTCTATCCCGGCGATTGCCACTCCCACCGCCGGTTTTCCCCATAAGCGGTCGACAAAGGCATATAACTGAAGTCCACGGTCCAGGAATTTCTTGAGGCTCCCGTTTGCCGACAGAAGATAGACAGGGGCAGCGACCACGTATGCGTCAGCTTCTGCAAGGGCGTCAAGCGCCAGGAGGAAGTCATCCTGCTGAGGGCACCTCATCTGATCGAAAAGGCACTGGTAGCAGGCTCGACAGGGTTTTATGTCGAGTTGGGGAAGACGCGCCAGCCGCAGTTCCCAACCCTCCCCCAGTTGCTTGAAAATCTCTTTTATGAAAAGTTCGCAGTTTCCGAGTTTCCTGGGTGAAGCGGAGATTCCGAGAAGAGTTTTTCCCATTTTGTTGCGCTCCTGAAAGAGGTTGCATGCAAATAAAAGAGCTAACCGGAGGGGCTAGAACCGGTTAGCTCTTGAGGAGGAAAGAGTTGGTTTCTCTTTCACATATGAAGTAAGCAATATGCGTGCCACGGCCTAGATGTTAAGTTTTATTAGATATTACAAACACTTACTCCCGAAGCACATTTTTAAAATCACGCCATGATTACGCCATTTTTCTGCCAAATCACGCCCTAATCGCGCCATACATGTAAGCTAACCTCGTAGAATAGAATCCAACTCGGAAGCGCTCCCGACAGGATTTCGGCAACTGAAGTTCTCGCATACATATGCAGCGGGACCGTTTCCCCCGGAAGGTATCGGCCCGGTAAACGGCGCGATTTTTGATAAATCCTCTCCCTGTTTTCCACTCTGTTTGAGCATCAGCACCCGGTTTGGGGAGTAGAGCCGGTGAGCGGTCTCTATCATCTGCCTTGTCCAGGGAGATGATAAATCTCCGGCGATGAGTATTTCACGCGTGGGGCCGAGCGAGAAATCGAGCGCTTGCATGAATTGCGTATAAGCCGCAGGTAGAGAGGCGACCGGTCTGGAAAATGAAGTCAGGAGCAAATCTGCCTGTTTTTCGAATTCGGGGTTTCCGGTCATCCTGCCGAGCCGCAGCAGGTTCATCGCCGCAACGGAATTGCTTGAAGGCAGCGCCCCATCATAAATTGTCTTCTCCCTTGCGATCATCTCCTCACCGTCGGTTCCCACGTAATAGAACCCACCATCGGAGTCACCGAAAATCCTGGACATATCTTCCTGAAGTCTAACCGCTTCGGAGAGATAGGCCACATCGAAAGTGGTTTCATAGAGTTCAAGAAGACCCCAGATCAGGAATGCGTAATCGTCTGCATACCCCGGATTGGCGACTTCACCCTGCCGGTATCTGCGATAGAGCCGCCCCGTTTCGGTCTGCATTCTTTGCAGGATGAAATCTACCGCTCCAGCCGCCGTCTGGGCATAGGAGTCGTCTCCCATCGCCTGCGCGCCTCTGGCGAGCGCCGCTATCATCAGTCCGCTCCAGGCGACCAGGATTTTATCGTCCTTTAATGGATGCACCCGTTTTTCGCGCGCCTCGAAGAGCCTTTTACGGCCATCCTCGAGGAGCTTCTCCAATTCCGGAAGACCCATTCCCAAAGCCCCTGCGAGAACCTCAAAAGACTTCGGAATGCACGGGATACTCAGCCCCTCTTCGAAATTTCCCTGAGGGGTGATGCCGTATGCCCGGCAAAAAATCTCTCCCGCATCTTTACCGAGGATGTTTGCCACTTGCCCCGGTGTCCAGGTGAAGAAAACCCCTTCTTTTCCTTCGCTGTCCGCGTCCTGTGCGCAATAGAAGCCACCCTCCGGGCTTTGCATCTCTCGAGTTGCGTATTCGAAGATCTCCTTTACCACTTTTGCGTACCGCTCTTCGCCCGTTGCGAGAAACGCGTCGGTATAGGCGAGCGCGAGCAACGCCTGGTCATAGAGCATTTTTTCGAAATGCGGCACCAGCCATTTTTCGTCAACCGAATACCTGTGAAAACCGAAGCCGATCTGGTCGAATATCCCGCCGAAGCGCATGGACAAGAGCGTTTTTTCGACCATTTGAAATGCATTGGACCCGGGATTTCGCTTGTGCCATCGCGTAAGGAAAGTGAGATTATGAGGGCTCGGGAACTTAGGGGCGCTCCCGAATCCCCCCCACACAGGATCAAACGACCTGGCCAATTCGCGCCAGGTCCTCTCCAGCAGCTCTAAACCGGGAAGCCGGTTTAGTCCTTCCGAACTCTTCGGCTCAATGGCGCGAGTTATTTGTTCGCTTATCCTGCCAAGTTGTTCACGCTCACCTGTCCAGAGTTCAGCAATTTTACCGGCTATTTCCATTAAACCCGGCATTCCCATTCGGCCTCTTTTGGGGAAATAGGTCCCGGCGAAAAAGGGTTTCCTGTCCGGACCCATAAAAATGGACATCGGCCACCCTCCTGCACCTGTGGTCACCATGCACGCGGCCATATAAACCTGGTCGATGTCCGGCCGCTCCTCACGGTCTACCTTTATGGATACGAAGCTCCGGTTGAGCAGGGCCGCAACTTCTTCATCCTCGAAAGATTCGCGCTCCATTACGTGGCACCAATGACAGGTTGAGTATCCAACTGAGAGGAAAATGGGCTTGTCTTCCCGGCTCGCCTTCCGGAATGCTTCTTCTCCCCATGGATACCACTCAACCGGGTTTTGGGCGTGCTGCAAAAGATAGGGGCTTTTCTCCCCCGCAAGACGATTAGGCATTCTGGCTCCTTGCGAATAAAGAAAATAAAACCGCGCCGGCATCTTCAGCGAGATACGCTGTGAACTCTCATTTGATAAGCATTAGCCGAAGTAATTTCGATAGGGGGGTGGAATCTCTTTCGAGGTTATTTATTGCAGGCGGTTTCAGGTCTGGAGGGAAAAACCGGCTTGCATGCAGTCTAAATGTTCTTGTTATCCCTCCGTCAGAATGGTGGGACAGATTATCAAAAACCGTCATTCCCGCGGGGCTGCGCGGGAATGACAAGCTTAGACCCTGTTCGACCTCCGCTATCCGACCCCGACTTCACGCGCTTCGTCTCAGACTGATTTTCCCGAACCCGAAAACGTGCACTTCGTGAAATCGATTTTCTGTTGGCAACCGTGGCAGTAGTGCTCTTTTTCGAACTCGTCGGAGAAGATCTCCTTTGTTTTCCCGCACTCCGGGCATTTGCATTCGAAAGATGACAGGCTCTTGAATCTTTCCCAGCCAGGACAAGCTTTTGGGGTGTTCATTTTTTTTGCCTCCTCTTAATGGCGTGACCGCTTTAACCGGTTCCTCTGCTATTTCTCCCCTTCCAACTCCAATTGACCCTTGATCTTGGTCCCACAACTGGGACATAAAATCTCGATTTGGTCTTCAGGGCCGACGTACTTCTCTTTAAGCTCCTCCGGCGGTATGAATGAAACGTCTCCGCACGCGCACTGGGGACATTGCCCCCGGACCATTCGCCTTTTTTTCCTGTCCATGTTCGTCCTCCGGTTTCGGTTATCCGGCACTTCAAGTTCGGCCCTCAGCGTGTCTGCATTTCAGGCCGCTTATAGTCGATTTACATGATTATACCACCCCTGTCCATACCTAAAGAGCGCACTTGCAGGATGGACGCGGGGATGCGGGGACCCGGAGACGCGGAGACAAAACCATCTCCCTCTGCCCGTGTCACCCTTTCTCCGTGTCGGTCTCTCATAGTTGGGCCTATTTCCCTTTGCCCATACCGGTCCTGGCGCATACCAGTTCCAAGAAAGCCTCAGGGTCTTCGATAACCCCATCCCTGGAATACGCGACCTGCATGCCGGTTGGTTTTTTCAAAGGGCAGAAACGGACCCCGATCAATTTTAAGATGTTCCCGCTCCTCCATTTTTTGGGGGAGGGGAAGCTTGAGATCGGGAAACACTTCGCCTGGGGCAGGGGTGTTTTGAGCAAACGGCGTTGGGAGGCGGTAACTCGACAGACACAGCAAAAAGAGCAGCATTACGGGTATTCTTAACAACTTCATTCTCAAAATCCGGCTCCACATTTGGTAGCTCACTCGATCACGATTTGCTTTTCCGTGCCCAGATCGAAGTTGTCAAAATCCGGGTAGTCCTGGTCAAGCGCCACTATTATGGGGATTTGTTTGCTGGTCGGCCCCCAATATTGGATGGCCCCCGGACTGCTGAAGAGGTCCTCTTCTGCCCATTTGTCCCGGTTTTGGGCAAATACCCTGAACGATGGGGATTCCAGTTCAACAAGAGACTTCTCAATTACAAATTCCTCTTTTCCCTTTCGCATCTCGACTGTGATCAGCCCTGTCAGCGGCAGACCCAGAAATCGCCCGCCCTTGTGAAAGTCGGTTATGGCGGCCATGTAGCCCGTTTTTCGGGCAAGCACGAGAGAACCGGCCGTCAAACCGAGCTGAAACGCAAACGCGGCATCGAATTTGGTGGGTTTCGAGCTTCTACCCTCATATCCAAGAAAATGGGACTGCGTTGACAGAGTAACCTTTTTGAAATCCTCCACCTGCTCGGGAGTCGCTTCGATCTTGCCCGCTCCTGCTCCAAAGAACCGGTCCGTGTGCCTTTTCATCTCAGAGATGCGGTAGCGGATCTTTTCGATCAACAGCTTTTCTGTCTCGATTTGAGAGACCTTCACGTTTCCATGATCGTCACGGTCCAGGATCAGCATCTCCTGGATATCGGGCGGAAGCGAAGCCATCACCTGCGCCGATTCGGCCGTCAAAAGCGGCAAAAGAAATTCCCGCTTGTTCTCGACCGTTGGCAGGTCCGAAATGTCCTTCTCATACTCGGCAAGCGCTTTATTCAACTCGTCAATCAGCCGCCTCATCTCCGGAATGAACTCCACCAGCCCCTCCGGCACCAGAATCACACCGTGGTTTAGACCTTTCATGCGTCGCAGGGTGATAACTCGTACGATATAATCGACAATGCTGTTTAACGACATGTTTTTCTCGGCGATTTCCTCCGAGATGAGCGTAATCGCGGGCTTGGTCTGGAGGCCCACTTCAAGGGTGATCTTGCTGGCTGTTCGTCCCATCAGTTTTACAAAATGGTAGTATTTCACGGCGGATGCGGCGTCCTGGCTCAGATTTCCCACCAACTCGGAAAATATCTTCGTGGCTGTATCGAAACCGAATGAAATGGGTAGATACTTCCCGGCCGCCATATCACCATCGATCGTCTTAGGGATTCCGATCACGCTGCAATCGATCCCCTCGGTTTCCAGGTACTCCGCTATGAATGCCGCATTCGTGTTGGAATCGTCGCCCCCTATTATCACCAGACCATCGAGCCTGTTTTTGACAATCATCTGCCCGACTTTTTCGAACTGCTCGGGGCTCTTGATCTTCGTCCTGTCAGTCCCGAGAAAATCGAACCCGCCGATATTGATAATGGACTTGATATTTTCCTTGTTTATCTCGAAGAGGTCCCCTTTGAGCAGGCCCTTGGGCCCCTTTCTTATCCCTACCAGGGTGTTGTCGTCTCCCAGGGCAGCCGAAAGACCGGCGAGCACGTTGTGGCCTCCCGCCGCAGGACCGCCCGAGAAGAGCGCAGCGACTCTTTTCCCCTTGACCCTGTCGGATTCATCTGCGCCAACGGCCTCCAAAATGATGTTTCTGCTCCGTGAGATCGTCTTGGCAAAGACCTCGACGATTCTCTCGTGCCTCTTGCAAATAAGGCTCATGTCGGTTTCTTTGAAAGCGGCAGGCCTTATTTTGCCGTCTTTTCCCAGAAAAACGGAGCTGACGGGAATAGGAAGCTTTCGAATTCTTTCTTCAAGAGGGGAGTGCTTTGCGGCCGTCTGGCTAACTTTGGAGGATAAATCCATGGTCTTCCCTTCATCTGTTTTTGTCACAATTCGATCCCGTTGTTAAATATAAACTATTATAAAATTTGTGAGAGTTCCTCCAAAAAATAATTACATCTCCCCGGAAGACAACCCATGGGCGGGGATGCCTATGGCAGCTAAAAGGCTTTGTGTCACTCAAAATCCAAACGTCTTCGCTTGCGAACCGAATACCGGTCTGCTATTGCTTAATCCTGTTTTTATAGTGCATCTTAGGAGGAATAATCATGTTAAAGGACCAAAGCATCGGTTTCATAGGCGGTGGGAACATGGGGGAGGCGTTAATGCGCGGTCTGATCGCTGCCTCCCTGTTTCCTGCCGAAAAAGTTTTCGCTCACGACGTAATTCCGTCCCGTATCCAATACCTGGAGAAGGAATTGGCAATAAAGGGGCGCGGCAGCATCGGCGAGCTTGCCGAATCCAGCAGCATTATCGTGCTTGCCGTAAAACCCCAGGTAATCTCTCAGGTGTTGGATGCCCTTCGTGCGCACCTCTCGCACAAGCCGCTCGTCATATCCATTGCGGCTGGAATTGCGCTGTCAATCCTCGAGGGGCGTCTGCCGGACAAGACCTCCGTAGTCAGGGTCATGCCCAACACACCTGCCCTTGTCCAGAAAGGGGCTTCCGCTCTTTCGCGTGGAAAAGCGGTTTCAACTGCGCAGATGGAGATGAGCCTCGCGCTTTTCCGCGCTGTGGGCAAAGCGGTCGAAGTCGAAGAGAAACTGATGGATACAGTGACCGGTCTTAGCGGAAGCGGGCCGGCATATGTTCTGCTCGTAATCGAGGCCCTCATTGATGCTGGGGTCTTAATGGGACTGCCCAGGCAAACCGCGCGGGAATTGGTGATCCAGACGGTTATCGGGACTTCCATGATGCTCGAGAGCACTGGAAAGCACCCCGCTGAGCTAAAGGACATGATTACATCCCCCGGGGGAACTACTATCCACGGGCTGCAGCTCCTGGAATCATATTCAGTCAGGGGTGCTTTGATGGAATGCGTGGAAGCAGCCTCACGGAGGTCGGCCGAACTCGGGAAGAGCTAAACTGACGAAGCAGGAAGCAGGGAGCAGGAAGCAGGAAGCAGGAAGCAGGAAGCAGGGAGCAGGAAGCAGGGAGCAGGAAGCAGGGAGCAAAAGCTCCTCGCTTCCCGCTGGTGTTCCACCCGCCTGCGATCGCCCCCTCTGCCTGTAGAGTATCTTTCATGATTACAGTTTTTTACTTATGTCGTTTTTTCATTAGGAAATTTCCCCGCAAACGAGTGCATTCTCAAATGCTGACCATTATTGCCTAAATTCAGACGGACACTGGATAGAAGGTGGCTGTGTGCCTATATTCTCTTAGGATGACTTTCCGTCAGCTTGAGCTTGGCGGTGATCAGGAGGTTTGCCGATGCTTCCGATAGAGTTGGATCACAAGGTTCTGAAGACTGTGCCGGTTCCTGCGTATAAATCGATAAACAGAGTATTTGAAACCCTTCAGACCTTATTGAGCCAAAATATCATACCCTATTTCAGAAACGACAGAGGGGTGAGCCTTGAACAGCTTGCAGACCTTCGTCAGTCTATTGTCTTCCGCCGCATGGAGGACGACGAAAATAAAATATCGTTGCCTACACTGCTTTTACGGCAAAAACGGAGCTGGACCATCCTGATTCATGAGAGGCTGTTGGATTACCTGGCCCATATTCTTTCCTTTCGGTCGGAGTTCAAAGAGCCGGCCGGGGCCCTGGAAGAGCGAGGGATGCTCAAATTTTCCGAGTTACTTTTGAGACACCATTTCGAGCATCTTGTCTTTCCAAACGCCGTCGAGTTTGACGTTATCCGCTCTGATATCGAGTTTGCGGCAGGCTGGGAGAAAAAGGACCCTAAAGGTTACCAGGCGTTTCTGGCAGTGCTGAGCAATCCGGTAAACGGCATAATCGGGAAGAATTATGTCGAACTGCTGGACCGGGCTCAACGCCGCGAGAAATTCGATTTCAGGCTGGGGCGAATAGCAGCAGCTTACGCCAGGCACATTGCCGAATTACCCGCAAGCTTCCTCATGGATCTTTTTCCAGACCTGGATTTGGAAATGAAGCTGAGGGTCCTGAGCCATACTTACCGCAACAGTCGCATCTCCGGACAGGCACTTTCAAAAAGAACGGCAGATCTGAGGAAGGTCCTGCGGTTGTTTGCCATTGCCATTCACCACGATTCAAGCGAAGGGATGGAGCTGTTCAGAACCTTCAGGAAACGCTGGGGGGCAGCGCCGCTTTTAAAAGAGCTGGATATTGCGCCGGAGTTGGACCAGGAAAGACCCGGTCCTCAACTTTTCGAGATTTTCAAAAAGAATCTGGAGGTATTCGTGGAACCCGGAGACCTCATAAATCAGCAGGAAACCCGGACGGTGTTACCCCAAGTTAGAACGGACCCCGCGCCCCAGCAGACTAAGAGTCTCAAAGAGCGCATCGATGATGCTCGAACCGACCCTGATGTACCGCAAGCAGTAAATGAGCTGATTGAAAAAAATAGGATGAATGCGGCTGGGCAAAGCGGTGCAAAGTACACGGAACTGATTGAAACCCTGCTCGCAATTCCCTGGGGCAAAATAAAAAAGATCTGGGTATCTCCGGAAGAATTTGACCAGGGACTTAACAGCTCGCATTACGGTCTGAAAACACCAAAGGAAATAATATCGGATTTTTTTGCCAACCTGATCTGGCGATATCAGCATTTCAAAGAATCTGAGAGAAGGTCCTGGCACAGGACCGGGAGCGCCTTGCTCTTTGTGGGTCCCCCGGGAGTAGGCAAGACTTCTCTGGCGATGTCCATTGCCCGCAATCTCGGCATCCCTTTCCACAAGATTTCACTGGGCGGCATGAAGGACGAGGCAGACATCCGGGGCTACGGGTTTACCTATGAGGGCTCAAAACCTGGCCTCATTGTTCAGGGTCTCTTAAAGATGGGCGTGATGAACGGGATGTTCATAATGGACGAGGCGGACAAAACGGAAAAGTTCGCAATCGCCACCCTGCTGGAGATACTCGACCCGGAGCAGAACCACCTTTTCCATGACAAGTACACGCAGAGCACCGTAGATATAGACCTCTCGAACTGCCATTTCATACTGACGGCCAACACAGTCGATACAGTCCCGGCGGCAATCCTCGACCGCTGTGAGGTGATTTTTCTGGACAGGTACAGCGTGGACGAAAAAGTCGCCATTGCCAGGGAGTTCCTGGCCCAGCGTATTCGGGAACGTTACCTGATCGGACGGGATGAAATCTTCTTCGACCCCGAGGAGGAGAGCGAAATCCTGAGGCACCTTATCCGCGATTACACCTCGGAGGCGGGTGTCCGCGACCTCGAACGCATCATGCGCACACTTTTTCTCCGTACCCAGCGAAAGGAGATCATGGCCGGGGGTAAAAGCTCGGTGAAACTTGACCTTGTTAAAATAGACAAATATCTCAATGTGCCCAAACGCCAGCGCTTTATCAACGAAGATGACCGCATCGGCGAGATGATGGCCCTTGGGGTCAACATGGAGATGGGGGTCGGCACCCTGATCCCGATTCAGGCAACCCCGGTGCGGACCGGCCATGATAGAAAAAATGGGTCCCAATCCTACCTGAGTATGGTCCATACCACCGGGAATATCGAGCGCGTGATGGACGAGAGCCGAAAAGTCGCATCGACTGCCATCCTCCACCTCGCAAAAGAACTGGGTATAGACGCTGAGGACATGTCCACTCCGGTGCACCTGCACTTTATGGGCGGCTCGACTAAAAAGGACGGGCCTTCAGCCGGGGTGGCGATCGCCCTTGCACTGGCTTCGCTTTTCGGGAAGCGAAAAATCCGCCGCGATGTCGCCGCAACCGGCGAAATCGATACCCATGGGCGGGTTACCAGCATAGGCGGGATGGGCGTAAAACTGGAGACCGCCTATGCAGCGGGCTGCAAGACCCTGATTTTCCCGAGGGAGAACCTAACCGGGACTGAAGGCATAGACAGACTCCCGGACGCCCTTAAGGACGAACTCCAGATCCTGACTTACGACCAGTGGAAAGGCAGCCACGAACCCTTCGATTACTCTCGACACGTGCTCCAGGTGGTCGCAGTTGACGATATTGTCCAGGCTTCGCAGGTGGCTTTTATCGAACAGGAAGAAATTGATTCGCTGGACCGTCTTTTTGAGGAGCACGCGCAAAAAGCCCTGGCTGAGGTTGCCTCAGCAGGTTTCAAGGAGCTGCGGGCAGTCTACCTGGATAACCCCCACGAGACCGTTCCGGGACTGACTGGCGCCGGTCTGTGCTCGGAAGATCACGGATGCATTATCCTGGTCCGAAGTGATTTAAGAGAAGAAATTTTGAGCTCACTGGGCGAACTGCCCGCCAAAAGCGTCATGAGGGAATTTGACCCGGGGACAGAGCGGCTGGCAGACGTGCTGAGGGAAACAAAAACAGCCTGCAGGGACTACTCCTCACTGCCGCTCAGAATATCGCTTATAGCTCCTCTGCCCTTTCTAAGAAAAGAGGGAATCAGTCCCGAGGACCTTGAACGGGATGCAGTTTTTGTGGGCCTTCGGATTTTCGCCAACTGCTGCACGGCGGAAAATGTGCCTGTCCGGGACTGCCGCACTATACTCGCCAGGTCTCTTTCCTGCCTGGTGAAGCTCACTGACGATTTGCTGGAAAGATGTCCTTTTCTGGCTAAGAAGGATGGAATCTATGCGCCGACAGTCGCATTCATTCCGGAGAAATACCGGCTCGATGGGCGCCGGGCCGAAGAAATCCTCGACCGATGCCTTTCGAAATGGCTGAATATAGTCGAGAAAAGCAAAGAAGAACCGGAGGCCCCTGCGATCCGGCCTGGTATGAAACTGTAAGAAAGGAGACCAAATGATATGAACGAAACCATTAAAACTCTTCTTGAGAGAAGAAGCATTCGTAAATTCAAACCTGAGCAGATCGGGGAAGAGGTATTGAACACCATTCTTGATGCTGGAATGTACGCACCCAGCGGCGCAAACCAGCAATCAGCCCTTTTTGTTGTTGTTCAGGATAAGGAAACCCTAAAAAAGCTTTCAGCTATGAATGCAGTCGTGCTGGGAAAGGATATGGATCCTTATTACGCTGCACCGACCGTCATTCTCGTTTTTGCAGACAAGACCAAGGTCACACCGGTCGAGGACGCCAGTCTTGCAATTGGCAATATGCTCAATGCGGCTGCGTCTCTGGGCATCGGGTCCTGCTGGGTTCACCGCGCAAAGCAGATGTTTGAAACCACTGAGGGCAAGGATTTCTTGAGGAAGTGGGGTGTTCCCGGAAATTTTATAGGCGTGGGTTCCTGCATTCTAGGATATCCCGACGGCAAGCATCCAAAAGCAGCCCCAAGAAAGGACAATTTCGTAATTCGGGTCTGATCCGTGTTATGAGAAGTGGGAGGACCTATGGTAAAAGACGGCCAACTTCTGTCCGAATTCGACAAGGCATATCTTAGGAAGGAAAAATCCGATTACTTTGAATCCCTCAAGCTGTTTGAAGAAATGTGGAAGGAAGGCGTTCAACTCGGGGTGCTTCCGATGAAAGATCCTCTCGATGGTATCGAAGTGGACATAAGGATCGCCAGCATATTAAACCATGTTTAATGAACTTATAATCAGAATCTCACGTGAGCTGAAACGGAACAACCTGCCCTACATGATTATCGGGGGGCAGGCAGTACTGCTCTATGGCATGCCGAGAATGACCAAGGATATAGATATCTCTCTCGGAGTAAGTATCGATGAACTGGAGAGCGTCCTTAAAGCAGTCAAGGACATTGATCTCGATGTCATCCCCGAAGATTTCAGGGCTTTTGCGCAAAAAACATTCGTCCTTCCAACTAGAGATGGAAGCACTGCCATAAGGGTTGATTTTATCTTTTCTTTCACCCCTTATGGAAGACAGGCTATCGAAAGGGCAAAGCCCATTTACTTTCAGGATGCGCCGGTCATGTTTGCGTCTGTTGAGGACGTGATCATCCACAAGGTCTTTGCCGGCCGGCCAAGAGACCTGGAAGATGTCCATTCAATAATCGTTAAGAATCCTGATTTTGACCGCGACTATACGAGGAAGTGGTTGAGAGAATTCGACCGGTCGATGGAATCGGACCAATTTATTAGGGTGTTTGAGGATATTTTGAAGGCGGCAGGATAAGTATTCAGGAATTAGGGGATTCAGCAATTCAGGGGTTTCTCAATTCGTCAATTCCTAAGTCCCTGAATTCCTCAATTCAACGGTTCATCCGGCAAACGAATACCAGCGGTTCGGGAAAGGACAGTGCCGGTCTGCTGTTAATTCGGCCTCTGGGGTTTTTAGAGTTTGTCTTGCCCTGAAATGCCTTTGCCCTGAAGGGGCTGAATATCATAGCCCAGGGTAAGCGGAGCGCCACCCTGGGTAAGGTGGACAGAACCAAACCGGTCCCTACCCTGAAGGGGTTACATAAAAATAAGGATTTCGACGGTGCACAGCCTTTGCCCGATAAGCTCTGGTGTCCTGAGTCTAAAGTTCGTAACATAATTCAGGCCTGGGAATTGAGCCAACGCCCACGTCACCCCGGCGAAAGCCGGGGTGATGGGCGGATGAACGCCTGAAATGCCCATTTCATCGTTCAGATTGACCTTCTAAGACCAAAAACCGCCCCTTGTTTCATTCTTTTGGCTGCTTATCTGGGTAACTGGCTTGGCCCGACCCCGTCCGACCGATTTTCCGCGGACCGGGGTCAGGCCCAAGCCAAGCCCCTAAATCAACAATCCCGGAATCCTTCAATCCCTCGAGCCTCTTGCAAAAGTCTTTCAACGTCATTCCGGCGAAAGCCGGAATCCAGGTTTTTCAAGGTCTTCTGGACCCCGGATGTCACCGGGGTGACGGTTTTGTTGAGTTTTGCAAGAGGCTCCCTCAATTCCTCAATTCCTTGACTTCTTCAATGGTTTTCCAGACATTGCAGGAGGAGTTCCGGCAGGCTCATCACATGCAGCATGCCCGTGGCTTTTTCCTTAAGCGAATTATAGCACCAGTTACAGGTGCAAATGATCTTGTCCAGGTTCAGTTCCATAGCCTTTTTCACCACGTCGACATCAGACTTCCTGCAGCAAAGATTCTTCGGCAAATCAACGACCTTTAAGCCTTCGATCCCATCCAACTGCTGACGATACCGATTCCAATTCAGGGATGTTCCGGGATATAGAGCGCGATGGATCGTGTGGCATCCTTCAAAGTATCCAATCACCGCCGGTTTCATTTTGAGCAGGTGATTCTCAATCTTGTCGAGAATCAGGTCGACAATGTAAACGTGGGTGTCTGTGGCATCCTTGAAGGCATGTTTAGCAGCATACGCGCACCCGACGCAACAGTAGGCCAGCGTGGTCGCTCCCTTTTGGCGGGCAAGATCGAGGTTGAGTTGGTTGAATTCCAGGCTGAGTGTTCTGGCATGGTCAAGTTCTTCTCCTGTGCTCTGCACAATCAAGGGCCACCCGCAACAATATTCACGATCAAAATGGGTATGGTCCACGCTCAGCAGGTCCAACAGCCTGATGTAATCACGCAGCAGGAACGGATTTGTGAAGGGCCTGTAACAACCGAAGAAGATGCCGTTCTCCGCCTTGGCCTTGGGTTTTCGAATACCGTGTGCTGCCAAAACTCCGGCTCGGAGAACCGGGATCATCCCATGGTTTCCATATTTTCTGATCGATTCAATCTCCTCGGGAATCGTCCGGCCGCAGGAAAGTATCTTAGCCCTTTCCCGATCGATTGCAACCCGCTTCCCGGCAAACTTACCACTCTCAGTCATAATGGAGCTCCTCGTAGGATAGACTTGGGGCTTGTCCGTAAATAAAACCTTTGCGCTCGCAGGAGGCATTCTAAGACCAAACTACTTGCTGGGCGTTACGCTGTTGGATGTACTTGAGGCCGTACCGGTCCCAGCCTTATTTGTCGCCGTTACCGTGAATGTGTAGGATGTACCGTTGGTCAAATCCTTCACGGTTATCGGGCTTGCATGGCCCTTGGCTGTCTGTCCTGCGCTGGATGTCACAGTATACGAAATAATGGGACTTCCACCGTTCGAGGCAGGGGCCTTGAAGCTAACGATCGCCTCGGCATTGCGTGCTTTTGCCGTTACATCCAAGGGCGCGCCGGGCAGTGTGTAAGGCGTTACGCTGTTGGAGGGACTTGAGGCCGGGCCGGTCCCAATCGCGTTGGTCGCTTTTACGGTGAATGTATAGGCAGTGCCGTTGGTCAGACCCGTCACGGTTATCGGGCTCCCACCTCCCGGGGCAGTTATGCCGCCGGGTTTCGACGTTACGGTGAAACCCGTTATCGCCATGCCGCCGTTTAAAGCGGGGGGCCTGAAGCCTACTGTTGCCTCTGCATTGCCGGCCGTTGCACTCACCCCTGTCGGGGCGCCCGGAGCTCCGAGAGGCGTTACGCTGTTGGAGGGACTTGAGGGCGGACCGGTTCCAATCTTGTTTGTCGCTGTTACCGTGAATGTATAATCTGTCCCGTTCTTCAATCTCTTCACAGTTATCGGGCTTGCACGGCCTTCAGCTTTGATGCCGCCGGGGTTTGATTTAACGGTGTAGCCCGTTATCGCGTAGCCGCCGTTTGAACCGGGGTCCGTGAAGCTGACCGTTGCCTCGGCGTTGCCGGCCGTGGCTGCCGCCCCCGTCGGCGCGCCGGGGACTGTGGCAGGCGTTACCTTGTTGGAAGGCATTGAGGCCGGGCTGGTTCCAATCGCGTTGGTTGCCGTTACCGTGAATGAATAGGAAGTGCCGTTGGTCAGACCTGACACGATTATCGGACTTCCCAAACCGTTGGCTGTTATGCCGCCGGGGTTTGATGTCACGGTGTAGCCCGTTATCGCGCTGTCGCCGTTTAAAACGGGGGGCGTAAAGCTGACCGTCGCCTGGGCGTTACCTGGCTTTGCCGTTACCCCTGTCGGGGCCCCGGGCGCAGTGTCGGATGAATCGTAGATCTCACAGTCGGAAAGAACGTTTCCGTTATACCCTCCGGCAGCGAGCACCTGCCCGCTAAGAAGCAGGGTGGCCGTGTTATAGTAACGCCCAATGATGAGGCTTCCCGTCTCCGTCCACGCTCCGGTAGACGGATCGTAGATCTCACAGTCGGAAAGAACGGCTCCGTTATACCCTCCGGCAACGAGCACCTGCCCGGCAGGAAGCAGGGTGGCCGTGTGATAGTAACGCGCAGTGATGAGGCTTCCGGTCGCTGTCCACGCTCCGGTAGACGGGCTGTAGATCTCAGAGTCCAATAGGGCGACTGCATTAAACCCCCCGGCCACGAGTACGTTGCCGCTGGGAAGCAGGGTTGCCGTGGGATGTTCACGCGCAGTGATGAGACTTCCGGTCACCGTCCACGCTTTGGTAGACGGGTCGTAGATCTCACAGTCGGAAAGAACGTCCCCGTAGGGGTCCTGCCCCCCGGCCACGAGCACCCGCCCGCTGGGAAGCAGGGTGGCCGTGTGATGGTAACGCCCAGTGAAGAGGCTTCCGGTCTCCGTCCACGCTCCGGTAGACGGGTCGTAGATCTCACAGTCGAAAAGAGCGTTCCCGTAGGGGTCCTGCCCCCCGGCAACGAGCACCTGCCCGCTATTAAGCAGGGTGGCCGTGTGATATTCGCGCGCAGCGATGAGGTTTCCGGTCCCCGTCCACGCTCCGGTAGACGGGGTAGACGGGTTGTAGATCTCAGAGCTGGCAAGAACTGCCCCGTTATACCCCCCGGCCACGAGCACCTGCCCGCTATTAAGCAGGGTGGCCGTGTGATATTGACGCGCAGTGATGAGGCTTCCGGTCCCCGTCCACGCTCCGGTAGACGGGTTGTAGATCTCGGATCTGGTTAGAACTGCTCCGTTATACCCCCCGGCCACGAGCACGTTGCCGCTGGGAAGCAGGCTGGCCGTGTGATAGTAACGCGCGGTGATGAGGCTTCGCGTCGCCGTCCAACCCAAAGGGGGGAGTGCCGTTAAGCCGACCGTTGCCGGGGCGTTGCCGGCAAGGTTGGCAAGCCTCGCTCCATCGGCTGCCAATGCAAATACAGGGAGTAGACAGATAACGCAGATGCAAATGAACAGTTCATACAGATGCTTTGAAATAGTTGCTCTACGCATTCCACGTCCTCCTCGGTAAGCCGCCAGGCAGCTTATGCAATAAAGTGGGGCGATAAGAAACAGCGTTACAGGCGATGAAGCAAATCATCTCGTAATTTTACTTCGAAAGGAGCGGTAATGTAATAGTTTTGTATTTACCCTGGATCAGTGAGCGTTGCAGAAACAGATTGGTCCTGTTGACGAATGATGACAATCCTCGAGAGATCGCTTACACATTCAAACCCTCCGCACGAAGGAGGCATTCCTGGGCCTTTTCCGAAAAGCCGCGCTGCTTGTAAATAGCGCCCAGGCGCCCCCAACTTACCGGCTCCAGTGCGCCGAAGCGCAGGGCCGTTTCGAAACCGATCTGGGCAAGCGCACTATTTTGGAACATAAAAGCCTTCGTGCCCAACCATTCCCAGCTTTTGCCGAATTGGGACCCTTGCGTGCCTGAGGCGTTTATCAACTTCAAGGCGCTTTGGTGATCGTTCATACAAAAAAAACTGTAGGCCATGTGAAGGAGCAACTCGGAGTGATTGGGCAGCGGTTGAGCGGGGAAAAGATTGGGCGCATATTTTTTGCCGGAGACTTCCTTAAAAGCTTTAAGCGCCTCCAGGTGCCTCCCTAACCGCTGGTAGAGGATTCCCAAATTGAAGTTGTGCAGCGGGTTTCCGTTCACTAGGCTTCCGGCCATGGCCAGATAGCGGACGCAACTGGCGTGTTCTTCCATCTCGAAGCTGACTTTTGCAAGGAAAAGGTAACCTTCCGGAATGAGATGATGCTTGTAGTTTTCTTTCTCGAAACGCTCCAGGGCCTCCAGCATGCTCCGTATTGCCTCCTGCCGCCGGTCAATGTGCGCATAAACCATGGCAAGGAAAAAATGCAGGCCTCCATCGTCCCTGCCTTCCGCTCTTTCCCTTTCCATTATTACCAGATTACGCTTTGCCTTGGCTCTCCGATCCTGTTCGGTCATATACCCAAGGTGACTGACCACGATATCTGTAGTCACCATCTCAAGCCCTGCCCTGACCGCGCTGGGAAATATCTGTTCATGTATGCGCCCCTCAAACAGCACCTCCCCTGTTATGGGAGTACAGCGCAACTGCCGGCAGGAAGAGGGAGGCGCATCCGTCTGATGGTTTTCCAATATAAAATAGAAGGCTTTCTTACCGTCGAAGTGTGATTTCAGAGATTCGATGTGACCCTGATTTTCCGGGGTGATCCTGTCGTCCGCATCAACCCAGAGCTGATAGCTCCTGACAGCCTTTGAAATGGCGAAGTTTCTCGCGGCTGCAAAATCGTCAATCCACTCGAAATCATAAATCTTTGAGGTAAACCGGGCAGCGATTTCTTTTGTGTTGTCCCTCGAACCGGTATCGACAACGATGATTTCTTCGGCAAAAGGATCGAAGCAAGCCAGCGCGTCCGCAATATTTGCCGACTCGTTTTTTACGATCATGCAGACCGAGAGGCCATGGGATTGCGCCATCAGCTCATGCCTCCAATGGTTTCCGGGTTTTGGTAAATAGGCTCAGGCTCCCTGAGCTCGGAGACAAATCTCAGAAATCGCTCCGGAAAAGCGTGGCGAAAGGCATCCTCCTTGCTCCTGATACAGCCCGCAAGATAGGGCCGGAAGGCATTATCGGCGGCCATCGCCTGCATCATTTGAAAGGCTACGGAGATCTCGGCTTCGTCCCTGGGCCGGGCGCTGCAAAAGTATTGTGCGGCGGCCTCCAGGTCACCGGTCTTCAGATACGCAAAGGCCATCGGCAAGACCAGTTCGGGCCTCGCCACGCCGAGTCTTTCGGCTTCTTCGAGGTACTTCAAGCCGGAAGCGAAGTCGCCCGCGTTTACGCAACAGACCCCGGCGCGCCTTGCGGCCTCAGGGTCCTTGCCGCCCGCTTCCAGGAAGTGCTCGAAATGTTCGGCAGCCTCGCGCGGCCGGTCGATTTCCGAAAGACAGATCCCGAGCAGCTTGTGTAATTCTCGATTGTCGATAAACGCATGTTCCTGGCTGAGATCGGTTTGGCGCTGGTCCGGCGGGAGGCGAAGGAACTCTTGAGACCTTTCCAGTAAAGGAAGGGCGGCGCCGAATTCTCCCTTGCGGAAAAGAGCGATACCGCTCACCATGTATGCCGTGTTTTGCAGGGGCGCCAGATCGATGGATCTTTTGGCAAACTCAAGCGATTCGTCCGGCCGGCCTTCCAGCAGTTCGGCATATGCCAGCAGGTTGCAGGTCATTGCTTCAAGGAACAGCGGAAGGTCCCTGGATAGGAGAGCGCGCTGAAAGTAATGTCTGCTGTCGGCGGCCCTTTGCAGCGTAAGGCAGCTTGCCCCTATGTAGTAAAGGCAATAGGGGTCGTGAGGGTCTCGTTCCAGGTGCTTTTGTGACAAGAGGAGGTTTCTTTCCATCTTTTTCTTCATCGCCTCCGGCGCCGCTCTGTAGCCGAAGTGGTCGATGAAAAAAGGGGCGGCGGCAATTTTTGCCCCAATTCGGGCAAGCGCCGGTTCGATTCTTTCGTGGACTTCATTTTCAAAAAGGAGTTCCGGCAGATTTCGGAAAAGCCGCATGTTCAGAGTGACGCTATAAGCGTCTGTCTCCCATTGGTAGCTGCGTATCGGCACCGACCACGCGGTGACCGCAGGGTCCGATGCCGCTTTTCTTATGCAGTCCGCACATCCGTTCGGATCGAGTGCTTCATCTGCGTCCAGGTACAGTATCCAGCTACCGCCGGCTTTTTTCAGCGATTCGTTTCTGGCAGCGGAAAAACTGCCCGGCCAGGGCATATGGTAGACTTTTGCCCCGAGTGATTCCGCAATTGAAACTGTGTTATCCTCGGAGCCGGTATCGAGGACCACGATTTCATCCACCAGCCCACGAATGCTTTCCAGGCAGAGGGGAAGGTCTCTTTCCTCGTTTTTGACGATCATGCAAAGAGAGATGAGGGGTTCACGCATATGCCGTTCAAAACCAATTGAGGAACTGAAGGATTTAGGAATTGAAGAATTGGTCTTAATCCCTAAATTCCTGAATTCAGAATTCCTAAATTCGCTTTAGTCTTTAAATGCCCTGAAACACTTCGCCCCGTTACCGTTACGTATGGATTTAAGCATATTAGAGCTGGGCACGTGCGATGGGTCCATGACCAGCGCCTGGTCGAGAACACCTTCGGCTTCATCCTTCTGCCCGATGGCATAGTGCAGCGAGGCCAGCACGTAAAGCGAATCCGGCGCTGCGGGTTTGATCTTCAGCGCCCTTTCGATTGCTTCGCTCGCGCCTTTTAAATCGCCGGCTTTCCCCAGCATCTCAGCAGTCTGTAAATATATATCGGCCACCTCATTGGAGAGGCCGCTTGGATTCCACCCCGGCGCGGCGCTCTGCCGAATAAGGGATTCAAACTCCTGCCATGCCTTGCTGTCTTTGGGCGAACGGCGCAGGTATTCCCTGTAAACTTCAATGGCGACATCGATATGATTCGCTCTGGCAAGACCCCGAGCGCTATTTCCGAGAATTTCAGTATCTTCGGGCTTAAGCTCCAGCGCCCTGTAGAAATTCTTCAAAGCCTCCGTAATCTTTCCGCTCTCGAGGTTGATCACGCCCAGGTTATTGTATGCCCTGGCCATCAGGGGGTTTTCCTCAATGGCCATTTCGAAGCAGGCTTCAGCATGCGCGACATTTCCGCGCTGGAACTGAATTTCTCCCTGTCGAGTGAAAAACTCGGCTGCATCATGGGAATGATGACCCTGATCCGCCGGCCCGGCGAGCGACTCAAGTCGGGAGCGAATCTCTTTGTCCTGAGGATTTTTATCCACATACGACTGGAGCACCTCTTTGGCGAAATCTTTTTTGCCCAGCGCCGCGAAGACGCGGGTGCAGGCCAGCACCGTGTCCCTGTCCCCCGGCTCCAGTTCCAGCGCTTTTGTGAGCGAGTTGAGGGCATCTTCGGTCCTGCCCTGTGCCCAGTAGACGTTGCTCAACCTGCAGTGGGCCTTTGCGTTGAACGGATTTGCCTTAAGTACCCGGCCAAAGCAATCGGCCGCCTCAGTGTGCTTGTCTTCGCAAAGCGCCGCTTCACCCTTTTCGAACCAGCTCTGAGCGGAAATATGTTCGCAACCGGTATCCCAACTGGCTATCTCCATGCCGTTCTCCCTGTGTCAAATTCTCCGAAATTGGTTTCATTTATCAAATTCGCCGGAACCATACATCCAGCCTCCGCCAGTTTTTTGACTTTTTCGAAAGCGAGACCACTGGTAAAGGACTGCTCAAATCAGGCATAAAGCCGGGAAACACCGGCACAGGAGCTGCTGAGTGCAAGATGTTGGCCAACTGTGAATTACAAGTGGAAAAATGCTTGATGATACGATGCGGTCTGACTCCGTGGGGCCGAAGGACTAACGGCCGGTGAACAGAATCGCTGTCTTCGGGCTGGTCGGCGTTTACCCCGGTCAAGGTTTTGACGAGAACCTTAACAGTGACCGGGTCCATTTCCTGGATTACACGTTAAACGGCAATTGAACCTAAAATTTCTCAATCCTTCTTCACCGCCAAAGCCGCTTGATACACCACCCTTCGGGAAAGGTTGAAGCGGCCGGCAATTGCCGACGCGGCTTCTTTTGATGAAACGCCCCTCATGAGCAAGCTCTTTAGCTCGTCTCTCCAGGCCGGGGTCTCCTGATTCGAGGAATCCAGGTTCAATCGTTCCGGACCAAAATTCCTAAGTTCCGGCCCCGGGTGCGATTGGGAATCCGCATTCCGTCCTGTCTCTGCACCCTCCACTACCAGCGTCAACTCCCCCCTGACCTCACCCGAGAAATGCCCGAGTGCTTGGGAAATGGAACCCCGAAAAATTTCCTCGTGTATCTTTGTAAGCTCCCGTGCTACCGCCACCCTCCTTTCACCCCAGCTCCCAAGCATATCTTCGAGGGTTTTTGCAAGCCTTTTGGGAGACTCATAGAGTATCAGGGTCATTTCAAGACGGGCGTTTTTTTCGAAAAAGCGCCGTCTTTGTGCTCCTCTGGCGGGAGGAAAACCAAGGAAAACAAAGGGTTGAGTTGACAGCCCCGAAACGACCAGGGCCGATATGAGGGCGGTCGCACCGGGAATGGCGATAGGCTCCATTCCGCGCTCCAGCGCCGCTTCAATTAGAAGCTTTCCAGGGTCGGACACACCCGGAGTCCCCGCATCCGTGACCAGCGCTACGCTCTGCCCGGAAGCGGTTTTCTCGAGCAGTTC
The DNA here is from genome assembly GCA_049520035.1 of Syntrophobacteraceae bacterium. GTDB lineage: Bacteria > Desulfobacterota > Syntrophobacteria > Syntrophobacterales > Syntrophobacteraceae > SbD1. Next base: position 14,641 of record JBEKQE010000013.1, on the reverse strand, counting down.
GCCTCCACGCTGCCGCGCATTATGCTCGTTATAGCTGACCAAGGGTTTATGGATGCCGTAATAGGACAGGAGTTTTCGTGTGTGGCGGGTGTCCTCCGCAGCGATCAGATTGACCGCCCGGAGGGTGTCGAGCGCTCTCAGGGTGATGTCGGCAAGGTTTCCGATAGGCGTTGAGACAACGTAGAGCGTTCCTTCCTTTGCCTTTTTTTCAGCGTTCAGGTTCGAAGGCATTGACTATCCAGTTTATTTCGGGTTTTTCGCCGTCCCACCTGATCGCGACAACGTCGAAGCGTGCATGTGAGTCCAGCCGCCCCCGCTGTTTCAAATACCACAGGGCTGCGCGCGTCAAGCGCCTGCGTTTATATATGGTAATGGATTCCTCAGGGCTGCAGATCCCGTCCGCCTGCCGGGCCCTTACCTCCACGAATACAATTGTCTTTCCGTCTTTTGCGACCAGGTCTATTTCGCCCAGCGGACACCGGAAGTTTCGCTCGATGATTTTGATTCCGCTGTTCGAGAGGTATTCAGCCGCCGCGCTCTCGCCCTGTTTCCCTTTATTATATCGGCTTATCGTCATCACTGCAGCACTCCGTAACGGGCAAGACGCCTTTGAAAGTGATCCGGTGCAGCGAACATGGCCCATGCCTGCGAATGGCCTCGCAATGGCGGGCGGTGGCATAGCCTTTGTGGGAATCAAATCCGTATTGAGGAAATGTTTCGTGAAACTCGCACATCAGGCGGTCGCGATGGACCTTGGCGATTATCGAGGCGGCTGCGATGGAGACCGAAAGGCAGTCTCCCTGCACAATTCCCTTCTGCTCTATCTGGAGCGGGAGTTCGTATGGGCCGTCGATGAGGAGGAAATCCGGCTCTATTGCCAACTGGCCGACGGCGCTGGTCATTGCCTGGAAGGTTGCCTGGAGGATATTTATCCGATCTATTTCGGCATTGTCTACAACCCCGATTCCGATCGCCAGTGCGCGCGGCCGGATTTTAACGCAAAAACCTTCCCGCTGTTCGGCGGTAAGCCGCTTGGAATCGGTAATCCCTGGGAGGCGAACGCTTTTTGGCAAGACCACGGCGGCGGCGACGACGGGACCTGCCAGCGGCCCCCGGCCCGCCTCGTCTATCCCGCAAATAAAACGAAAACCCCGCCGGTAGGCATCCCTTTCATGGAGACGCATATCAACCGCCAGGGCTTCGATCAATCGGCGCTGCATGAGGCCCCCTTGGGAGTTTTGAGTTTTTAGTTTTGAGTTTTAACTTGACTCAAAACTGAAGAAGTTAGTTTGAGTTCTTAATTAACTCAAAACTAACAACTCAAAACTAAAAACTGCCCCTATGACTTAGCCGGCTCTCTCTTTTCGCGTATTCTGGCCGCCTTGCCGACCCGATGGCGCAGATAGTAGAGCCGGGACCTGCGGATGCGGCCTCGCCGCAGTATCTCTATTTTATCTATCTGAGGGGAATGAATAGGAAAAATACGTTCCACGCCAACCCCGTAGGACACCTTCCGGACCGTGAGAGTGGCGCCCATTTTGGCTCTATGGGTGCGGATCACCAGGCCTTCGAATACCTGGATGCGTTCTTTATCGCCTTCACGGATTTTCACGTGCACTTTCACCGTATCGCCGATCCTCAATGCCGGGATATCGAAGCGCATGTGATCTCTTTCGATCGTTTCGAGCAAGCTGATTCCCATTTTCATTCCTCCGTAAATAAATATGAAACAGGGCGCCGGAAAAGATTACCCCGTAAACTGAATTCAAATCCCCGGCTTATTTCAGATTGAATCGCGGGCATGGCCCACCTCGCAGAACGTGGAGATTCATCCTGTGTCTCCGGACGGACACCGGTTAACTTCGTCCCAGCAGTCGGTCCAGCAGGATAGAGGCAGCTGAGCGTACCGGAAGATGATTGTAGCCGCTAACGCCCGGAATCGGTTCGAGTACCGCATCCGCAAGATCGAAAACCTCCGGCGCGAGGCCCCATCCTGTCCCGAAGAGAAGGAGAAAGGGCCGGTTTTCCCTTTCAAGCAAATCCCGAGCCTCGCAATGGTGCAGAGCACCCCCTCCGTTTTTTGCGGTGGTGGCCCACAGGACAGGGGTCTCTCCGCTCTTTCGAGCAATATCCAGTATGGCCGAAGAGAGGCTTCCAACAACCCTTAGAAGCTTCATGGCCTCACGCCTCTCCGGCAGCATTTCGCCTCCCTTGCCCTCGATCCAGTGGGCAGTAAGCCGGTTTGCCAGCGCCTGCTGGTCCCTGAGAGGCGTAACTATATAACACGCCGGCACGCCGTAAGTGCGGCACGACCGTGCCAGGTCGTGAAGATCGAGATTCGTTATCGCCGAAGCGATTATGTCACCCATCCTGTTCAAGACGGGATAATGGAGGAGCGCTAAAAAAAGTTGCGCCATCATCGGTTCCACAGGCCCGCGCAGTCCGGCTATTCTTTTTCTTCAAGCTCTCGCCGGGCCGATTCAAGCAGGGCAATATCCTCAGCAGTGGGACTAAGGCGGGCAAAAAGATCGGGGCGGCGCATCCTGGTCCTCAAGAGGGCCTGCCCCCGCCGCCAGCGGCGGATGTTTTCATGACTACCGCAGAGCAGGACTGCCGGAACGCTCATGCCCTCGAAATCCTGAGGGCGCGTATACTGAGGATGCTCCAAAACCGGTTCGCTGAATGAATCCGCCACAGCCGAACCCACATTGCCGAGCACTCCGGGGAGAAGCCGGGCAACGGCGTCCACCACGACCATGGCCGCAAGCTCCCCACCTGTCAAAACATAGTCGCCGATGGATATCTGATCGTCCGTGAAATACTCGGCCACCCGCTCGTCAACCCCCTCGTACCTGCCGCAAATAAGAATGAGCCGAGGAAGTCGGCTCAGTTCTCGAGCAATCTCCTGGTTGAACAACCGCCCCTGAGGGGTCAGCAAAACGCTCCTGCCAGGAGGGCCGCAATCCTTGATAGCTCTAAGGGCCCTTGCTATCGGCTCCGGTTTCATGACCATGCCCTCTCCGCCTCCAAAGGGCCGGTCATCCGTCATCTGATGCCTGTCGGCGGCAAAATCACGTATGTTATTCACCCTGACATCAATCAGTCCGCGGTCGCGGGCTTTTCCCACTATGCTTTCTTCCAGGGGTGAAGAAAACATGCCGGGGAAAATGGTCAGGATTTCAAAGATCATTTATTGGAGACCTTCGGGCAAATCTACTATGAGCTTTCCATTCAGGAGATCCACTTCACCGATGACCTCCTCGATTGCAGGGATGAGCAATTCCTTTCCCCCCATTTCCACCACGTAGACGTCATTGCCTCCAGTTTCTAAAACGGTGCTCAAGGTCCCCAGAGGCTTCCCCTCTCTTGTCTCCACCGAAAGCCCAATTAGTTGGAAATGATAGTATTCGCCCGAAGGCAACCTGGGCAGCCGGTCCCTGTCAATAAAGAGATCCTTTCCCGTTAAAGCCTGAGCCTGGTCCATGCCGCCAATTTCTTCGAACTCAACGATCAAGACCCGTTTTTGTGAATTGAGGCTCACAAGGGTCAATTGTCGTTGCCCTCTGCCTTCGATTGAAAACAGCTTCTCTCCGGCTTCCATTTCCCCAAGAGTCTCGCCGTAAGGCAAAACTTTGAGCGCCCCCCGGATCCCATGAGTTCTTACTACCTTCCCAACGGCAACCAGAGAGGATTTGTCCATCGGTGTTATTCGATTATCTCCAAAACGGCCCGCTTGCGAATTTTTGTCGACGCAGCGCTCAGGATCGTTCTCATGGCGCGGGCAGTACGCCCCTGCTTGCCAATTACTTTCCCGAGGTCTTCTTTTGATACCCGAAGTTCGATAACAGAGGTCTGCTCACCCACTATCTCAGAGACCCTCACCTTCTCAGGGTTGTCAACCAATGCACGCGCCATAAACTCGATCAGTTCCTTCAACATGGTTTCCTCCGGATGAATGCGCTGCGTAAATAATTGGGAATCTAGCTCAGCTTTCCATGCTTCTGAATGAGGTTGCGAACGGTATCGGTCGGTTTTGCGCCCTGCCCCAGCCAGTACTGAAGCCTCTCGCCGTCGATCTGGACCTGTGTTTCCTTGGGCAGCGGATCATAGGTCCCGATTCTCTCTATGAACCTGCCGTCGCGCGGTGCCTCAGAAGAGGCGACAACAATCTTGTAAAACGGTCTTTTCTTTCTTCCTCCACGTGCCAAACGAATTTTAACCGGCATTAACTCTAGACCTCCTGTTTCATCAAACGTCCCCTTGCGGGGGACGACCAGCGCCTTTGATGGCGCTTTTGCCCAGTGAAATTGTTCTCTTTACCCGGCGCCGACCGAAGACGCAAGTCTCCTTTCGATTTTGCACAGTAAAATTATTTATCTAACCCATGATTCATAGATTAGAAAGGGAAAAATGACCCTTTTCGCCTTAACTTTCCCTTCTTTTTCTTGCCACCCCCGACGGCCCCCATCATCTGGCGCATCATCCGGCGCGAATCTTCATAGCCTTTGAGAAGCCGGTTTACGTCTTGAACGCTCGTCCCGCTACCGTCTGCAATCCTTCGCCTGCGGCTCGCGTTCAGTATATCTGCGTTCCTGCGCTCATCCCTGGTCATTGACCTGATGATGGCCTCCATGCGCACAAACTCCTTCTCATCAACCTGGACCTTCTTCAAATCCTTTAGCATCCCCATACCCGGAAGCATGCCGAGTATCTGTTCGAAGGAACCCAGTTTCTTAACCTGCTGGAGCTGGGAGAGGAAATCCTCGAGGGTAAATGTGTCCTGCCTGAATTTGCGCGCGATCTCCTGGGCCTGTTCAGCGTCAAAAGCCTCCTGAGCCTTTTCGATCATCGACAGAACATCGCCCATCCCAAGGATTCTTGAACTCATCCTGTCAGGGTGAAAAACCTCCAGGGCATCGAGCTTTTCACCAACACCGATCAACTTTATAGGACAGTTGGTGACCGATCGGATCGAAAGAGCGGCCCCACCACGCGCGTCGCCGTCCAGCTTTGTGAGAATGACTCCCGTAAGGCCGAGCTTTTCGTTGAACGAGCCGGCTATCTGTACTGCGTCCTGGCCCGTCATTGCGTCGGCAACCAGCAGAATCTCCGATGGCTCGAGGATGCTTTTGAGCCGCGAAAGTTCTTCCATCAGTTCAGCGTCTATATGCAGCCGCCCCGCCGTATCCACCAGAACAGTGTCACAATTTTCCTGGCGCGCGTAATTTAAAGCTTCTCTTGCAATTTGCTCCGGGGTCTGCCGGGATGTCGAAGAATAAACCGGAAGCTTCAACTGGCCGGCGAGGGTAATCAACTGGTCTATCGCAGCGGGCCTGTACACGTCGGCCGGAACGAGGCAGGGCCTTCTGCCGTCATTGGAAAGCTTCCGGGCGAGCTTTCCCGCAGTTGTCGTCTTGCCCGAACCCTGCAGCCCCACGAGCATCACCGCGACCGGCAGCCGTCCGGAAAGCTTGAGGGGCTCAGCGCTGCCGCCCATTAGCGCGGAAAGCTCTTCATGCACTATCTTTATGACCTGCTGGCCGGGCGTAAGGCTCTGCATCACCTCCTGCCCGACAGCCCTTTGAGCGATCCCGGCGACGAAATCCCTGGCCACCTTATAATGGACGTCTGCCTCGAGCAGCGCCATCCTAACCTCGCGAAGCGCCTCCCTTATATTGGCCTCGGTTAGCTTGCCCTGGCCCCGCAGGTTCTTGAATATCTTCTGAAATTTATCCGAAAGATTATCGAACATTTTCCCCGCCCGTTTCATCCGGTGTTTCCCGATGGAAACTAACCGGATGTTGAAGACCAGGTTCTCTTCTAATGCATGTGGGCACAATCTTCAAGAGCAGGTGAACAGGCAGGCGGTCCACCCTGAATTGAGTATGAGGGAAACAGCCGGCATGGCATCGGCTTTTGCCTCAAAATAACTCTGACATTTCTCCGGCTTCACGCAATGCAGACCGAACAATGTCGTCATGCAGCCAGTAGCCACCATCGCGCATTCCGCGTATCGTTTCACCAACGCTTTTCAGGTAACCCCGACGCTTTGCTTCAACGAGAACGAGGGCGGAGCCGATAACGTGCAAACCATAAACGCTTCTCGCAACTCTTCTTGCTTTTTTTTCATAGATGACCACAAGTTCTGCCTGGCTCTCTCGCGCAAGCTGAATAACCGAGGCTTCCCCTGCGTCAAGAATGGAATCGAGGAGTGGGTCAAAAGGACTCTTGAGCGATTTTACCTTTATCCACGAGGCTTGATTATACGCGGATAATCCAGCCGCTTCAGCAGAAACATTTGTGAGATCATCATCACTCCAGCACGATTTCCGTGAAAACCTGCGGGTCCGACATCTGCTTTATTTCGGGGTTTCCCGCCCAGACCATCGCAAACTCACGAAAATAACTCACTAGCGCGATGTTCGCCCTGAGGCGCATCCCCGGCTTCAACTCATCGAGTCCGAACCATTTCGCAGGGAAAAATGCTTCGACAGCCACGTGAGGCAAAGATTTTTCTATCCTCTGCACATGCCCCTCGATGGACAGTTTTTGCTCAGCAACGCCCTTTTCCACCCGAAAAAGCTGAGGCTTTATCTCAAACCCGTCAGGATAGGAAGAATTGTTTTCAGGAATGAGATAAACGGCCAGATGGTTCCGTTTGCCATCCGCCTCGACTGTAAAATGAAGCTGGAATGCTTCGGACTGGGGAAAGCTATCCTTGTAATCCAGGAAATTCGGGTCAACGTAGGTGTCCGAAAGGCTGAAAAGGTAAAAGCCCTCCGGTCTCCATGTAAGGTGCACGTCTCCAAAAGGGACATACGGGGGCGGCGCGATAAAGCCGGAAAGCAACGTTTTTCTCTTTTCCCACTCGATTAGTGACTGGTCGGAAACGTCAATTCGGTAATCCGCCCGGACTATCCTGACCGGCTGAACTCCAGCGCTCTGTTGCAGACTCTCTTGCCCCTCTGTGTCATTGGCGGCCCCTTTTTCCGACTTACCGGCGCTCCTTGCGTGCAGTGACTCCAGTACAGGATTGAGGTCCTTGAAATTCAGCGTCAACGCCTGGTATGGCCTGTTCGATATGTCGACAAGGCCCATATTGTAGTCTTCGCCGTCTTCGCGTCCGCCGAGCGGCTCGTCGCAGTACTGAAACCAGTGCGCGCCGACCACGTTCGGGAACCGGGCGAAGCTGAGCAGGGCGTTGCCTGCTCCCCACGCTCTCTCAGCTTGAGTAGGGACCGTCATGAGATGGCCCGGTTTTGCATGGACATTTCCGGCGGTCTCGTTGCGGTTGCCACTCCCGTTTTCGGCCGCTGCGAAAAAGAACTCGCTTACCAAAACAGGCTTGTGGCTGAGTTTGCATAACCCTTCGAAGAAGTACGGAGCAACCCAGCCGTCGGCGACATCAACGTTGTAGTTGGTCGAAATTACGTCCACATTGTCGCCCATCGCAAGGATCACGTTCTGGTGGTAATAGAGCGGAAGCCTGTCGCCAAGCACCAGCGCACCCGGGTGTGCTGTGTGAATGGCTTTGTACATCAGTTCGTAATAGCGCTTCGCGCAGGCGCTCATGAATCTGTCCACCAACCGGATTCCGTTTCCGCCTGCCCTCAGCTTGAGACTGGCTCCCGCCTTCTTCAAATCCTCAAAATTCCTGGCGCCTTCCTGAGGCGACCAATCGGAGAGCAAAGCCTCCCAGCTCCCCTTATAGTTATCGTAGATCATTTCCCACAGGAAACGTTTGGTGTGATTTTCCCAGGGCGCCTTCAGAAACCAGATAAAAAGAGAGGAATTCCACCAGCCGACCTCATTATCGCTGAAATATCCGATTAGTTGAGGCAGATTCCTGTAGGCGGCCGTAAGCTCTCTGGCCTTTTCCAGGGTCTTTTGCTCCATTTGCGGATCGAAGGGATCGAACCAGTGGAAGCGTGAATTTCGGCCGAGTTCCAGGTCCACCACGAGCGGGAACCCGAGATCGGGCGAGCCGTCGGACCATCCGCCTAGAGTATTGAATCCCCAATCTCTGAGCTGGCTTGCGATCTGTTTGCGCCATTGCCCGATGGAAGTGTAGAAATTCGACCAGCAGTATGCCTGTCCAGACCTGCTCTTTTCGCTCTCCTTGCCGGGAGTGACGATATTGACACCTTTTGAATAGAAAGGTTTCCCATCCGGATCTATCAGCCACTGGACACCGTCTATATCAGCCGTGCTCCATTTTTTGCCCTTGAGGTCCCCCTTTTCTGAAGGGGAGGGCGGGGGGATTTGCATTCCGGGGTCCTGGGCGAAAACCAACTGGCAGAGCGATATCACAACCAGCAGCACAATCATATGTCGAATCATGGACGCAGAATATACCTCTTGAAAATTAACCGGCAATGATCGATTTTCCGGGGGGATAGAGCATGTCCCCAATTTGGCGGCCTCGGCGGATGCATAAGCGCCGGCCGGTATTCGATGAGTTTATTGACCGGCCTCGACCTTAGCGGCAGGTTCATCGGCCTTGGCGAGGTGCCTGTAATAAGCGGCGTACTCAAGGGGGACTGTAATCACCTGCATCAAATCAAGGCTTCCGTACAGCTCGGAAGGCAGCATAAAGTTCCGAAAAAACAGTTGCAGCATCTGGAGTTGGCAGGCATGCGAAATTAAAGCCCGCCGCTTGCCTTCAACCTCCTCCGCACTCAGAGGCAATGTTATCCACTGCGTAGCGGCGAGAGTTTCACCCGAAACCTTGCTGTATCCCCCAATCCCTGTGCCGGCAATCTCCTTGGACCACTCACTGGCGCGTGGGTAATCCTTGTAATGCACCAGATAAGTCAGCACTCTGGCAGGAAGGGTATCCTCATCGGAGTAAATGGTCCGGAGCGCATCCAGGACGAAGACCCCGGCCGTTGCATGGTCCGGATGATAGTCGCGCGGATCTGGAAGCACGACCCAGTCGGGCGAAAATTCCTTGATCACGCGCTCGATCTCATCCCTGAGACTCACGCCCGAATACTTCACCCATCGGTTCATGCCTTTTCTGTGAGGCCGGTCGAAGAGGGTATGGGGAGATATAAACGGTTTTAGGCTAGACCAGTAGGATTCCCACAGGTCGTCTATGCCGTCATCAGGGAAACCCAGAAATGTGGCGTCCTCAGGCTGGAGACCGAGTTCACATAAAGCGTGGACCGCTTCTTCCTGCCTCTTTTTCCCGTATTCGATGAAATCTTTGGCGGAAAGGCGCGCATTCTTCACCCTGAGGCGAACGGCGTAAGTGTAACCGTCCCCGTTTGTGACAAAGACTACCCGGACTTTACCTTCCCTTTCGAGCACTCGTTGAATCAGTCCCGATGCCGCGATCGATTCATCGTCCGGATGGGGTGAGAAAATCATAACTCGGGTACCGGGAGGGACTGAAAGCTGGCCGTGAGGTATATAAGAGAAAGGATCGAATTTGAAGGCAGCCCCAGGGACTGCATTTTGTTTCTGTTGAATCAGGTCCTTGATCGAGTTTTCGGCCACCGGAGAAAAAACCGACATATCCTTCAAGTACTGCTCGACGGTGATTTCCTCCGCTGCACAAAGAATCGGCCCGCAGAAGATAATGGCAAAAATGAGAAATAATGCGCTCGCAGGCTTCACAAAAATACCTCACCATACATCTATTAGCAAAAATGAGACCACATATCCATTGCAAAAACAATTGAGATTGTCTATTCGACCGCCCTTCCCTGATCGTCCAGGCCGAATTGAGTGTGGTAAAGCGCGGCGAAAGGGCCTTGCGCCCTGATGAGGCCGTTGAAAGGACCCTGCTCAAGAACCTCGCCTTTGCCAAGCACAATGATCCTGTCTGCTTTGCGGACAGTCGATAGCCTGTGGGCAATAATGAAGGTTGTCCGGCGCGAAGTTAGTTGTTCCAATCCTTCCATGATAAGGGCCTCTGTCTCGGCGTCAACCGAAGAAGTCGGCTCATCGAGAATCAGAATCGGCGAGTTTCGCAAAATAGCTCGAGCAATAGTGATGCGCTGCCGCTCTCCCTCTGAAAGTGTTGCGCCCTGCTCGCCCACTATGGTGTCATATTTATCCGGGAGCCTCTCTATCGATTCGTGTATCCGGGCAAGTTTCGCGGCGGAGATGACCTCTTCAATCCGGGCTTCAGGCTTGCCGTAGGCGATGTTCTCCCGCACCGAAACCGGAAAGACCAGTGGAGGCTGAAGCACCATGGAAATCTGGCTCCGAAGCGACTTCAACTGGTAGTCGCGCAGGTCGATGCCGTCTATTAGAACCCTTCCTGCGCGTGGATCGTAGAAACGTGGAATCAGGCTGACCAGTGTCGATTTTCCGACCCCCGTCGGACCCACAAAGGCGATCTTCTCCCCGGGCTTCACGCACAGATTGATATTTTTCAGCACCGGCTGCTCAGTTGCATAATGGAAAGAGACGTTTTCCCAGACTACTTCTCCCCTGGTTCCCGATTTTGGAAACGCCTGGGTTCCTTCCTTGAGATCTTTTTCGACTTCGAGTATTTCGAAAACGCGCTCCACACCGACTTTGGCGCCCTGAATCAGCCCCCAGGTCTGACAGATTGCGTTCAGCGGGCCATACAGTGAGGCCAGGTAGGCTGTGAAGATTATTATCTCTCCCACGGTGAGCTGCCCGGTCATGACATGTCTGGCGCCCACCCAGACGACCAGCGCGGTCCCTACGGCCATTACCACATTGACAATGCCCGAATAAAATGTCTGAAGGGTGTATAACCTGAGGCTTGCTCCAAGGCTCTGGTTGCTTGCGCTCATGAACTTGCGGTGCTCTTCCTCTTCCTTGGTAAATGCCTGGATGATGCGTATGGCCGACATCGCACGCTGCACAACGGAATAGACCTCGCTTTCCTGCTGGCGTGCAAACATGGCGGCCGTTGTTATCCGGCGGCTCATCACGGAGATGGATACCAACAGCACGGGGCAAACTGCCAGAGAAAGAACAGTAAGCTGCCAGTCGATCTTTATCATCACGAAGAACATGCCGGCCAGCAGAACCAGGGAGCTGACGATCGGAAAGACCCCGTTCATTGTGAGGCTCTGGATGGAATATGTGTCGGCGGTAACCCGGTACAGGAGATCTCCCACTTTGCGGCGGTTGTGGAAGGCCAGCGAAAGCCGCTGAAGGTGGGCATAGAGGTCCCCGCGCATGTCATTTACCATCTTCTGGCCTATCTTGATGGTTGTGTAATTGTTCAAGAGCGTGATGCCGCCCAGAACTATATAGATGATGACCATGCCGATCACCGCCAAAATCAGCAGAGTTGCGGGGCTAAAGACGTTTTCAAATCCCAACGGAGCGGGTTTGCCGCTCAGGACGTTGTCAATTATAACCTTCAGCGGCCAGGGCTTGAGCAGTTCGCAACCGCTTATGATAAAAACCTGAGCGAGCGCAATCAGAAAGGGAAACCTGTAAGGCCATAAATATTTGAGAGTTTTCTTGAACATAGGGGAAACTTCTCTTTGGCAAAACTTCTTGAGAGGCCGAATTAACAGCAGACAGGCACTGTCTTTTCTCGACCCGATGGTACTCGTTTGCCGGATGAACCACAGAATATCCCGGCGCCGGCCTGCGAATTTCAACGGGTATTTAATCCGGCTTTTATAAAAGGGAAAGCAAAAACTCTCATTCGTGGCGCTATCTGCCCGATATTGACACTAATGCTCATTGGAGATAGAGTTTTTCGGAATTCCTGTGGCCAATCCGGTTGGCATTTGCACCTTTTTCCGGCATGAGAGCTGCTCACTCTGCCTCATGCTCAATTTAACCCTTTTCGGAGATTGGAAAAATGAGGTCTCAAAAAACTGACGCCGTTGAACTCGTTGAACTGCTCCTCACCGCCGACATCTACAACCGTGTCCAAAAACTCATGGAGGCCGATCTGCCGCCTGATATCAGGCACAACTATTTCGACTCGCAGATTGAAGCCGTCCGCAGGCCGATTCTTGTGAGCGGCGCGGATGCCGAAAAGATATGCGGCGCCAAAAATGTCAAACTGATATTAGCTGATCTGCCTTTCGTGGAAATCGATGGAGCCGGCCGCCTGATCCGGCTGGCCGAGTTCGATGCCGCAGCCGCGTGGTTCGCCTCTCAGGACGTCTCGGAAGCGATACGCGAAAACCCCGTGCTTGCCCATTACTACCAGAAATTCGACCCCGATGTGAGTTACCCGGAAGCAAGGGTCCTCAATCAGTCAATCCTGGCCCGCGCCGGCAAGCTGCATGCCAGAGTGGAGAAGCTCTACGGGGAGGAATCCGAAGAATTGCTAAAGCTTGTAACGATAAAGCTTCCTGAAGACGTAAGAAACAGCCTGGACGATCTCGTACTGACAAAAGAGCAACTGGATGAGATCGCAAAAGCAGGCAAGGCCCTCGAGCACAGGGACTACCTCAAGAGCATCGGCCTTTTCGAAATCGGCAAAATTCTCTTTGTCGGACCGCCCGGGACAGGGAAAACTTCCTCGGCCCGGGCGCTTTCCCGGTGGTTCGCCCTGCCCCTCCTCGAGGTGAGGCTCTCAATGGTCATCAGCGCCTATCTCGGAGAAACCTCCAAAAATTTAGATAACGTCTTTATGCTCGCCAAGAAACTGAATCCCTGTATCCTTTTCATCGATGAATTCGATTTCGTGGCCAAATCGCGGGCCGCAGACGATCACGGGGCCATAAAACGGGCGGTCAACACGCTTTTGAAGGCGGTGGACGATATCAGCCTTGTTGAGGACGGAGTACTGCTGATCGCTGCGACCAACTATCCCCAACTCCTTGATCATGCCGCCTGGAGGCGATTTGACAAGGTGATGAGCTTTGTCGTACCCGACGAGGAGATGAGGCGCAGGATTTTCGAGAAGATTTTGAAAAAGGTTGACGCCACGCTCGACCTCGCCGAGCTTGCAAGACTCACTGACCGATATACCGGCTCAGACCTCCGCCTGGTTGTCCGCGAGGCCGTCTTGAACGCTCTTCTTGAGGACAGAAAAAAAATCACGCAGGCGGACCTCATTCGGGCTATCGAACAATTCGGGCGAAGAAACTCGGACCACCAGGGCGCAGGGGCGGGTCCTTCCAGGACTGATCCGACAATATCTGATTACCAATAAATGTTAGCAGCGTTGATATAAAGAAGGGCCGAATATCATCTATCCTTATTACATTTGTGATAAGTTGCGCACATGTCTCAATAATCTAGACACATTACCGATCCCCCGGCACAGATGAACGCATAACAAAATTATTGCATTCCACATTAACATAATCTAAAAGACTTTAATTACGTGGCGCAGGTTTGTGGGAATCATGGCCACCAGGTCGGGCATTGTGAAAGGCATCACAATAACTGGCGCTTGCCCAATACTTTTTTTGTTGATGGCCTGCAGGAGGAGCTAATGAGTCAAGGAAAAGGTCTGTTGGAAAGATTAGAGCGGAAGGGGATCTCGCGAAGAGATTTCATGAAGTACTGCACCGCCCTTACCGCAACGATGGGACTGTCCTCAGCTTACGTATCGAAAGTGGCCGCTGCATTGGCGAGCGCTCCCCGCCCGCCCGTTATCTGGTTAGCACTGGCAGAATGCACGGGTTGCGCTGAAAGCACTCTTCGAACGATGTATCCATGGATCGACGAGTTAGTGCTCGACATTATCTCGCTCGACTATCATGAAACGATTATGGCGCCGTCTGGCGAGGCAGCGGAAAAATCGCTGCATGACTCCGTTACCAAAAATGCCGGGAAATTCATCCTGATCGTGGACGGCGCGGTCCCGACCGGCGATGACGGCAATTTCGGAACAATTGCCGGCAAAACCATGCTGGAGACAGTAAAAGAGATCGGCCCCAAGGCAATGGCTACTATCTGTATAGGCACCTGCGCCTCGTACGGCGGACTTCCCGCAGCCGCTCCGAACCCCACTCAGGCCAAAAGCGTGAGCGAAGTTACCGGGCTCACGACCGTCAATATCCCTGGGTGTCCGCCAAACCCGATAAACCTGGTGGGAACGGTGGTAAATTTCCTGCTGTTTGGCAAGCTGCCCTCGCTCGACGACAAGGGGCGGCCCCTTTTCGCCTACGGACAGCTCATTCATGACCAGTGCCCCAGACGGTCTCATTTCGAGGCAGGCGAATTCGTGACCAACTTCAACTCGGAGGAAGCCAGAAAAGGTTTTTGCCTCTACCAGATGGGGTGCAAAGGCCCCGAAACCTACAACAACTGCCCCATAGTCAAGTGGAACGATGGGACGAGCTGGCCCGTTCAGGCCGGACATCCCTGCATAGGGTGCAGCGAACCCAATTTCTGGGATAAATTCACTCCTTTCTATAAATCATCCTGATCGATTGGGACATTTTGGCGACAAGAAAATAATGATTCGTTTTTTAAATAAGGAGAAACCATTATGGCACGAGTGGTAATAGACCCGATCACCAGGATTGAGGGTCACCTCAAAATAGAAGTGGAAGTGCAGAATGGGAAGGTGACAAACGCATGGAGCAGTTCGACTCTTTTCCGCGGACTCGAGATAATGCTCCAGGGCAGGGACCCCAGGGACGCATATCTTTTTACGCAGCGCGCCTGCGGCGTTTGCACCTATGTTCACGGCCTGGCCTCTATCCGCTCGGTGGACGACGCTCTTGGG
>JBEKQE010000012.1:0-46553 GCA_049520035.1 Syntrophobacteraceae bacterium | reverse complement strand
CCGCTCTCTCACAGGCAGGACCTTCCCTCCGAATACGGGACCAGGCACAGGGCGGCGGTAGGGCTTGCTGAAGCGGCCGATGCGCTTGTTATCGTGGTATCCGAGGAGCGGGGCAGCGTGAATGTGGCCAAAAACCACAGCCTCACCCCGATGCTGGACAGCCGGATGCTGTCTCAGGCTTTGAAAAAACATCTCAAAATGCCCGACATCAGCCCCGCTCGCCAGCGCGAACGGGAAAAAATCAAGCTGGCAGCCGCCGCCTGTATTTCCTTTCTGATAATGGCCGGAATCTGGTTCGGCTTTACCCGCAGCCAGTATACCATCATAGCCCTGAACGTACCCATCGAATACGTCAACAGGCCCCCAAATTACGATATTCTGGATACGTCTGTCGATGAAGCGCGGCTCCAGCTTCTCGGTTCAAGCGCCCTTATAAAGTCGCTCGGGCCGGGACAGGTGGGAGTGCGAGTGGATTTGAGCAAAGCCGTCGAAGGCCGGAATACCTTCCCCGTTACACAGGCTGATATTATTCTGCCTCCGGGCATTTCCCTCAACAAGATACATCCGGCCACAATAGATGTGACCCTGGATATCCCGGCCACCAAGGAGCTTCCCGTCCAGGTGGATTGGATTGGCCGCCTGCCTGAAAATACCGCTTTGACCAACGTGAGCGTTTCGCCGGAAACGATGAGGGTGGTTGGCGGAAGCAAGACCATCGAGAAGGTAAACACGCTTTATACTTCTCCGGTGCGGCTTGACACCCTGTCCAAATCGGGATACTTCACTGTGCCGATAGTCCTTTCCCCGCCCTCGCTCAAGCTGGCGCCCTACGTCTCCGAGCGTGTAACGGTTCACTATCGGTTGGAAGAAAGAAATCCATCGGGAAAGCAATAGGATAGATTAAGAAGCAAGCGCGAAGTCCGGGACTGCCGTTTTTTCGGCACAGGAGGGTTGGCCGAATGTGCCCGCCTCACTCGGCGTCGGCCAAGGCGTGAATCAGGGACTTGAACCTCGCCCATTCCGTGGCGGTCCAAAGTGCTACAACTATTTTCGCTTATGTTGGCGGTCTGAGTCTGTCTGTCGCGGTCCAAACTTCTACAATCAGTTGCGTCAATGCTATCGAGTTAGTTTGTTCGTATTGACTCATGACTCCACCGGCAAACCCAGCCATTACGTCTGCCCAAAGAGCCTTTGAGGATTACGCCTCCGAACTGCCTTAAATGAGTATTTCACCCTATTGCGCGGCATGGGTGAATTCTTACCATTAGTCTTTTAGTTTAAGATCTCTGCCACAACAATGATTGAAGCACTTTAACGTGGGACACCTCGATCACGAGATGGCAGGGCGCCGCTTCAGTTGTCCTTTAAGCGCTACATAGTTGCTATCTCCCAATGGAAAAACGTGGCGATTCGTAAAGAAGCCTGCGCAGGGGAGGGTCTACATAACGCCCCTATGAGATGGTCGTGACGTCGGGCGTTGCTGACGCTACTAAAAGTGGAGAGGATTCGGATAGACAATGGACGACGCGAACACGAAGAGAGCCGGCTGGAAGTCCAAAGCTATTCGCGAAATGATCAGGTATTACATGATCTCCATGTACCTGGCCATTTTTTTCGGCTTATTTACATGGTATCGCAGATTGGTGCTGGCCGAGTATCAAATCAGCTATTTGCATTATGGGGTTAGCGTTATCCAGGCGCTGGTTTTAGCCAAAATCATTATGGTGGGGCGTGCTTTGGACTTGGGCCGGCGGCTTCGAAACCATCCGTTGATCGTGCCAACCGTATACAAGGCTATTGTGTTCAGCATGTTCGTGGGGATCTTCGGTGTTGTCGAATCCACCATAATCGGATTGCTGCACGGGAAAGGCATCGAGGGAGGCTTTGAAGAGCTTATGAGTGCAGGCAGGTACGAATTGCTCGCCAGATGTATGGTCATGTTTGTCGCTTTCATACCCTTTTTCGCTTTCGAAGAATTAGAGCGAGTGCTGGGTGAAGGCAAATTAGGCAAACTGTTTTTCCGGAGAAGATCGGCCGCTGAATCCGACCTGTCCACGGATGAAATGCCTTAAAACTGAGCGACTTTGAGGAAAATACATGACGATGTGTGATATTCCCAAAGCCTTTCATATCATGGCCAAGCCTACGGGTTCGGCCTGCAATCTGCATTGCGCCTACTGTTTTTTTCTGGAGAAGGAAAAGCTCTATCCTGGAAGCGATTTCCGGATGTCGGCGGAGGTACACGAGGCTTATATCCGCCAACTCCTGGAATTCCACCGGACTCCCCAGGTTACCGTCGCCTGGCAGGGGGGCGAGCCCACGCTGATGGGACTCGATTTTTTCAGGCACTCCATGGAGTTCCAGAAAAAGCACCAGAAACCCTGCACCCACGTCGAAAACACCTTCCAAACCAATGGCATCCTGCTTAACGACGAGTGGTGCCGGTTCTTCCGCGAGAACGACTTCCTCATAGGACTCAGCATGGATGGCCCCAGGGAACTTCATGACTTCTACCGCAAAGACAAAGCGGGCAGGGGGACTTTCGACAGGGTGGTGCGGGCCGCGCGGCTGCTCCAGAAACACAAAGTGGAGTGCAACATCCTCTGCACGGTCAATTCGAAAAACGCCGGCCACCCCCTGGAGGTCTACCGGTTCTTCAGGGATGAGCTCGGGTCCCACTACATCCAGTTCATCCCGATTGTGGAGCGCAAGGACGAGACCGGTTTCCAGGAAGGCCTCCCGCGAACGCCCAAAGCGGATGATAGACACATACTGCGGTCGCCTTCCGCGCTACGCGAAGTACATCGCAAAGTGTTAAGTACATCGTCAAGGGTTGTATATAAGTCTGTCATACGAGGGGAGACGGTCACAGACGGATCGGTGCAACCGGGACAATTCGGCCGATTTCTGATCGAGATCTTCGATGAGTGGGTCAGAAGGGATGTGGGGAAGACGTTTGTCCTTAATTTCGACGGAGCGCTGGCCGGCTGGCTGGGAATGGCCGGGACCGTCTGTATCTTTGGCCCCACATGCGGCCTCGGAATGGCGCTGGAGCACAACGGAGACCTTTATTCCTGCGACCACTTCGTTGAACCGAACCACTACCTGGGAAACATCCTGAAGACGCCAATGATCGATCTCGTGGCTTCAGAGCAACAAAGAAAGTTCGGGAGGGACAAGAAAGACGCGCTGCCACGGTACTGCCGCGAATGCGCGGTCTTATCCATCTGCAATGGGGAATGTCCCAAGAACCGTTTCAGTAAAACTCCTGACGGCAAGCCCGGGCTGAACTACCTCTGCGCGGGATATAAGGCTTTCTTCAAGCATGCGGATAAACCCATGCGGATCATGGCTGGGCTTATCCGGGCGAACCGGCCTGCTTCTGAGGTCATGGCCATTTTGGCAGGGGAGGATGGAGATCTCAAGACAAGGTTCGCAAGTGCAGGGAGAAACGATCTCTGTCCGTGCAGGAGTGGAATGAAATTCAAGAAGTGTCACGGGAATTAGGCGGGTATTGATGCTTGGTGATTTGTGGCTAGGTGATCGGAGTTGCCCGATCTTATCGCGATCGTCGATCCCGGTGCAGTCAAAGACATTGTGGAAGGAGACTCTATCATGGCAGACAAAAAGCCTAACATCCTCATCATCTGGGGAGACGACATCGGCACATGGAACATCAGCTACAACAACCGGGGCATGATGGGCTACCGAACGCCGAACATCGACCGGATCGGCAACGAAGGCGTGGCGTTTACCGATTATTACGGGCAGCAGAGCTGCACGGCAGGCCGCGCTGCCTTTATCACCGGCCAGAATCCCGTCCGCACCGGCCTGACCAAGGTGGGCATGCCGGGGGCTGACCTTGGGCTGAGTCCGGAAGACCCGACCATCGCGGAAATGCTCAAGCCATTGGGGTATGCTACCGGCCAGTTCGGAAAAAACCATCTGGGGGACAAGGACGAGTTCCTGCCAAGTAACCACGGTTTCGATGAATTCTTCGGCAACCTCTACCATCTCAACGCCGAGGAGGAACCCGAACACCCGGACTACCCGAAAGACCCCGCATTCAGGAAGAGGTTCGGTCCCCGGGGCGTCATCCACAGCTTCGCTGACGGCCGCATCGAAGACACGGGGCCGCTCACGAAGAAGCGAATGGAAACCATCGACGAAGAAATTACCGACAAAACGCTCGATTTCATCGACCGGGCTCACAAAGAGGGGAAGCCCTTCTTCGTCTGGTGGAACTCGACTCACATGCATTTCCGGACCCACATCAAGAAGGAGTACGAGGGCAGAAGCGGACAGGGGTTCTACAACGACGCCATGATTTATCATGACGATCAGGTCGGGGTCCTCCTCAAAAAACTCGACGACCTCGGCATTGCAGATAACACCATTGTCATGTACAGCACCGACAACGGCCCTCACTTCAACTCCTGGCCCGATGCGGGCATCACTCCCTTCCGCAGCGAGAAGAACACGAACTGGGAGGGGGCGTTCCGCGTGCCGGCGTTTGTCCGCTGGCCCAGGAAGATTTCAGCCGGCAAGGTGCTCAACGGCATCGTCTCCCATCAGGACTGGCTGCCGACGCTTCTTGCGGCCGCAGGGGAGCCGGACATCAAGGAAAAGCTCCTGGTTGGCCACAAGGCCGGGGCTAGGACCTTCAAGGTCCACATCGACGGCCTCAACATGCTTCCTTGCCTGACCGGCGAAGTGAAGGAGAGCCCTCGCGACTGCTTCTTCTATGTAAACGACGACGCTCAGCTCGTCGCGCTGCGCTATAACGACTGGAAGCTGGTGTTCATGGAACAGCGGGCCAAAACCCTTGCACTGTGGCAGGAGCCTTTCGTGCCGCTTCGTTTCCCCAAGATATTCAATCTTCGTCGCGATCCCTTCGAGCGCGCGGACCAGAACTCGAACACCTACTGGGACTGGGTAATCGACCGCGGCTTCCTGTTGGTGCCGGCGCAGGCGTATGTGCAGCAGCACCTCCAGTCCCTCATGGAGTTCCCGCCCCGGCAGAAGCCGGCGTCGTTCAACCTTGATCGCGTGCTGGAGCAACTGAAAGATGGTTCTGGCGGTGGCTCGCACTGAGCCGTTCAGGGATTGTTTCGCTCGTAAGCCTTGTAGCCGGCTGTGCCCTGCATACCCTGCCGGGCCTTCCATTGATTGTGCTGCAACCTAAATCGCAAACAATCAAAAAAGGCATCCCGCGAACGCCCAACGCGTACGATAGACACTTCAGGGGATGCCTTCCGGGCTATGCATCACTCGTCGCATAGGGATGCCCGCGAGAGCGTTTCACCAAATGATCGTTGTGTTGTTAACAAGTCTGTCATACGAGGAGGATACATTTATGGGACTTAAAGAATACAAACCAGGAACAGCTTTTCCCGGCGTGATCGGCCGCACATTTGATGTATCCTCGCCCGCATGGCCCTAAACAATACGAGGGTGAAAACCGTGGAGGATTTATTGGCGCGCGTCGTTGAGAACCTGATCGGTCGGGTGAGTGGACCCATGAAATTTCGACTGATCCTCCAACCGCTCATGGCTGCCGTCTTCGCCGTGCGGGCCGGGCTAAAAGATGCTCGTGAGGAACGGCCTCCCTACTTCTGGGCTATTTTCACACATCCGGATCAGCGGTCGGACATGTTGAGAGATGGCTGGAAATCCGTGGGTAAAATCTTTATCATCGCGATTGTGATTGACCTGGTTGAGCAGTTAATTGTCTTTCGCTGGTTTTATCCCGGAGAGGCGCTCCTTGTCGCCTTTATTCTTGCTTTCATCCCTTATCTGTTGATCCGGGGCCCTGTGAACAGGATAACGCGGGGCAAAAGGCGCAGCGCATCAGGCGACAAAAGACCGTGAGGACAAGTCACACAAAAATGAGCATGGGCCACACATCATGAAAGGACGGATTATTCAGAAGACTGTAACCGTTGGTAACTGCGGGCTGGTCTCTGCGGGAGAGAGAAAGATCAAAAAAGAGCTTGATGGTTCAGACACTCTCAATTGGCGGATGCGTCCGGGGTGATATGGAACCCGCCACGGTCATAGAAATATAGTATGGGAAGAACGTCGAAGATCTAATCTCCACCATTTTTGCCGGCAATCTCAAAATCTTTGCTTTCCGATTTCCGCCAACTCTTGTCAGGATTGAACATTGTCATTGCCTGTGCGATGGATGCCGTCTTTTTGCCCAGGTCCTTTTCGTATACCACGCCATCGTGACTTACTATGAAAGTCTTGATTCCCGATGATCCGTACTTCGCAGGGTGGGCGACCATCGCAAACCCGCCGATCATTCTGCCGTCTATAACATAGTTGTATGCGCCTCGGGGTGCACTCCTGCCCTGGGCTTTCAGGATCTTGTAGAAGTAGCCGTGATAAGGAGAGGGTTCATTACCCGATTTTTTCTTGTATCCCTGCTTTTGGGCCTCTCCGATCAACGGCCCCAGGGGACTCTGCTCCTCACCTTCCCCGGCCTCCCAGTAGAGGCCATCCTTTTTACCAGGTTCACTTAGAAACTTCTGTGCGTATTCCAGGACCCCGTCGCCGTTTCGGTCTTTCGAGGCATATTCGCGCTGGGCGCCAACGTATGCCAGGCAGATCTGAATGGCGCTTAGCTCATTGTTACCGATCCTGCGGTTCAAAAGCTCCTCTTTGCCTTGCCTGGTATCGAAGCGCCAGCCTCCGCCGTCTTCTCTCACAATGGGAATCGGAAAAGGCCAGGCTTCGTTGCCTATTTCGAGAACCGCCTTCTTTCCACTGACCTTCACTATCTGGTTCTTTTCTTGATATGCTTGGAGAAAACGCTCGCGACCAGCCGTGTCGGCAACTTCGTCGCCCGAGAAGATGAGCGTCTTCGCCTCAGGTCCGAAGATGCCCAACAGCTTTTTCTCGTCATTCGTACTCAGGGCCTCAACCAGTGCATTGACCGCACCTTCAGGAGACTTGTAGAGGTTCTGGTCTTTTTTGTACACATCGCTTGGCCATATCGTGGCGCCGGAGAATCCCCCCATTCTTGCCGATACGCTGCCACAAAACCAAACCGATACCAGAAAAGCCATCAGACCGGTGGCTAACCCAAAAAGGAACACGCGAGGCATTTCCCTGTTTTTTTTGAATAAGAGCATTATCTAATCCTCCTTAAGACCGGGATGTGTCATAAATGCCGTGTCTTTAACGCCGTGGACAATGGACACCCTTCCAGTGAGCGGAAATCACCCGCTACTTGCGGCGGCCACCGCCTGTGCCTCCCTGGCCACCACCGCCACGAGAGCCACCGCCTTTGGCACCCCCGCCCCCGCCGCCACGAGAGACACTGCCCTGTCGTCCACCACCACTAGCGCCTTTACCACCTCGACCAGCGCCCTGACTGCGCAACCCTGCCGAGGATTCCTGGCGGCTCGCACGACCGCGGTCCGAACTCATCCTGGCACTCCCGCCGCTCCCCACACCTTGGAACGCCCCTCCGCGCTGCTGGAGACCCTGTTGCACGGAGCCTGCGGTTGGTCCGGCCGAAGCGCCCTGCGCAGGCATCTGAGATGGGCGCCCGGTCCCTCCCGATGCCGGTCGGGTCTGGGCGTTGCCCCGAAAATCACGCCTGCCCTCTGCTGCACTCCCTCCGTGACGAGCCGCAACGGAGTCCCGAGTGGCCACGCTTCCCCGGCGAGAAGCCTGGTTCCAGTTCGTGGTCTGATGATGTGAAACGCGGTTGCCATTGATATTGACGTTGCGGTTGACATTGACGTTCATAGATCCACCGGCCCAGTTCCAACGGCCCCACCCGTTATTCCATGCCGCCCCTACAGCCACGCCGGCCGCAAAGCCAAAAACCCCTGCAGCGACGGCCGCCCCCGCCGGGTAATAAGAGTAAGGGGGATATGCCGGATAGGGCCAGGCGCCATAGACCACAGTCGGGTTATAGGCAGGCACATAGATCGTCGTCGGGCTGGCAGGCTCAATCACAATGGCTTGCCCTTTGACTTCCACCTTCTGCTCCTGCGTGGTTTTCAGATAACCTTCAGCCTGAGCCTTTGCGCGCAGTTTCTGGACGGTGTCCATGACATCTGCCTGTTGAGCCAGGAAAGCCTCACCCAACGTCTGGGTCCACTCCAGCTTTTCGCTCATCATGGCGAGAACTTCGGGAAAGGGCGCCAGCGCTTTCACGCTGAGGTCCCATTTCATCTCGTCCATGGCAGCGTTAAGCTGGTCTCCCTTTAGGTCCTTGTTTTGCTTTACCCAACGGTCCGCCGCCACGACTTCAAGTGGAAAGGTCGCCGCTACCAATATATTAGCAAGCAGGGAGTCAGGGTAAAGGGCGATTGGAGCAAGCATCTGGCTCAGTTCTTCCTGTCCAAATCCCGTGGCCGCGCCTGTCTCTTGTCCCAAGGCTCCCGATGGCGCCGCCAGAAGCAAAATCAGCAATGCGCCCAGAGCATGCTTGAAAACTGCCGGTCTGTTCATTATTGCATCTCCCTTGAATGCGCCGGTAAAAGGGTCCACAAGATTGCACAATGGAATGACCCACATCCTGCTCTTCGTTTCGAAGTGGACATTTCAGTTTTCCATTTTGTCCGGCTTATCATTTGCTAAAAACCGTCCGCTCTCGATAGTCCCGGCGTAATAAACCGGCCCTCATCAGGCTGGCGCCCATCCGGGAACTCCTGATGGAAGCACTTTATACGCAAGCAGGGTTTCATCTTGATATGCAAGAGTTATTCATCGGCCCCGGTTGCATTGTGCCCTGATGCACCGGCATGAAGACATCTCATATTTGTTATAAGGATGATCCCTGTCGTTTGCCATTCCCAAAAAAAGACGCCATACAAGACAATATTCTCTTTTGCGCACGAAAGTGTCTGAATAAAGGTAGACGCCTATTGCCTGATCGAGTCTCATCTTCGACTCCATTTCTTTATGGCAACTTGGCTGACTGCCGGCCGGTGGTTTAGATTTAAGTATCTTTCTCATAAGTAAATGAAAATCCGACGCCAGGCTGATCCAGTTTTGCAAACGGTCCTTGCGGCTCGGATCGATTATGATTAGCTCTACACACACAGGGAGCCCATTCACCCGCGGTATGCATATTCGGCGAAGGATGCACTGCATCCTGTCAACGGACTCTGGTCGGGCACCATGTATGACAAGCACGCAATTCAGCTTGCAAATTCGCTCAACCGGTTCGCCATAGACGACCGTGAGGAGCTGAAATACAACGCCGACAATTGGCTCAGTTCGCCATAGACGACCGTGAGGAGCTGAAATACAACGCCGACAATTGGCTCAGCCTGTACCTCCAGTGCAAAAGCCCCGGTGCGGACAAAGAGTCCAACTGTTCTCCCGTCTCCAACACTCGGAACCCTGGCGTGACGATGTGCCTCTATGCACCGAAAGCCGAAGCGCTCGACCGCCGCTGGGCAGCGAAGGCGGTAAAACGGCTGAAGTGAGCCAACCAGCTTGCAGACGAGCGCGAACAACCATGCGTGGAACAGGAGCAAACCGGGTCAACTTCCTCAGTTGCCTGCCGTTCGGTTTGACAAGCCAATCAGCCACAGAAAGGACAAACCCATGAAAACCACGCGCACACGAAATCTCCTGCCCGCCGTGCTTGCTCTCGGCGTGGCGCTCGCAACGACCGGTGCGCAGGCATCGGGTATGCGGGATCCGTGAGTTGCCGGGAATGTCAGGAGAAGTTCTACCAGCTTTGGTCCACTTCCAGGCACGGACTCGCCATGCAGCCGTATACCGATGAGTTCACTCAAGAACAGCTCACCGCGTACTGAAGAAAGAAGTGAATGAACGGAAGCCTATTGATCGGAACGATTCAAAATGGAAAGGAAACACAAGCCATGAGAAAGGCAAGTGAAACGAGAATAACGATGAAACGAACAATACTGGCGGCCTTGGTGTTGGCCGCTGTACTGGTCCTCACACAAGGGAACGGAGTCGCACGCGCGGCCTCTGCCGCCGGGATCGATGCCGACGTTGACGCTGCGTTGGTGAAGCTCTACGAAGAACAACCTGTAGCAAAGATGCTTGCAGACAAGGCCTCTGCAATCCTTGTCTTTCCGAACATGGTCAAGGCGGGCTTTGTGGTGGGCGCCCAGTATGGCGAGGGCGCTCTGCGAAAGAAAGGCAGGACGGTGGGGTACTACAACTCCGTTGCGGCATCGTACGGTCTGCAGGCCGGCGCTCAAACCTTCGGCTATGTACTCTTCCTGATGACTAACTCCGCAGTCAACTATCTCAATCGGAGTGCCGGCTGGGAGATCGGAGTCGGCCCGAGCATCGTTGTGGTGGACGAGGGTATCGGCCGCACGCTGACGAGCACGACGCTCAAGTCCGATGTCTACGCCTTCATCTTCGACCAGAAAGGTCTAATGGCAGGCCTCGGGATCCAGGGCTCGAAGATTACGAAGATAAAGAAGTGAGCGGCTGGGGATAGTCCAGGAAAAAACGTGTCAAGCGCCTTCGACATTGGACTCGATCGATGTCAACTCTTTGAGGCCCGGCAGTATCGATGGCCTCACAACCGGCATCGGCCCGGTGGTTTCTTACGCGGCAAAGATTTGCAAGACTGACGTGGTGGCTGAGGTTAAGTGGCTGCCGGAGTTGGACACCGCCAAACGCCTCAGTGGCGGCTACGTCTGGTTCAATCTGGCTTCGCTTTTCTGATGTGCTTAGACCTGCAAAACCGACACAAGGAGGTTTCCAATGGATTGGACTTCGGCTCAGTCAACATCTGCGAGTTTCCCACTTTGGGTTCGCGTTCGGTTCCTGCCCTGGATTTGCGGAATAGTCTTCCTCATCGTTACGTCCGGCTGCGCTCATTACCCCATCAACCAACCCTTGAGCCAATCGGCCCCCCAGGGGGGATATCGCGCCAAGAACTTCAAACATGTGGGGATTGATGACGACTTGTTGGTCATGCTCACCTTCTCCGGCGGAGGGACACGGGCCGCTGCTTTTTCCTACGGCGTGCTTGAAGCTCTGAGGGACACGGAGATATCCGTCCGCGGCCGCAAGAAGCGCATGCTCGACGAAGTGGACTGGATCTCAGGCGTTTCCGGCGGAAGTTTTACGGCGGCCTACTACGGGCTTTTCGGAGACCGAATCTTCGAGGATTTCGAGTCCCGTTTTTTGAAGAAGAACATTCAGGGTGACCTCATCAGAGGGATCCTCTTCAACCCTGTCAATTGGGCGAAGCTTTCTTCCCCCTACTACGATCGAAGCGATCTTGCAGCAGACTACTATGACAAGCAGGTATTCGATCACGGAACCTTTGGCGACATCCTGGCCCGTGGGGGAGCGATGATCGTCATAAACGCGACGGATATGGTACATGGAACGCGGTTTTCCTTTATTCAAGATCCCTTCGATGGGATCTGCTCGGACCTTTCCTCTTTCTCCGTGGCCCGTGCATGCGCCGCTTCCTCTGCAGTACCAGTCGTGCTAAGCCCCGTGACCTTGCATAACTACGCCGGCAAGTGTGGTTTTCAGTTGCCCCCGGGACTCGCGGAGGCCATGCAGCCCCCAAGAGACGTTACGACGCGCCGATTCGATCTTGCCAATAACATGCTTCCATTCCTGGATTCGCAAAAGAAACCATACATCCACCTCGTTGACGGGGGGGTTGCCGACAATCTCGGCCTCAGGGCCGTCCTCGAGCGCGTCACGCTCATGGGTGACCCCTGGACCACCATGAAATATGCCAACTTGACAAACGCGCACAAAATCGTCTTCGTGGTGGTGAATGCAGAAACCGAAGTCGACACCAAATGGGATCGTATCGAGACGAATCCGCCCTTCGGCGTAAAGCTTGCCTCCTACTCCTCCATAGCCATTGAGCGTTACAACACGGACACCGTGGCGCTCCTGAGCGAAAGCTTCAATCGCTGGGCCGATGAAATTCGGAAGGGACGCTGCGGATCGTCTAAAATCACCACTGAACCGGGTTCCTGCGGCGATATTGAGTTCTACCTGGTGCAAGTGAAGTTTGATGCTCTGGACGATGAGGCCGAACGCCATTACTTCAAACAGCTTCCCACCTCATTTGTGCTGAAACCTGAAGAGGTGGACAAACTCCGGGACGCAGCACGACGCATTCTGACAAAGTCCAAAGAGTTTCAACGGTTGGTCAATGATCTACAGGAGAATCCGCAGTAACTGTCGTGACTCTATGGATTGCTCTTGTCCGGCAGGCTGCGGGATATTCTCACACTGCGGGGAGGTAAAGCTCGCGCTTGCAGCACTTGCCAAAGAGGGGGATAATCCATGAAAAAATTCTCTGTTTTTGTCATCCTGACGCTCGCTTTCGGGATTGTGTTTATCGGAGGTGATTGTACCTTTGCGGCAGAGGGTGGGGTTGGACATTACGTCCCGGGCGCCTTCGCCGATTTCGGCGACATGGCTCCGCCATCCGGGGTATTTGGGATGATGAATTGGTACCTCTACTATAACGGCAGTGCCGGGGCGGGCCGGCAAATCGAAGAGGGCGGACTTATCGCGGCTAATTTAAAGGCCACCAGTAGCGCGGAAATGTTAGGCGCAGGCTACACGTCACCGTACGGTATTCTCGGCGGCAAGTTCTCGGTAGCCGCATTCGTCCCTTTTCTCTGGGTGAATGTGACAGGCAGTATTACCGGCCCGATGGGAAAACCTTCACCCGAAGCGACTTCGCCAGCGGTATTGGTGACATGGCGCTGATTCCTTTCTGGCTCAACTGGACCTGTGGCGATTTCAAATGGGCTGGGCAGCTTCATGTTTATGCCCCAACCGGCGCATACAATACCGGTAGGCTCGCTAACGTTGGCCTCGGTTACTGGACTTTTGAACCCATGGCGTCGTTTAGCTGGATAAGCAAGAAGATCGGCCTCGAATTCAGCACTACCGCCGGCTTTGATTTCAACACGAGCAACAACGCAACCGGCTATCAAAGCGGTGATGAGTTCCACATCGACACAACCATTGCCGAACATCTGCCCTTGTTCGGGCACGGTATCATCGGGGTCGGCGCCAATGCATTCTACTGGAAGCAGTTTACCGCTGACAGCGGCTCGGGCGCGAAGCTTGGTTCCTTCGAAACTGAAATGATCGGCATTGGGCCGGTACTGTCCTACATCTCACCCCCGATTTGCGGCCACACCCTTGTGGCCGAGGTGAAGTGGCTGCCTCAAACGGATACCCGCTATACTCTTAAAGGCGACTACGTATGGTTCAAGGTGGGATTTGCTATCTAAAGGGGAATAATGCTCTCCTTCTTTGGCCTCCGGCTCAGGCTCGTTTTCTGATGCACTGTATGGGTGTAAGTCCGGTTCGGCTCGTCCGATTGGAAAATGCGGTAGATCGATCACTTCACAAGAGGAGCCATAGCGAATGAACAACGCAACGGACTACCCATTGCTTGTTTTCGTGCTCTCCTTCTTAGTGCTGACTTTCTCAGCGCTGATCGGGGCGTCCTTTCTCAGGAAGCAGCGGAAGCTGGAAGATGACATACATGAAGACTTAGGCGTAATCCTTACAGCTACGCTGACACTGCTCGGACTCATTATTGGGTTTAGTTTCTCGATGGCCGTGAACCGGTATGATCAGCGCAAAAACTACGAGGCGACAGAAGCCAACGCGATCGGCACCGAATACGTTCGGGCCGACCTGCTGCCTGCCTCAGATGCGGCGAAGGTACGCACGCTACTAAAAAACTACCTGGATCAGCGTGTTTTGTTCTATATGACCCGCGACAAGCTACAGATTCGGCAGATCAATGCCCGCACCGGTCAATTGCAGACTGAGCTGTGGTCCGCTGTCCTGGCTCCGGCTGCGGCGCGGCCGACGCCCACGGTCGCCCTGGTTGTTTCAGGCATGAACGATGTATTGAACTCACAGGCATACACGCAGGCTGCCTGGTGGAACCGAATCCCAATTGCGGCGTGGGCCCTGATGACAGCGATCGCCTTCTGCTGTAACGTGTTGGTCGGCTTTTATATGCGAAACGTCAAAGCGGAAGGCCTCATGCTTCTGGTTATACCGTTTGTTGTGTCTGTCGCGTTCTTTCTCATAGCGGACATTGACAGCCCACACGGCGGTGTCATTCACCTTAGTCCGCACAATCTGGCAAGTCTTGTTGAGTCCCTGCGTGCCCCCTGATCGTGAAGCCTTGCATGACTGCTTTCACAACAGAAAATTAAGATCTGAAACCGCTTCTCGTCTGAAATCGTTCTATAAACGGCAGGGTGAAGTCCGAGAGGATAGCCTCTGCGCTTTACACTTCACTGGTGGGGCTTGACACTCTGTCAAAACCGGGATACTTCACCGTACCGATAATCCTTTCCCCGATTATTCGATGTAAATCAGTTCCCGCCGTTTTCTTTTCTCTTGCGTTTATCCAGGAAACTGTTCAGGGTGGATTCCGAAAACTGCATGAATCCGTCGAAAAACTCCTGCGAATATTCTTTTACAAATCCTTCCCCTTCCGGGCCGATTGCCGTGTACATGTACACGACTTCGGCATCCGTGTTTCCGGATTCATTTTTAGCCAGGCAGATGGTTATCCTGGCTACGGTCATCCCAGGGGTGACTTTCACTATTTCGATTCTGTGTCGCAGTGGATCAAAATCGGTGATCACCCAGATCGATTCGGGATTTTCTTCCCCCGTTGTAAAAATACAGTCGTTTTCGGCAAACCCGGACATCGAGTAAACCGCCAGAGGGTCCCATCCACTTGCCCATTCTCTTTCACGAACCGGGCACAGCAGAGGGAAGACATCGGCGGGCTTGCCTCGCAGCTTCTGAGTATAGCTTCTTTTAACGCGAACCGGATCGATGATCTGCATGCCGTTTTCAGCTCCTAGAGTAATTTGATCGGTAGATTGGAAATGGGAAAATGGAATCAGGCGCCCGAACATTGTATTCCATTGCGGCGATTTCAATCAAATTATTTCATAAGCCGACTGACGCCGGAGTTCGGAACTCTGGAGCATAGAAACAATGTGATGGATGGATCGCGGCTATTAGATCTTTCGATAAAGGCATCGGGCATCAAGCATCCGGCAGCCTCGCGCCTACTGGCCCAAGGCCTCCGGCTGGTCCAGGGCCGCCGAGGGTGGGCGAGGCACCGTCAGAACCAGGGCCTGTACACTCGCCGCAAGGGTACGGGCCCCGAGGTCGCTAACAAATGCCCAGCCGTGCGCGTTGCGGAAATTGCAGTCCGCAATCATGTACCCTTGAAACCCCGGCACAGTAACGGAAGCTAAGGTGGCGTATGTCGTGCCGGCTGCGACCGATGGAGTAGTAACCGGTGCTGGATTAGTTGCGCCCTCGTAAAAATAAAGAGTGCATGTCCCGGACTCCTCCGGTGTGCCGAAGGGGTCCTTGGAGGTATTCGAGATAGTTATCCCGGTGTCGAAACCGGCCTGGTTGGTTACAAAACTGAACAAGAGCATTGTCTGGTGGTTCGAGCAGGCGCCTTTAGCGCAGGTCGTTCCAGCGGCACAGACGTTGCCGCATGCTCCGCAATTCTCGGGATCGGTCTGCAAATTCTTGCAAAGGCTGCCGCAGGGAGTAAGACCGGAAGCACACTTTTTTTGTAGCGTCTGCGGTGACTCCTGCATTGCCTGCGGCGTTTCCCCGGCGCCGACCCGATGGTATGTAACAGCCGAAATCGCAACCAAGAACGCCATGCCCATCAACGCGAAAAAAATCCTTTTTTTCATGTGCCCATCTCCTTTCGGTTAAGAACATCCCCTGCGATCAGCTCTCGCCGTTTTCTTTTTTCTTGAATAGTCTTTTTCTATTCTATGCCGCAGTGGATCAAATCGGCGATCACCCGGATCGATTCGGGATTTTCTTCCCCAGTTGTAAAAATAGAGTCGTTTTCGGCAAACCCGGACATCGAGTAAACCGCCAGAGGGTCCCATCCACTTGCCCATTCTCTTTCACGAACAGGGCACAGTAGCGGTAAGACATCGGCGGGCTTGCCTCGCAGCTTCTGAGTATAGCTTCTCTTAATGCGAACTGGATCGATGATCTGCATGCCGTTTTCAGCTCCTGCAATAATTTGGTCGGTAGATTGGAAATGGGAAAATGGAATCAGCCGCTCGAATATTGTATTCCATTGCGGCGATTTCAATCAAATTATTTCACAAGAAGTTATATAAGAACACTATGTCAAAACCCCCTCTTGCCCTGCTGATCAATCCCTGGATCACCGATTTTGCGGCCTACGATCTCTGGGCAAAGCCGATGGGCCTGCTTGTGCTGGCGTCTTTGCTAAGAGACGGTGGGTGCGGGGTGAGCCTGATCGATTGCCTGGACCGGCGGGACCCTTTCACGAACTCTCATCCGGAAATCCTGCCCGGCATGGACAAAAAATTCGGCGCCGGCAAGTACCCCAGGATGCGTCTCCCAAAACCGGTCCCTTACGCTGGTTTTCTGCGATATTTCTACCGGCACGGAATTCACCCGGAGAGCTTTCGCCGCAAGCTCCTTGAAATCGAAAAGCCGGACCTGATATGGATTACATCCATCATGACCTATTGGTATCCGGGAGTTTTTGAAGCGGTCCGAATCGCGCGCGAAGTTTTCCCAGAAACGCCGGTGTGGCTTGGCGGCATATACGCCAGGCTCTGTCCCGGCCATGCCGAGCGGCAGAGTGGGGCCGACCGCATTATTACGAAGGAAGTGTCGAGTCTGCCGAAAACGATCTTCGAAACGACAGGCTTCCGGGTAAGAAACGCAACTGCGTGGGGCGATTTCAATGCCTGGCCGTTTCCGGCCCTCGACTTACTGAAACCGGGACTCGATTACGCACCGATTCTTACCGGAATGGGCTGCCCCTACAGGTGTCCTTTTTGTGCTTCGGCAAGGCTTCAGCCCAAGCGCGCACGGTTCGGGGCCGAACGGATCTTCAACGAAATCGCGAGGGACCATTACGATTTGGGGATAATCGATTTTGCGTTCTATGATGACGCGCTGCTGCTCGATGCGGAATATACACTCAGGCCTGTGCTGGAAAGAATCGCAAAGGAGGGCCCCGCGATCCGGTTTCACGCCCCGAACGCCATTCATATTCGGGCGCTTTCCAGGGACTGGTGCGACTTGCTGCATGCGGCGGGGTTCAAAACGATTCGGCTCGGGCTGGAGACCACGGTGGACGGCAAGAGCCGGGAATGGGGCGGCAAAGTCAATACGGAGATGTATCTGGAGGCGGTGGAGAACCTCTTTGAGGCCGGCTTTTCGGGAGATGACATCGGGGTCTACCTGCTTTGCGGGCTGCCGGGTCAGACCCCCAAAGAAGTCGCCGAGTCCATCGGGATTGTTCGGCTAAGCGGCGTTCGGCCGCACCTGGCCGAATACTCCCCCATCCCCGGCACCCCCATGTGGGAAAAAGCCGCTGCCATTTCCCCATTCGATATCGGGACGGAGCCGCTTTACCATAACAACACCTTTTACGCCTGCCGCCGTCCGGATTTTACCTATGAGGACATGGTTTTGCTGAAGCGGGAAGCGAGGAGCGGGGAGCGAGAAGCAGGGAGCAGGGAGCAAGGAGCGAGGAGCGGGGAGTAACTCAGTCCTCCGGTCCTCAGTCCTCCGGTCCAAAGGCCACAACGTCGTCAATGCTTTCGGCATCTGAGAGAAGCATTACGAACCGGTCCACTCCAAAGGCGATTCCGGCGCAGGGGCCAAGATGCTGAAGGCTTTCCAGGAAGGCGCAGGGCAAGGGATAGCTGATTCCTTCCATTTGTTTTTTCCTTGCGATTGCAGATTGGAAGCGGGTCCTTTGTTCCTCGGGGTCCGTCAGTTCGCTGAATCCGTTGGCGATTTCGATTCCTGCCCAGAACAGCTCGAATCTTTCAGCCACTTCAGGGTCTTGTGGTTTTATTCGGGCAAGGGCGGCCTGGCTTCTCGGGTAATCCTCGAGTATGCAGGGGACCGGGAAACCCAGGTTCGTCTCAACTTTTTGCACCATGTCCAGGTCGAAACGGTCCTGGTCAGGGTTGGGGCCGGGGTCCCATCCGGCAAACTTTCTGAGCGCCTCCCGGACTGAGCAGCGCTCCCACCGGCCCTCAAAATCGAGCCGGGCGCCCCGGAAATGAAGGCCGGACTCCGGGGCAATCGCCCTGGATGTGAATCGCACCAGGTTTTGACAGTCTTGCTGCAAGTCCTTATAATTTGCGCCTGAACGGTACCACTCCAGGATGGTGAACTCGGGGAGATGAAGCCTGCCGCGCTCGCCTGCCCGAAATGCGGTGGTTACCTGGAAGATTTTTTCGAACCCGGCGGCAAGCAATCGCTTCATGTGAAGTTCGGGGCTGGTGGACAGAAAGCGGCCGGAGTCAGCCGGGATCGGCCTGATGTGGACCTCGGGGGCCGGAGCGGCAGTGAGCAGGGGTGTCTGGACTTCGAGGAATCCTTCGCTTTCGAAGAAGGCGCGAATAAGCCGCAGTACCCGGCAGCGAGTTTCGAGAAAGCGCCTCTTGCCGTAAAGGGCCTCTCTTTCATCCCTATCCATCAGCCCTTGACGCGCTCCACGTACTGGCCGGTCCTCGTATCGATTCGAACGGTTTCGCCTTCTTCGACGAAAAGAGGCACCTGGATGACATGGCCGGTGTCGAGTGTAGCCGGTTTGGTTGCCCCGGATGCCGTGTCGCCCTTGATTCCGGGGGCGGATGCAACGATTTTCAGATCGACGAAATTGGGAAGAGTCAGCCCGATCGGCCTGCCCTGGAACAGGAGCACGTTTACGACCAGGTTTTCGTTCAGAAAGCTCGATGCGTCCCCGACTGCCCCTGCCGATATCTCGATCTGTTCGTAGCTCGACGTATTCATGAAATGGTAGCTTTGGCCGTCGTTGTAAAGATACTGCATTTCCTGCTCTTCGAGGTCGGCGGCGTTGAATTTGTCACCGGACCGGTAAGTGCGGTCAAACTGCGAGCCGGTGATCATGTTCTTGAGCCGGCAGCGGTAGAGGGCCTGACCCTTTCCGGGCTTGGAAAATTCGAAATCCAGGATGAGGTAAGGTTCCCCATCTATTTCGAGCTTTGAGCCCTTTCGCAGTTCACCTGCGGTAAGAACGGCTCCCATTTGGCTGGTCCTTTCATCGCATTATTTTATTTAAATTAGGTATTTTAATAGTATTCTGAGGGAACCGTCAATAAAGTTTCGGCTTATCCCGTGTTTAACGGCTTTGCGCCTCCGGGGCTTTGATCCGGGTCGCGCCTGCCCGCAAAAAGGAGGAACAATATGAGCGAGATTCTTTCCGTCAAGGCAAGAGAAATCCTGGACTCACGTGGAAATCCCACAGTCGAGGCCGAAGTGCTGCTGGACAGTGGCTATCTGGGATCGGCTGCCGTCCCTTCGGGCGCTTCAACCGGTTCCAGGGAGGCCCTCGAGCTTCGGGACGGCGACCCGGACCGTTACATGGGCAAGGGAGTCCTTACGGCCGTCAATAACGTAAACGAGGAGATCGGGCCAAAGCTGATCGGCTTTGAGGCTATCGATCAGACCGGGATAGATCAGTTGATGATCGACCTGGACGGGACCGAAAACAAAGGCCGCCTGGGGGCAAACGCCATCCTCGCGGTCAGTATGGCGGTTGCGAAGGCCGCTGCCGCTGAATCCGAACTGCCGCTCTACCGGTACCTTGGCGGCGTTTCCGCATTTCTTTTGCCCGTGCCTATGATGAACGTCCTGAACGGGGGCGCTCATGCGGACAACAACC
Organism: Syntrophobacteraceae bacterium; assembly: GCA_049520035.1. Taxonomy (GTDB): domain Bacteria; phylum Desulfobacterota; class Syntrophobacteria; order Syntrophobacterales; family Syntrophobacteraceae; genus SbD1. Next base: position 26,830 of record JBEKQE010000012.1, on the reverse strand, counting down.
TAGATATCCAGGAGTTCATGATTGTGCCTGTGGGGGCGCCAAGCTTCGGTGAAGCGCTTCGGATGGGAGTGGAGACTTTTCACAACCTCAAGAATGTGCTCAAGTCCAAAGGTCTGAGCACTTCGGTGGGGGACGAAGGGGGGTTTGCCCCTAACCTTCGCTCGAACGAAGAGGCGATGGAAGTGATCATGCAGGCGATCGAGACCGCAGGATACAGGCCGGGCGAAGATATTTTCATAGCCCTGGACCCAGCCGCGAGCGAGTTTTATGAAAACGGCTTCTATGAGCTCAAGGCCGAGGCAAAGCCAAGGAAAAGCGCGCAGGAGATGGTCGAATTCTACAGTGCATGGGTCGACCGCTACCCGATAATTTCCATTGAGGACGGAATGGCCGAAAGCGACTGGAAAGGATGGAAGGCGCTCACCGAAAAACTCGGCGCAAATCTTCAACTGGTCGGAGATGATATTTTCGTCACCAATACGAAAATACTCTCAAGAGGCATAACGGAAGGAATCGCCAACTCGATCCTGATAAAGCTCAACCAGATCGGCACTATCACCGAGACCATGCAGGCGATAAACATGGCCCACCGTGCGGGTTATACGACGGTAATCTCGCACCGGTCCGGTGAGACCGAAGATACGACGATCGCCGATTTGGCCGTAGCCGTTGGAAGCGGTCAGATAAAGACAGGGTCGCTCTCCAGGTCCGAGCGGCTCTCGAAGTACAATCAACTGCTTCGAATCGAGGAGGAACTGGACAGCTCCGGCTGTTACGCGGGTCTTTCGGGTTTTCGGCTGGTTTGAGGCTGACTCCGGCGGCTCATTGGGGGCGGCCCCGATATGGAGGGTATTTGGCAAATCTGACTCCTGCCTGTAGAGCGGTTTAGGCCATGTATCGGAAGGGATGCCTCAACATTGCGGCTTGACTTGACTTGTCTTTTCAAGTAGATATTCAAGGTTACCGAAGGCGGCATACCCAAGTGGTAAGGGAGCGGTCTGCAAAACCGTTACACAGCGGTTCAAATCCGCTTGCCGCCTCCAGAAAATTCAAGGGGTTAGCTCAAATGGGGCTAACCCCTTTTTTCTTTAGGTGTCCATATAGGTGTCCAAGCTAAAAACTAGATGTTCTAGAGACCCCCGTGGAACAGTCGCTTGGACACTCGCGTCGGCAATCCTTATTTTTCAGCGCAACCGAAACTTGCGAAGTCATCGGTTATTGCTAAGTAGCTAAGGTCATGCTATTTAAGGAATCTGCCAGAAAAGAGCTCCCTTTGACCACTATCCTCATCATGAAGGCCAGCGCATGGAAAATATGACGATTGCTGCTATAAAGACTTCGAATTATAAAAATTTGTATTTTGAACAACCTCTTGAGTTAGGTCGCCTAGGCGTTCTCATTGGCCCAAATGGTTCCGGAAAGAGTAACTTTACTGCCATTCTGGAGTTTCTGAAGAACTGTATTGTTGGAACGTCCGATGACAGCCAATCTGTTAGTCAATTTGAGAATGCTGCTGCAGCTCTTGGCGGGGCGAGAATGTTGGATAAGACAATTGGTTTTCCAGCAAATGTCAACCTTGAGTACTATTTTTCACCTATCCCAGATATAACGAAAGGCCTCAGCCTTGATCTTGACCTTTTTATAGGCTCAAAAGATTCAAAAGTTAGTATATCACGCGAGAATTTATCAGACTCCCTTCTTATTAAATCAGATCCATTCTATCATTATAAACTTCATGACATACAGAATAGAGAAGGCGTAGTATCCATATATAAACAAGGTGGTGGTAAGTCTCATTTTGAAACAATCCATAATGTTCCAACTAATGTGCTTGGGCTAAGTATTATACATCATTTACTAGAAAGTAGTAAGACTTCTCCTGAAAAAACTCCTGTATATCGAGTAAATAGAATATTTAATGAATATGTAAAAAGATGGTATTTTTATAATTCAAACTTCATGAATTTGGCAACGATAAGGAATTCAGAACCAAAAATAGGTCCAAGTGATATATTTATATCACCATCTGGACATAATCTCGCTCTTGTTACAGAGAATCTAATTCAGACAAATATAGATTTTGAAGATAATCTGAATGAGGCAATGAGGTCAATTATACCAATAACACGCAAAATTAGGCCAGTGCGTACCGGTCTCATGTCAGTCAATTTAGAATGGCACTTCCATGGCGTCTCTGATCCTTTTTATCTTAATGAATTGTCTGATGGCACTGTGAGAATGTTATGTTGGGCGGTTATATTGTTATCGCCTAGCCTCCCCACCTTACTTGTAATTGATGAACCAGAACTTGGTATACATGTTTCATGGATGCCCGTGCTTGCCGAATGGATAAAGCGAGCATCGATGCGGTCTCAAATAATCATATGCACTCACAGTCCTGATTTGCTCGACAATTTCACGGATTGTCCGCAGAATGTGTTTTGTTTTTCATCGACAAATAAGAATCATTTCTCGCCAAAGCCGCTATCGGAAATCTCGCTCCAAAATAAGTTGCAAGAGGGGTGGACACTTGGGGATCTATATCGAGTCGGTGACCCAAAAATTGGGGGATGGCCGTGGTAATCTGGCTGTTTGCCGGTGGAGGGGCAACAGAAATAAGGGGGCTTGTTCCCTTTTTAGAAAAGCATTATCCAGGCTACAGAGTTCATCGAATGACCCCGATAACGAGGAAACCTGGTCCTCGCCCTGGTTTCACATTGCCCGGACATGGCAGAACAGGTGAGAGTCTCGCTTCTGAAATCCGAGAAAGATTACCAGATGTGTTGGCCAGAAACGAGGAATGCGATGTTATTTTGGTCATCGATGATTTAGATTGCCGTAGCGAGACCGACCATCGGGATAGATTTTTGGATGCCATTGATTCGGCCCATGGTGCTAGCGCCATTACCAGGTTCGTTGGCTTCGCCGCGCCCGAACTAGAGGTGTGGATAATTGCAGACTGGGCAAATTCTGTTGCCAAACACCAGGATTTTCGTGGTAGGCATAATAGGATGCGCCATTGGCTCGTAACAGAGAAGAACATCTCTTTCGAAACTCCGGAATCCTACGGAATATATAATCCCGATAAAGATTCGTGCAACGAGAAGTTGTCGGACGCGATCATTGAATCGACGATGCTACATGTGGATGATCGACTTCTCCCGCGATACTCTAAGGGTTTACATACTCCCATACTGTTGCAAATGATTGATCCCGAGATCGTAAAAGACAAATGCCAAATCTTCAAAAAACTCCATGTATTTCTGAATGAAAATTGCAGGGCACCCCAAGAATTGTCATAAAAAAGTATTCAACGCAAAAATTGGGGAGTAACCCGTGGGCGGTTTCAGTCAAGGTAACCGGGAAATTACTTTTCCCCCACCAAGGCCTTCAGCTCTTCCTTGCTGACCGTGTTGTATCTCTTGAACACGTTCATGGTTTTATGGCCGCTTGCCGCCATGATCCGGAAGAAGTCATGTCCTTGAAGACGCCAATTGTTGATGGCCGTATGCCTCAGGTCGTGGAAGGTGAAGTCTTCAATTGCTGCCTTTTTTCTCGCCTCATCGAATGCCCACTGATGTTTTCCCTTGCCAAATACCCAGATGCCAGGCAGACCACGAGGCATGGCCTTGAACATTTCCACCAATTCCCGGTTTAAAGGAACAAACCGCCCTTCGTTTGTCTCGGTATCGTTCGGACGGAGCTTTATAAACCCTTCCTTCAGGTCAACCTGGTCCCATGTCAAATTCAGTATTTCCCCGTGTCGCATGCCGCCGACTGTGGCACCGGTGGAAAGGCATCAGTCGGCTTGTGTCCAGAATGAAGATCGGGAGGCGTTCTCACCCCCCTCTCTTTTCGATTTTCTCTTCTTCCCATCATCATCTTCGAGCGCCAGCCATTTTGTCCAGCCAGTTTATCACGCGGAATCGCACCGAAAAGCGGAATCCTTGCTGACCTGGCGACGAAGGGCTAAAACCCGCTTCCAGTTGGAACAGAGCCTAAAAGGAAAAGTTACGTAAAGAGGCCCTCGATCCACCCTTGTACAAGGCCACGCCGATTACGCGTACTATAATGGTCCAGATCAGTAAGTTTTTACCGGTTTGGCTTGCAGGAGGACGCCGACCGCTATTATCCCGAGCAGGATGCAGATTGGCTACATTTCAAGACTCCCAGAGGGAAAGAGCCGATATGGATATCCCGATTATCCTGAATTCAATTTGACAGTCAAGAACTTCCCACTAAGACTATTATTTTCGATCAAAAATTCAGGGATGTGACTCCGGCTGAGCAAGCCGATTCTTAGGCATTCTGGAGGGCTGCTTTTACCTGTGAGCAGTGAGACGGCTACGAGCAACTACACTGGGGACGGCGAAAAGCCGGGGGCGACAAAGAGTTAGGTCTTGAGAACAGTCCCCAACTGTTTCCTGAAGCAACATTCAGCCATCCTCTCTTCACTGAGAAGATATCTTTTGTCGGCGGCCTTCCACAGGTTTTGGTGGTATTCATTCTTTTTATTTGAGCATACAAGGATAACTTTCACGCCGTTATCTTTTGCCTTTTTGACTGCGGGCACAAAATCGCTATCACCGGCCACCAAAATGGCTGTTTTGATTCTCGCTTTTGCGCTAAGTTCAACAAGATCAATACTCAGCAGAACATCTACCATCTTCTGAGAGAAACTGTCTCCACGTTTCTCAAGCCGACCATACCGAATCTCAATACTCTCCTGCTGCTCCAGGAACTGAACGAATTTCTGGTATTGCTTGTACCGCGATTTTTCTTCCAGTGTGGGATTCTCCGATTGGTAGGGGGCCGACGTATAATAATAGACTCTGAGCAGGGAAATCGGAGGAATACCAGCATCTTCCATAATTTTTGAAATTAGGAGCGGAACGTTAGCCCTCATGTCCTGTTTCTGAAAAATCTTTCTGACATACTCTCCGTCAAAAAAAATCACAGTGTCTTCGGCCATGCAACCCCCAAAAATGGAAAACCCTTGCTTCCAGATGGAAACAAGGGGGGCATATTACTTCTGCTACCGGGGTAACAGAAGGGGCATATTTAAGATATCGGAAAGCGCGTTCGTTTGCTGAATGCAAATTAAACACTACATTCCCCCATTGTCAATTATTTTTTTACTGGCGAACCCTCCTGGTTTAACTGCACTCTCGGGCAGTATAGATCACGCTGACCAGGTTTGTCCAGAGCTTGAGCAACCGGTTTTTGGCTGAGTTACCGCTTAACTCCAGCGCTCTCGGTAACAGTAGCTAAAACTCGGTAAAAAGTGCTTTTTCGCACCGCAAAACCCTTACAGAGCGGTTCAAATCCGCTTGCCGCCTCCAGAAAATTCAAGGGGCCGGCTCTTTTTTGAGCCGGCCCCTTAAGCATCCGCATATATTTGCCTTCCTTTAATGCCCCCTCAAATGCAAATACTGTTTCCCCTCTTGGGTCGTTGCCGACGGCATGAAATCAGGCAAGGAGCTTCGCATCACGCCTTCGGCAATGAGGGGGGCGCGCATGGAGCGCGCCCTGCCGCAAGAATTTGGAACGGAATCCGGTGACAGACGGCCTAACTCAAAAAACTAAGGTGGGAATTTTGGCTAAGGGGGTTGACAAGAGGCTAGAGCGCCTTTAAGTTGCGCCTAACGAGATTGTGACTGTACTGTTGAATGGTTGGAACATTTAAGAGAATGATTATTTCGAAGATAAGAAGATAATAGGAGAAAGATATGAACAAAATAGTGGTTTTTGCAGTGGCTTTGTCGATTGTGCTTGGCAGCGGCGCTTTTTTAGGCGCGCAGGCTGGTTCCGACCTTTACCCTGCCATTCAAAGTCCTGCTCTTTATGGTTGCGTTAGCTGTAAACCCGCAACGGACAGGGACTTTGACATCGCATCAATTCCTGGAGGTTCCAGAGGGAACAATGAGTGGGAGAGGGACATGTATAATGGGCCGGTTAGCCCATATTAATAAATCTTGGGCCTGCCTCCAGATCCGTTCATAAAAATGGATCGAGACAGCCTTATTTCTGCGATGTGGTCACCTAAAAAACCCCGGCTTGGATTAGTCGGGGTTTTTTTTCACACACTTTATGCTCGTCGACACCGGAATCCGGCAATTTCCAACGTCCGGCGGTATGAAATCAGGCAAGGAGCTCGGCATCACACCTGCCTTCGGCAATGAGGGGGGCGCACGGAGCGGGCCCCGCCACAAGAATTTGGAACGGAATCCGGTGGGAGACCGCCTGACTCAAAAAACTAACGTGGGAATCCAGGCCAAAGAGGTTGACAAGAGGCTTGAGCGTCTTAAATTCGTTATAATAAGATGTTTACAAATATTTTCGGACTGTTGCAACATTTAAGAGAATGACTAGTAAGAATTTCAGGAGAAAGATATGAGCAAAACACTGGTTCTTGCAGTGGCTTTGTCGATTTTGCTTGGAAGCGGCGCTTTTTTCAAAGCGCAGGCGCAATACGGTCCTTACCCTGCCATTCAAAGTCCTCCTCTTTATGGTTGCGTTAGCTGTAAAATCGAAAGGGACAGGGACCTCGCAACGGGCAGGGATTCGCAACCGAAAAATGATTGGGAGAGGGACCGGATGATTGGGCCGATCAGCCCATATTAACAAATGTTTTGTCTGGGCAGATCCTTACCTATGGATGTATCGAGACAGCCTGATTTCCACTATGTGGTGAACACCCCAGGAAACCCCGACTTTGATTCGTCGGGGTTTTTTCTTTCTGTCATACGAGGAGCAATACGCGAACTCGGGAATTATTTGAAATCTCCCCGGAAGCTGGTAAGATTTTGTTTCGGAAGCGTTCTTCTCTATGTTATCAGATTTCAGAACTATGGGAGGTGATGCGAATGGAAGAGAAAAAACCCGCAACCGATCCGAAAGCAATGCTTGTCTCGATCATGGGAATCTTTCAGGGAGTTATCAGTGCCCCGGCGTCGTTTTACCGGCAAATGCCGATTTCGGGAGGCTATGCCGATCCCCTTATTTTTGCGGTTGTCATGGGTGTTGCCGCCGGCATCGTCAGGGTCGTCCTGAGCTTGCTGGGGTTTTCTTTAGCCAAATTCTTCATGCTGTTTTTGACCACAGTAATAATAACTCCGATATTGACAGGGCTTTTCGCCTTTGTGGCAGCGGCCATTCTCTTTGTAATATGGCAGCTTCTGGGGTCGAGGCAATCCTATGAGGTCTCCTTCAGGTGCGCGGCCTATGCGCTTGCGATCACCCCTGTTACCGCCGTGCTCAATTTCATTCCATATCTGGGAGTTGTGGCCGGCTTGGCCTGGATGGCTTACATTCTCGTGTGTGCTTCGGTTGAAGTTCACGGGACGGAGCCGAAGATTGCCTGGATCGTTTTTGGCGCTATCTGCGCCATTCTTGCGCTCGGCTCTGTTTCGATGCAGCACACGGCGAGGAGCTTCCAGCATAGAATGGAGAGCATGGGAAAAGGGCTTGGCGATATCCAGAAGATGAAACCCGAAGAAGCCGGCAAGGCGGTCGGCGAGTTTATGAAGGGCATGCAGAAGGGTATGGATAAAAAGTAGAAGCAGGAAGCAAGGAGCAGGAAGCAAGGAGCAGGCGGAAAATGGCCGAACCGAAACTGATCTACCGATGCCAGCAGTGCGGCTACATAAGCCCGAAATGGATGGGCAAATGTCCCGAATGCCGGGTTTGGGACAGCTTTTGCGAGGAAGTGGCGCCCGGGGGGGCAAGGAAACTGGCCTCGAAACTCGCAAAAACGCTCTCGACCCATCCGGTCAGTCTCGATGAAATCCAGTCCGACGGCGAAATGCGCTACCATACCGGCATCGGCGAGTGGGACCGGGTGCTCGGAGGGGGGCTGACAAAGGGGTCTGTGGTTTTGCTCGCAGGCGATCCAGGCATCGGGAAATCCACGCTTCTTCTCCAGGCGCTTTCCAAGATGACCAGGGACGGTCCTGTTCTCTACGTTTCAGGCGAAGAGAGCCCTCAGCAGTTGAAGTCCCGCGCTCAGAGGCTCGGGATCAGCTCCCGCGACCTGTTCATCTTTTCCGAAACCTCACTGGAAGCCGTACTTGACGAAATCGAGAAGAACCCTCCGCTGGTCGTAGCGGTGGACTCTATCCAGACCATGTACGCTAGGCTCCTCGATGTGGCCCCGGGGTCCATCAGTCAGGTGCGGGAATGCGCATCGAGGCTCATGAGGGCGGGCAAAGAAGGCGGGATAAGCATTTTCGTAATCGGCCACGTTACAAAGGAGGGCGCCATAGCCGGTCCGCGCGCCCTGGAGCATCTGGTGGACACCGTTTTATACCTCGAGGGGGACAGGACGCACACCTTCCGGCTGCTTCGGGCGGTCAAGAACCGTTACGGCTCGACAAATGAAGTCGGGGTTTTCGAAATGAAGGAAAGCGGCCTCGAAGAGGTCTCCAATCCCTCGCAGCTACTTCTGGCCGAGCGCCCCAAGGGGGTCTCCGGCTCCGTTGTGGCCTGTTCGGTGGAGGGGACTCGTCCAATCCTGGTCGAACTTCAGGCCCTGGTCAGTTCGACCGGCTGGATGCAGCCGCGCCACACCAGCATGGGAGTTGACACAAACCGGCTCTCGCTTTTGCTTGCGGTGCTGGAAAAAAAGCTCGGGTTCAATTTTGCGCAGCAGGACGTGTTCATAAATGTGGCCGGCGGAGTGCGGCTCGTTGAGCCCGCAGCCGACCTGGCGATGACCACTGCGCTGATGAGCAGCTATCTGGACAGGCCGCTTCCGCAGGACCTTGTGGTCTGGGGCGAGGTGGGGCTCGCCGGTGAGGTAAGGGGAGTCGGGCACAGCGCGCTCCGGGTGGCGGAGGCCTCCAAGCTGGGGTTTAGCGCCTGCCTTATGCCCAGGAGCAATTCGGAGCGGCTTTCGCAGGAAATGGATGCGGGCTGCATAGGCGTCCGTTCCCTTCAGGAGGTCTTGCAGATAGTTTTTGAGGGAGAAACGGGACTGCCCCGGAGCAGCGTTCAGTGATAAGGACCTGCAAATTCTGCCGGATAATTTTGGGCGAACTGCTCGCCTCGATCGTGCTGGAAGATGAATTCTGCGTGGCTTTCCTGGACAGCCGCCCACTTTTTCAAGGCCATTGCCTGCTAGTCCCCAGGGTCCATTACGAGACGCTGATGGATCTGCCGGACTCCCTCATCCGGCCGCTTTTTTCGGACGCAAAGCTTCTGTGCCGCGCGGTCGAGGAAAGCATGAGCGCGGAGGGAACTTTTGCGGCAATCAATAATAGGGTCAGCCAGAGTGTTCCCCACCTCCATGTGCACGTGGTCCCAAGAAGAAGGAAAGACGGTCTGAGAGGTTTTTTCTGGCCAAGGTCCCGGTACGCAGATGAAGGGCAAATGCGGGAGGTTGCGGAACGAATCAGGGCCGCAGTTCGAATGATGAATGATGAAAGATGAATGATGAGTGCTGAATGATGAGTGCTGAATGATGAATTATTTATTTCTCCGCGACTTGAGAGTCTTGACGCTCGTAACGAGGATGGCGGTCAGCTCGTCTGCTTCGTTGAGCAGGTCGGCGAGCCGTTCAGCTTTTAGGATGTCGGCATCGGCAAGGAGCTCAAGCCAATACATGGTTTCCTCCAGTTCTTGCAAGGCGCCTTCGGTCTTGCTGATCATTTCAGCATCCGACCGGCTTCGATTTCCCTCGCGAACTTGTCCACCCACAGATGTTCCGGAACGCAAAAGCTGCTTCCCGATCACCTGTGCTTCGGTCGTCTTCGGCAAAGATGAGTAAAGTCGAATAATCCGCAAGGCAAACAGCTTGGTGCGTTCCAATATGCCCACCTTCTCACTCTTCATCACTGTCTCCCTGACTCGTTACTCATCCTTCATCATTCATCACTCATCATTCAGCACTCATGACGACCGTGGGCCATCCTTGCCGCTCTATTACGCTATCTACCTGGAACCCGGGTCGAGCGAATTTTTTGACCGATTCAAGCCTGCTTTCCAGAAATCCGGCCAGTACGACCCGCCGGGCATTCCTCCACTCCCCGGCCGCAAGGGTTTTTTCGAGGATGGGCCATTCCAGGTTCATGATGAAAAAGTCCGGGCGTATTCTTAGACACCCCATCCGGTCAGCTTCCACCAGGGCGATCCGATCCGCAACTCCGTTTGCCCGTGCGTTTTTCCATGCGGTCTTCAGCGCGAGGGGATTACGGTCTATTGCGAGGACCAATTTTGCCCCCGCCAGGGCGCACGCGATCGCAAGGACCCCGGTTCCGGCGCCAAAATCAAGCGCCGTATGGATTTCATTGGACCCGAAGATTTCAGATATCGCAATCAGGCACCCTTGAGTGGTGGGATGAAGGCCCGAACCGAAAACAACTCCGGGATCGATGAAAATTGCGATCCCGGCGGCAGGGCCGCACGCCTCTGGTCGTGGACAGGTCAAGGAGAGCGTCGAGATCCTTTCGGCGGCGGCCGAAGAGGGGGGAGGGACCGCACCTTGGATCAGCGCTGCCGCCGGGTCAGCCGGCAGCCGGATATTGAAAGATCCAAGGCTGATCTGAGGGACGGAAATGTCCTGCCATTTGTCATAGGGCAAATCGTATCGAGAGGTTAGCCGCCAGTCGGGACGAGATTTGAGCCACTCCAGAATGGGTTCGGCAGACTCTTTTCTGTAAAAAAGATAATAAAAAGGCGGCTCCGGCCAAATCCCCTCGAGGCCTTCATCGGGGAGATTGCGGGGCCGGCCGCTTCCCTTTAGCTCATACACCCGGAGCATCGCCCCTCACAGAGAAGGCATCCCGCGAACGCCCAAAGCGGACTATAGACACGTCGAGCGGTCGCCTTCCGCGCTACGCGAAGCACCTTCCGCCTAACGGTAAACTGGATGACCAGCTTCCGGCTAACGGCCGGTAAGTGGAATCAGCAGATTATTACCGCTAAGGAATGTCCGCGAGAGCAGTTCACCAAATGATCCTTTAGCAGTGTTGTTAACAAGTCTGCCATACGAGACTTTAACGGCATTATTACCGGAACGTTATTGAGTGAGCCATCTCCTGTTGGGCATCGGGGCTTTTTGAGCACCCTGGGACGTAGTTGTTTCGACTGGCTTTCCGGCATTTATCGGAACGGTCTCTTTCTCGTCAGGGGCCGGTTTGGCTCCCGAGGCTGCAGCGTCTTTAAGAAGCAATTCAGGATTGCGTGTAGCCAGCGCCTCAGCCTCCGCCGAGGCCGCCTGCGTATTTTCCTCCGGTTTGCCGAAAATCTTTTGGTTTATCTGTTGGGCAAACAGGTTTACCTGGGGCAGAATGTCGTCGAGGCTCTTCGTTTGAGCGTAGAAGGAGACAGGCTCCGTTTTGCCCGACACCGGCGCCATTTTTGCCTCTATACTTACCGACTGGCCCGTGCCGGTTATGCTTCCGTAGAGAACATAATCCGCCTTGAGGGCGGCGCCGATCCGCAGAGCCTCGCTCGGCGATATTTCCTTTGCTCCCCGGGCGGCCCTGTCCGTTTCGGATTTGTCCACGACCTGCACCTTTCCCTGCCATGAAAGCCGGGAAAAGAGCATGTCGCGCATTCCGCTTTGAAGGTAATTAAGATTTGCCGGCGTGTTCATGGCAAAGGGCAAAATCGCCACCCTGGCCGGTACGGTGTCGCCGGCAGGGGTTTGAGCCGCCGTACAGGGCGCCGCAAGTCCTGAGAGAAGAAGCAGAAACAACGCAGATAAAATCAATGCCCTGCTATAAGACATGCCATTCTCCTTCGGGGAGGAATATGTATTCATTTAAATAAACACCCGTTGATTGCAGATTTTGACGAGTCAGGCAGCGATATGGCCCGCCTTTGCCACAAAAAGCTCCGAATTTCAGCCGTTTTCGGAAACTTGGGCGCAGAGGGCCTTTTTCCCCGATGCCGTACAATAAATCAGGCGGGGTCCCCTTATCAAGTCTTTTTATTGTCGTTCGGGATGAGACGAAATGAAACAAACGGTCCCGGAATTTTACGAAATGTTACGATTCAGAGACGGCTCCTTATTATTGAAGCTTTTTTCTTGACATTAATCGAAATTTTGAAATAAATTCTGTTCAATCTTGTCAAGGGGCTCAATATGAACTCTTCACCGATAGAAAAGGAGGTTAAAAAACCAATAATATCGGGATGATGGGGCTAGCAAGGAGAAGGGTCGCAAATAGTGTTAATTCTTGAGGAGGATAGATATGAAGTATTTTCTGAAATTGGGGCAAAAAACGATCTTCAAAGCGCTGACAGTAACGATGCTGCTTGGCGCCTTCATGGTCTTCATGGGCGGTTGGGCCTGCGCTCAGGAAAAGACCGTTACGGAACAAATACTCGACATCCTGTTGAAGAACCACGAGATCACTCAGGAGCAATACAATGACCTGCTGAAAAAAGCCGAGGCAGAAAAACTGGCGGAGGCCCAAAAAATTGTAGAAGCGCAGAAAGCGACGGAGGCAAAGATAGCGGCGGTGCCGCCCAGAGAGAAGAAACCGACAGATTTCAATACGTATTGGGCTAACGGCCTCAGGTTTACGACGGACGACAAAGCTTTCGACATACATATCGGAGGCAGGACCCAGATCGATTTTGCAGATGCGGAACCGAATACCACCTTGACCCATTGGTCGCAGGGAAAATTCAGCAAAAGTTTCAGTGAGCCGCAAACCGATGGGTACGGGGAACAACTGCGCAGAGTGAGATTGGACATTGACGGGACTATCTGGAATAATACCGAATTTATGACTCAAATCGAATTTGCCCCGTCATATTCGGCCTCTACAGTACTCAAATCAGCCACCCTAAGCTCTAAAACCACCAAGGGTGTAACGACATACAGTTTAACCACAGCAACCACATCACTCACTACAGGCCCTGCGGTTACTTTCGCGGACGTATGGTTGGGCACCAAGGATATCCCATATATCGGACGCATCAGGGTGGGACAGATGTACGAGCCTCTCTCCCTCGAACAAGAGACCAGCGACAACTGGACGACTTTCATGGAGAAGAGCCTCCCGGTTAATGCACTTGTTCCCGGTCGCAATACAGGCATCGAGATGTTAAACACGGCATATGATGATCGCATGGGCTGGATGCTGGGCTATTTCTTCCAACAACAGGCAGCAACATCAAGCAATGGCGTGTACAAAGATACGACCGGGGATCTTTTCTCACCACATCTGGATGCCACGCAAATAGTGGGGCGGGTCACGGGTCTTCCCTGGTATGAGAACAATGGAGAACATCTGCTCCATGTTGGCGTTGGCTACACGCATGAGTTCCGTTCCACTTCAACTCTATCGACTAACGCCGGCACGCTCGACTTCAAGTCCTCACCCGAAGCGAATATGTTTAACCCACTGGTCGACACCGGAAATTTCCTGGCTAAAGGGGTGGATATCGTAGATCCGGAAATTGCACTGGTATATGGGCCCTTTTCCGTGCAGGGCGAGTACATGTGGGCCCAGGTCCAGAATATCATGAGCACGTCCGGCACGTCACTGGGGCCCGACCATAATGCCAGTTTTTCCGGCTGGTATGCGTACGCCAGCTACTTCCTAACCGGCGAGCATCGCATGTACAATAAGACCGCCAGCCCTTCCGATTATCAGGCGACCTTTGGCAGGATCATCCCGAATTGTAACTTTAATCCTCTAATTGGAGGCATAGGGGCATGGGAAGTGGCTTTCCGGGTTTCCCAACTTGATACCAACGACACCACTGCCGGTTTCAACGGCGGCGTGGAAACCGATTACACATTGGGCATAAATTGGTATCTGAATCCAAACATGATGGTGAAAATGGATTATGTTCATGCGGCAGTCGGTTCACATAATTCGGTGGCCGCCGGCGCGAACACCAGCTACGGCCTCCTGCCCGTGGCCAGCTCGGACAACATTTTCGAAACGCGCTTCCAGATAGCCTTCTGATGATCTGCGCGGATTAATCTCCGGAGGTCTCGACGCAGCCCCCTCAGCCGAGCGGTTTTGCTCTGCGCAGGGGGCTTGCTCGCTCACCCCTTTCCCAGTTCCCTTCCTGGATGCTTGACATCGGCCACGGAGTCATGTTCTTAGCCCGGATGGATGAACCTCCATCCGGGTTTTTTTTATGCGGCAAAAAGTGCTAAAATCCTTATCCGGGCAACGTTTTTTGCGCCCAGCGCTACACTGAGGAAAACCTGATGGCCCAATTTCTCAAAGTCAAGACCACTGATGAGGTTTTGTCGATCCTGGACGGGATTCATCCGCTGCCGCCCGAGCCGGTTTCACTCGCACTTGCCTGCGGCAGGAGGTTTGCTTCAGATATCACGGCAGCCGAGCCGGTGCCTCATTTCGCGCGCGCGACGATGGACGGCTATGCTGTCCGTGCGCGGGACACCTTCGGAGCATCGGAAAGCCTCCCCTCCCTTTTGGAAAGATCTGGAGAAGTGGTCATGGGGGAGGCGGCAAGGCTCCCTGTCGCGCCGGGAAAGGCGGTGGAGATCCCGACCGGCGGAATGCTTCCCGATGGCGCCGACGCGGTGGTGATGGTCGAATACACTTCGGTGCTCGACAATACGACAATCGAGATTACAAGGCCCGTGGCGCCGGGCGAAAATGTGCTCAAGCCCGGTGAGGATATAGCGCTCGGCGAGACCCTGTTCAGGAAAGGCGCCGTGCTTCGGCCCCAGGATATCGGCGTGCTGGCTGCCCTCGGAATAGTCGAAGTGGAGGTTTTCAGTGTCCCGCGGGTCGCCCTGATTTCGTCGGGCGATGAAATAGTTCCGGTTGAGACGCGCCATCTTGCGCCTGGAAAGGTAAGGGACATTAACAACTTTAGCCTTGCAGCCCAAATTAAATCCGCCGGAGCGCGGATCGGGGTGCAGGAGATGGTTTCCGACCGGCTTGAGGACCTGGTCTCTGTCTGTCAGGAGGCCCTTAAGGACCATGATGTGATCGTCCTGTCAGGCGGTAGTTCTGTTGGGGTGCGGGATTACACGACACAGGTCCTGGCGGGTCTGCCCGAATCGGAGCTTCTGGTGCACGGGGTCGCGATCCGGCCCGGCAAGCCGACGATCCTTGGGCGTACAGGCAAGACGCTTTTCTGGGGACTTCCGGGCCAGCCGGTATCCGCGCTGATCATCTGCCAGGCGTTCGTGCTTCCCTCTCTGCGCAAGCTGCAGGGAATGATTGAAACTGAACCTGTGTACGCGCGCGCACTTAGGGCGACCCTCAACCGGCAGCTCCCCTCAGTGCACGGCAGGACCGAGTATGTGCCGGTTGCCCTGTCCCGTGGAAGCGGAGGTGCTATGGAGGCATCGCCGATATTCGGGAAATCGGGGGCGATCAGCATACTGGCCCGCGCCGACGGATACGTGGTTATTGCCGAACATGTGGAAGGTCTTGACCGCGGCGCTGAGGTTTCCGTTTTTCTCTTTTAGACATTAGACAGGATTGACAGGATTAACAGGATTAACAGAAAAAGAATGCAAAGGGGACTGGATGCAAGACGCGGCCCTGACGGAAAAATCATTGGGTGCGCAATGAGGGTCCACCAGACATTGGGACCAGGGTTTCTCGAATCGGTCTACCACAAATCGTTGGCCCACGAATCGAGCAAGGCCGGTCTGAAGGTGGAATGTCATCGGGCTGTTCAGGTTATCTACAATGGTGTCGTGGTCGGCGATTTCATTGCCGACATGTTAGTTGCGGACAGGGTGCTTGTCGAGAATAAGGCCGTGCAATCCTTGGTGCAGGCACATGAGGCACAACTCGTAAACTACCTGGCAACCACCGGCATAGAGATCGGATTGCTTCTGAACTTTGGGGCATCGAGTCTCCAGTTTAAACGCAAGTATCGCACGTATCGTTCAAAAGGCTAAACAGATCTCGACGCTCTGCGAGGTTATTTTTCAACCCTGTAAATCCTGTAAATCCTGTTAATCCTGTGTAAATCCGTGACCTGTCCCGGACTGGATCCGGGATTCGGGGTGGGTCGCATGGAGAATACTTTTCACCAGGCCGGCAATTTCTTTATCTTGAAAATCAGGCTTTTCTGAACGCGCCCATGTAAAGCCATCTGCTTCTTTCCATTTCCTGCGTACAGCCACTGCATTCCTTCCCTGCGGCGCCCACACGCGCGGGTCGGTCGGCCCAAAGACGGCGATCGTGGGTATTCCAGCCGCTGCCGCCAGGTGACTCACTCCTGAATCGCTTCCGACGTAGACCCCGCACAATGAAAGCAGGGCGGAGAGCCTCAACAGCGGCAGCCCGCTTACGATGGGGACTCCAGCCTCCCTCATGGCCCCGGAAAATTCGTCCATATAGTCATCGGCAGGTCCGATGGACAGGAGCACTTGAAACGACAATTCCCCTCGGATCCAGTCGAGCATTGCATGCCAGTTACCGAGCGGCCAGACTTTCCGCCGCCCGCCGCTTCCCGGATGAATGAAAACCGGCTTGGAATAAATCCCCAGTTCGCGAAGAAGGTCCCTTGCGGCCCGTTTTTCAGAGACAGTAGGCGACAGAGTAAGGGGCTTGCCGCCAATAATCTGTTCAATCCTCTTACCGGCTTTAGCCGGAAGCGGCCATCCAAGGCCGTTCAATTGCCTGCGCAGGAAACGGGAAACATGAGTATGGGTATCGTTTGCCGCAGGGAAAGACTGAACCCAGTTTACTTTTGCCGAAAGGCGCGCGGAAAGTCTTTCGGCCATGAGATGAGATCCGGCCTGTCCGAAGATGAAAAGATTATCGGCCTCGATCAGGAAATCGGGAAGAGTTGCCGTCCGCCACAGGTTGTCGTGCAGGAGGCGGGAAATGAGAGCGCCTTCAAGGGAATGACATTCCCCCAGGTAACTCTTTCCTGTCAACAGAGACACATGCTCCGGTTTTGACCAGAAGTCGATACGCGCCCAGTCAGAAGTCCCGGCAAGCTCATCTATGGCGGAAGCCGCCATGAGGAAATCCCCGAGCGCCCCCTGGTGGAAGACCACAACCCTTTTTTTTCTGATGGACCTACTCCCGTCATTTGGACACGCAATCCCGTATTAATGAAGAACTGCGGTGAACGGTCATTTTTTCACAGGTTGTGCCGCAATTTCCAGAAAATCGGAAATTCTGAAATCGGGGCTGTTTCGCGTGAAGTAGTCTATTTCGACGCCGGCCAGTTGGCGGTAGACAGCCTCCCGCCAATCGAGCAGCGCATTATAGGAGCGAAACAGCGCCTCTTCAACGGTTTCGCCGGGTTCGATATTGAAAATTCCCCTCCACAGCACCGGCCGTGGATTTGACAGGTATTGGCGCAGCATTGCCTCCCTGATTACGGCGGGAACAGTGAAGTATACGATCGTAGTCAGAGACCTGAGCCTTTTGAGGAGATTGTCTCCGGTATAGATCACGCTTCCCGTGGTATCCAGCACCACATTTGCCTCCGAGCCGACGCAGGCGTTTTCATCGATCCAGTCGAGGATTTCGGCCATAAGTTGCTTTTCAAAGGAAAGATAGAGTTCTTCCCTCTCCTGGTAGCCGTCCTGGAAGGGGAAACCCATCCATTCGCCAAGGCTCAGGGGGCTTAGGTCCTCTCGCCTCAGCTTATCAGAGAGTTTTTGAGTAATGAGAGCGTCGAGGCAAAACCGTCTGAATCCGTGCCAGGCGAGCTTTTCCGACCAGTACGACTTTCCCGAGCCTGACATTCCAATTAGAGAGATAAGCACTCAAACCCCTATTCCGAAGCAATGCCCCAAGCGGTCATGATTCATTTTCACCGATTTTATCTTTGACATAAAGGTGGAAATAGGCAAGAAAAAAACGGCAAACTCGGAGAACAAGGGGACCATTCATACAGCCGAAGAGAATTCCTCTGAAAGAAAGAATCATTTTTGCGCTCGATGTGGACTCTGCCGAGCAGGCAAAAAAACTTGTCAAACACTTGGAAGGTCATATCCGTTTTTACAAGGTCGGGCTTCAGCTATTTATAACCGACAGCAGTGAGCTGAAACACCTCTATACATTTTGTGAGATGACTCAGGCCGCCAGTGTGGTTATATGGGTGCCGAATAGGCTCGTTCCCGCGCTTCGCAGGACGCGGGACTTGGGCTTTCCATGGTCCGCTGCGTTTGTCAGGCGCATGGTGGAACAGTTAAAATTCGGAGCCATGAAGAGGTTGGCGCAACTGTGACGGTTGAATTGCCGCTTGTCACCGGAAACTATTCTTAGTCTGCCGGAGAGGCTTTATGTCAGTCGTCGGATATGTGCTTAAGCGACCCTATACCGTCGTTGCGGCTTTGGCGCTTGTCTGTTTGTTGGGTATTAGCGCCGGCCTGCGCTTGCCGGCGGATATTTTTCCTGAAATTGACATCCCTGTTGTCAGCGTCGTGTGGACGTATAACGGGATGAACGCCAAAGACATTCAAAACCGTATCCTGACGCTGCATGAACGGCAGATGGCGTCACTCGTCGATGACATTTCCCGCATCGAGGCGACGAGCTACAACGGCGTGGGTGTTGAAAAAGTCTACCTGCACGAAGGGGCGGACGTAACCCGCGCTGTTTCGCAGTTGGCAAGCAGCGCCCTCGTCGTACTGAAATATATGCCACCCAATATCACGCCGCCGCTTGTCATACGCTACGGAGCAACCGACGTTCCGATCATCCAGTTGAGTTTGTCCAGCAACTTCTTGCCGGACACCAAGCTGAACGATCTGGGACAGAACATCATACGGCCTGACCTTGCCGTGGTTCATGGCGCGGAAGTTCCCTATCCTTATGGCGGCAAACCGCGCGTCATTATGGCGGATCTTGACCTGCAGGCTCTGAATTCGCTTGGTCTGTCACCGTCCGATGTAGGTCAGGCATTGCAGCATCAAAACGTCATTTTACCTTCGGGTGATGTTAAAATCGGCCCCAAGGACTACATGCTTACGATGAACAACAGCCCCGATATCATCGAGGCTATCAATGCATTTCCGATCAAGCAAATCGACGGCAAAGCAGTCTTCATGCGCGATGTCGCGCATGTGCATGACGGATTTCAGGTGCAAACCAACTCTGTGTCGGTCAACGGCACACCGGGCGCCCTTATGACAATCCGAAAGACCGGGGGCGTATCGACATTGGCGGTCATCGCCGGAATCAGGGAAGCGCTGCCGGATATCCAGAAGGTTCTGCCAAGCGAAGTTTCCATTAAGGCGATCTTCGATCAATCACTTTTTGTTAAAGCTGCACTCAACAGCGTCGTCATGGCCGGTGCGATGGCGGCAGGCCTGACTGCTTTGATGATTTTGATGTTTCTGGGCAACTCGCGGCTTACGCTTATTATCCTTGCATCAGTTCCGCTGTCGATTATTACCGTCGTTCTGGTGATGTATGTCTGTGGACAGACGCTCAATACGATGACACTCGGCGGCTTTGCGCTTGCGATCGGCATTCTGGTGGATAACGCCACGGTAGTCATTGAGAATATTGAGCGTCATTTACGAGGTGGCGAACTGCTGGAACCCGCGATTATCAACGGGGCCGGTGAAGTCGGCCTACCGACATTCCTTGCGACCCTTTGCATCTGCATCGTGTTTGTGCCGGTTTTTCTGCTTCAGGGAACCGCCAAATATCTGTTTTCACCGCTTTCAGTGTCGGTCTGCGTAGCACTGATTGCAAGTTTGGCTCTGTCCTTCACGATGGTGCCGGTCCTGTTCAAATATCTTATGCGTTCATTCGTTGGAGCGCACGACAAATCCGACGTGGCTTCAAATATTTTCGCCACCATTCAGGACGGGTTCGAAAGTGGCTTCGAGTCTTTTCGTGAGACTTATCGCAACGTCGTGTCCTGGACATTATCGCAACCCAAAGCAACGGTAATGTTTTTCATCGCCCTGATGGCAGTTTCATTGCTTCTGTTTCCTCAGTTGGGCCGGGACTTTTTTCCGCAAGTCGATGCAGGCCAGATGCGCCTTCATGTACGTGCCCCGCCGGGGACAAGGATTGAACAAACACAGGAAGGTTTTGCCAAAGTCGAAGCCGCTATCCGTCAAATTGTCGGGGACAATCAGATTGACGTTATTCTGGACAATATAGGCTTGCCGTACAGCGGAATTAACCTTGCGTTAAGCGATTCGGCCACTATCGGTCCAATGGATGGCGAAATTCTTGTTTCTCTTAACAAAGAACATACGCCAACGGCTGCACTCATGGCGAAACTCCGGCGTGAATTGCCCAAGCGCTTCGTGGAAATGCAATTTTTCTTTCAACCCTGCGATATAGTCAATCAGGTACTGAATTTCGGTCAACCTTCACCGATTGATATTCGGGTTTCCGGCCCTGATGACAACGAATCGTACGCGCTTGCGGTAAAGCTGGCGCATGATCTCGATCATGTGCCAGGGGTGGTGGATTCGCACGTCTTTCAGGTGCCGTACGCGCCTGCGTTCGGCGTCAATATCGACCGGGCACTGGCGACCCAATTCGGACTGAATCAACAAGATACGGCCAGCGATGTGCTGGTAACGACCAATTCGAGCGCTCAAACGGTGCCGAATTTTTGGGTCGATCCGCGCAATGGCGTTAGTTACCCGCTGGTCGTTCAGTTGCCCACTTACCGCATCAGATCGATGCAGGATTTAGGGACGATGCCGCTAACAGCCGGGAACAATCTGCCGGGCGAGCTTCTAATGAACGTTGCCAAATTCACCCGTACTACGGCGCCGATGGTTATGTCGCAGTTCAACATAAGGCCGGTTTTCGATGTCCATGCGAATGTTCAGGGGCGCGATCTTAATTCGGTTGCCAACGATATCGACAAGGTAATTGCCTCCAACCGGCCTGATCCTTCTAAGGCAGTTTCCATAACCCTGAGCGGGCAGGTCGAAACCATGCGTGAAAGTTACGCCGGATTGTTTTCCGGTATGGCCCTTGCGGTGGTGCTGGTTTATCTTTTTCTGGTCATTAATTTTCAAAGCTGGATTGATCCGCTCATTGTGCTGATGGCCGTGCCGTTTGCTTTGGGCGGCGTTATGTGGATGCTGTACCTAACGCAAACCCATCTCAGCGTTCCCGCGCTGATGGGAGCGCTGATGTGCATCGGACTCACAACAGCCAATAGCATTCTTGTCGTCACCTTCGCCAATCAGCGAATGGATGCGGGCGATAGTGCGCTGGTTGCCGCCGAAATAGCTGGATTTACGAGGTTGCGCCCGGTTCTTATGACAGCGGGCGCAATGATCCTCGGTATGGTTCCCATGGCTTTGGGCGTCGGCGAAGGCGGCGAACAAAATGAACCCCTGGCTCGCGCCGTCATCGGGGGGTTGCTGTTCGCCACTTTCGCAACGCTTGTATTCGTCCCGACCATGTACCGGCTGCTTCGCCGGGATACTGATTCTTCTTCGGGGAGCAATCCAGACGCAATCTCTGAGGATCCGACTTAAACGAGGCAACAAGCATGGACAAAATGGCTGACACCGGGCGAAAGTTGAAGGTATTCGCGGGAATTGTCGCTGTGGTGCTTTTGGTAGGGTTCTTTCTTGTGCATCACATGAAATCCGCCGACGAAAGGAACTTAGAGAGAGCGACAACGGCAAGTGCATCGGAGCCGCTGATAGTCAATGTAATTATGGTGCAAAAAGCGCCGTCATCTTTTTCCCTGACGCTGCCCGGCGAAACCGCCGCATGGTACGAAAGCGTTATTTATGCGCGGGTAGATGGCTACGTCGCCAGGTGGAATGCCGATATCGGCGACCATGTGAAAAAAGGGCAAATTCTGGCGACCATCGACACTCCCGATCTGGATGCCCAACTGGCCGCTGCCCAGGCCAAAGTGAAAGCTTCGCAGGCTGTGGTGGTGGCGAGGCAGGCAGACGCAGAATTTGCCAAAACGACCTATGAGCGATGGAAGGATTCACCAAGAGGCGTCGTGTCCGAACAGGAGCGTGAAGCCAAGAAGGCCGGCCATGATAGTGCGGTCGCACACGTGAACGAGGCACAGGCGCAAACCGGTCTCGATCAGGCTCATGTTGACAGGTATAAGGCATTGACTCAGTTCAAGCAGGTTACGGCCCCCTACGAGGGCACAATCACCGAACGCCGCATTGATATCGGTAATCTGGTGACCGCCGGCAGCAACGCCAGCAACACGTCGCTTTATCGCATGGTGCAGGACGATCCGATCCGTGTCTTCGTCGATGTGCCGCAGAGCGCGGCGGGAGATATCAAAGTCGACACGCCCGTACTAATCATCGCCGGCAATGTTTCCGAACGCGTGTTCGATGGAAAGGTTACGCGCACGGCCGGCGCCATCAGCCCGCAAACGCGCACCCTGCGGGTTGAAATCGATATACCCAATCCCGGTCATGCACTGGCGCCCGGCATGTACGTCAACGTTATCTTTGAGGTGCCGACCAAAGGACTGGCGCAAATCCCCGCTGCGGCTTTGATCTTTCGAACGGACGGCCCTCAGGTGGCCATTGTCGATAAACGCAACAAGGTGAATTTTCAGAAAGTTACTATCGCCCGTGACAACGGAAATACTGTCGAGATCTCTTCGGGCGTTTCATCAGGCGACAGAGTCATTCTGAATGCCGGTAGTCAGATTTACGAAGGCCAGATCGTCGAAGCCAATGAATTGAAGGATGATTCCCCCAATGCGCCCGCACAAAAACAATAGCCCATCGAGAGACAGAGAATTGCGAGCATGCAAATGGCTGGTTGGTGCGGTGGCTTGCTTTTGCCTCTGCGGTTGCATGACGGTCGGCCCAAACTACCGTCCCCCGGAAACGAAGATGCCGGATAATTTCATTGCGTCATCGTCAGAGACGCAGAAATCGGCAGAAAATAACGGCAATCAACCCGTCATTGACGCTGCCAAATGGTGGGAGGCCCTTGATGATCAGGAACTCAACTCATTGATTGACCGCGCCATCCGGGCAAACCCCGATATTGCAATTGCCCTGGACCGTTTGCAGGAAGCGCGAACGCAGGTAGCAGTCATCAGCGGCGAAGCGTTGCCACAAGGCGGATTCAGTGCCGGCGGAGCCGCCGGCACCGGCAGCGATCTGGCCCGTGGACGCGCCGCGCCGCCGCTTATCGCTGCCGAGACTACCACGAACACGGGAAATCTAAAGCAGGTTAACTATATCGTCGGCTTCGCCTCAGGATGGGAAATTGACCTGTTCGGCAAATACCGGCGCGCAATCGAAGCGGCCAAGTATGATACCGAAGCCGCCATCGCCGCCCATAATGTTGTATTGATTTCGGTTATCGCGGACGTTGTGCGCGCCTATGTTGACATGCGCGCCTTGCAGATGCAACTGGCTGTTCTTCGAAGGAATATCGGCGTTGCACAGGAATATGTCAACGTGACTCAGGAGCGGTTCGATCGCGGCATCACCAATGAACTGGATTTGACTCTGGCCCAACGGCAATTTGCCACGCTGCAAGCTCAAACGATGCCGTTGGTTTATCAAGTCACTGCGGCGCAATATGTCATTGCCGTTTTGCTCGGACAATTTCCGGAAGATTTGGCCGGGGAACTGGAAAAACCCGGCATGGTGCCGCAGTTGCCGGAAAAGATTCAGGCCGGCTTGCCGCTCGATTTGTTGCGCCGCCGCCCTGACATCCGGGAGACCGAGCGTGAACTGGCCGCTGCTACGGCCCGCATAGGCATGGCAACAGCGGATTTGTTCCCCCATGTAGTGCTTCTGGGCGGATTCGGGTGGGAGGGGGGAGGAGTGGGTCCACCCGTGGCCAATGCGACGAAGAAAAACCCGATCCCCGTCGCCGGGTCTGGGGGCGGCGGCCTGCCCAATATCATCAGCCCCATATGGTCGTTAGGGCCGTCGATTGGCTGGTCTTTGCTTGATTTCGGGACTCTCGACGCCCTGGTTGATGTAGCCGACCTGCGTACCTGTGAATTGCTGGTTAAATACAAGAAAACCGTGCTGAACGCCGTCCTGGAAGTTGATACATCCATAGGTGCTTATGCAGCCCAACAGGACAGGCTGAGTAATTTGGATGAAGCCTTGACAGCAAGCCATCGGGCCGTGAGCCTTGCAACGCAGCGTTATGACCGGGGATTAACGGATTTCCTCAATGTGATCGACGCCGAAAGACAAGAATATGACCTGGAATTACAATACGTTTTATCCCAGAAGGCGGCGGCGGAGCAATTTATAGCACTTTACAAGGCGCTCGGCGGCGGCTGGGAGCAATATCAGTCGTTCCCGCCGATCCGCAAACCGCTGCCCGCCGTTCTCGCGGCGTTTGAACGGCTGCTGGATTCGGATGAAACGAAAAAGTGTGAGCGGTAGTCGGAAAGAGCCTGCCTTGCGGCCATTTCTCAGTGAAGTATCCCTCGATCACTCCAGAACATGGACTGAAAGGTGCGATTTATTGGTGATCCAGCCACGCCTCGCCTCCATGCTCCTCACGTGATTCGTTAGAAGTACCCCTTCGCCTAAGATTACATGAAAATGATACACACATGGCACGCATTTGTTGGAATGCTGCCTTAGCTTACCCCAAAGTGAAAAGGGAGACGCGCGCTCCTTATTTCTCTCCCGGGATCCGAAGGAGGATTTGATGTTCCGATGCTCGGTAAGCTCTGCACCTCTTCAAAGCTAACCATTTTTTCAAAACCACACACTTTACCAGCTTATCCCTTTACTTCTTAAAGAGTTCTTCGCATCTTCGTTGTTAAATCTTGCCGCTGTTTTCAGGTCTTCAATCGCCTGTCGGCTGTTGCCAAGTTCGCCATAGGCAAGAGCACGGTTATAATATGCCTTTGCATAGTCAGGATTGATCTCGATGGCCCTGCTATAATCTGAGATCGCTTGCCTGTGATCGCCAAGCCTGCCATAGGTCAAACCCCGGTTATAAAATGCCCGCGCATGTTCAGGATTGATCTCGACGGCCCTGTCATAATCCGAAATCGCCTGCCTGTGATTGCCAAGTATGCCATAGGTAGCGCCCCGGTTACTATAGGCATCAGCATATTTGGGATTGATTTCGATGGCCCTGTCAAAATCTGAAATCGCCTGCCTGTGGTTGCCGAGTTCGCCGTAGGCAACACCCCGGTTATAATAGGCCTCGGCATATTCAGGATTGATTTCGACGGCCCTGTCATAATCCGAAATCGCCTGACTGTGGTTGCCAAGTATGTCATAGGCAGCGCCCCGGTTAATATAGGCATCTGCATATTTGGGATTGATTTCGATGGCCCTGTCAAAATCCGAAATCGCCTGCCTGTGGTTGCCAAGTTCGCGATAGGATGCACCACGGTCGATATAGGCCAACGCAAATTCCGGATCGATCTCGACGGCCCTGTCATAATCTGAAATTGCCTGCCTGTGGTTGCCAAGTTTGGCATAGGTAGCGCCCCGGTTATCATGGGCGTCAGCATTTTCAGGATCGATTTCGATGGCCCTGTCAAAATCTGAAATGGCCTGCCTGTCGTTGCCGAGTTTGCCAAAGGCTATGCCCCGGTAAATATAGGCCTCTGCACGTTCAGGATTGATTTCGATGGCCCTGTCAAAATCTGAAATCGCCTGCCTGTGGTTGCCAAGTTCATCATGGGCGACTCCCCTGTTGCAGAGGATAATGTCACTGGGGCCTGCAACTTTAAGGCAGTGATCATACAATGCAATGTTATTGCGCCAGTACCCGACCTGTGTCCGAGTCACAATGAAAAGAGGCAGAAGGACCAGTGACGACAATGTAAAAAGCGTCTCTTTGCGGGGTGTTGGGAACCGGGCGGGTTGCCATTTTTTCAATAGCTCCGGAATACCCCATGCCGCCATGACGAACAACCCGATCAGGGGCATATAAGTAAAGCGGTCCGCCATGGCTTGAGAGCCGGCCTGCACAATCCCTATGACGGGCACAAGTGTGCCGGCAAACCACAGCCATCCCATTGCCAGGTAAGGGAATCTCTTTGCCGTCCGGATAACCGAAATGGTGACTGCGATGAGGAGCAGAACCGCCCCCAGGGGCTGCCAGAGGGGCAACGATTCGGGATGAGGATAAAGAACAGCAAGATTAATTGGCCAGATGGTCTTTGCAATGTATACGATATAGGAAACCAAAGCATTCGCGATACGAACACCGGGTGAAAACGCCTCAATGGATGCTACCGCTCCTACTTTTTGCTGGACGACGTATGTCACGACACATGAGAGCGCTGCAAGTGCAAAAAGCGGAATTTTTTCCCGGAGCAGAGGGCGGAGGGCGGAGAACTGAGGCCCCGGATTCAACACTTCCGGGGTGACGAGGAGTGAGGCCTGAGCAATGCCCTGCCCGGTGCGCATCTTGCCCGATTTGCCCTTTCTTTTGTTCGCAGACAGCGGCGTCCGCTCCCCTCCCGACTTTCGTCGGAATGACGTCACTCCGGCGGAAGCCGGGGTTCCCTCTCCCTGCTTTCTTGCCTCTGTGAGGGTTTGCTGAGCGGATTTCTTTTGGTCTAAGCGCTGCAGAGGCCAGTAGTCCAAGAGCAGCAGGACAAAGGGAAGGGTTACCAGCATGGGTTTTGCCATAAGGCCTAAAGCAAAAAATATGAGAACGGCCAAATAACGGAAAACGGAAGACGGAAAACGGAAAACGGAGGATACCAGTCCGCTTCTCTCCGCCCTCTGTCCTCTGTCCTCCGTCCTCTGTCTTCCGTCCTCCGTCCGATGCTCGACATAATGGATATACGCTCCCATGGTGAGCAGCCAGAAGAAAGTGGAAAGAACATCCTTTCGCTCGGCCACCCAGGCGACGGATTCCACGTGGAGAGGGTGAAGGGCAAACAAAGCCGCTACGAAAGCGCTCTTCCAGGGCGCTTTGGTCATCCGGTGAAAAACGAAAAAGAGCAACAGTGTATTTGCAATGTGGAA
>JBEKQE010000011.1:0-48723 GCA_049520035.1 Syntrophobacteraceae bacterium | reverse complement strand
ATTTTCGGAGTGTTGTCACTCGTTGTGGTAGCCGATCTCACCCAGGGGACAGGGCGATACAATCTCGTGTTGGGAGCGATTGCCACTGCTCTTAGCATCGGGGCCTCACTCAGCAACGTGGTGTCAGGCTATATTGTGAATGCTTGGGGCTACAATGCAGGTTTTCTGTTTCTCGCCGCTGTTGCCGCAGTGGCTCTAACAATCTACGGCTTGATGATGCCTGAGACCAAGGCACTTCAGCCGATTCCAGCGGCATCCCTTCCGGAAAAGACGACGAAGAATTCAGCTTAGAGCAAATCAACCAAGCTTTCGTTATCAGCTCCTAATGGCTGTCGGAGAATAGGGCGGTGGATTTAAAGGAGGGCGAAAATGAGCCTTGAGATAATCGCAGCCGTCATCTTTTTTATGACATACGCCGGGATTGCATTGGGGAGCATCCCAGGGTTAGCGATAGACAGGACAGGCATTGCGGTGCTCGGAGCTATCGCCATGCTGATAACGGGGACTCTCAGCGAAAATGAAGCACTGAAAGCAATAAATGCCCCTACAATATTGCTGCTCTATTCACTCATGGTTTTGTCCGCCCAATTTACTTTGGGCGGGTTCTATACAAGAGTTGCCTTGAGCATAGTAAGATTTGTGACAAGGCCGGAAGTGTTCCTCTTTGCGCTCATTTTCTCTTCGGCTCTTCTGTCGGCAGTGGTTGCCAATGATATAGTCTGCCTCGCCTTCACTCCCGTAATCTGTGTGTCCGCAATCAGAGCGTCCTTGAATCCGATCCCTTTTGTGCTCGCGCTTTCCTGTGCGAGCAACATTGGCTCTGCAGCAACCATCATGGGCAACCCCCAAAATATGTTGATCGGTCAGGTTGGGGGGCTTCATTTCCTCGGATTTGTGTTGTGGTGCCTGCCGCCAACCATAATTTCCCTCGTAGTGCTCTATTGCATAATATTGATGATGTATCGGGGCAAATGGCAGGACGGGTCAGTTGTGTTAAGCAAGAACGCCTACGAATGGCCCAAGTACGATTCCTACCAATCAGCCAAAGCTTTGATACTCACGGCGGTACTGATCGTGCTGTTCTTTACCAGTATTCCAAGAGAAGTCTCAGCCGTGACCATCGCAGGCATAATCCTGTGCAGCAGAAAAATGACGACCCGCTCCATTCTCAGCCTTGTGGACTGGCATCTCATCACCCTGTTCTGCGCTCTCTTCATTGTTGTTCAAGGGGTCGTCAAGTATGGAATTGCACAATCAGGGGTTCAGCTCCTTGGGACTTTGGGGTATGACATCAACCATCCTCTCGTGCTCTCCTCCGTTACATTGGTCCTCAGCAATTTGGTGAGTAACGTACCGGCGGTGATGCTGCTGCTCAAAAACATTGACCTCGAACACACGAAAAACCTCTATCTACTCGCACTGGTGAGCAGCTATGCCGGTAATCTTTTTATAATAGGCAGCATTGCCAACCTCATCATGATCGAGCAGGCTGGGATCTACAACATTTCTGTCAGCTTTTGGTCACATGCAAGAGTCGGAATCCCGGTTACTGTGGCTTCCATTCTTGTAGCTCTTGGGTGGGCTTTCCTGGTTGGATAGAATCCTTTTCGTTTGATCAGGTTTCCAAGTCTCCCGGTATCTGGAAGCCCTTCTCTGTTGACTGCCGCTAAGTCCGTCTTTGCCCGCCTGCCTTCTGCTATACCAGCCTTCTCTTCGAGGCCAACCCAATTAACAGGGGTGAGTTGAACGATCTTGCCCCTGTCAATTTAGGGATTTAGGGATTTAGGGATTTAGGGATTGGGGAATTGAGGAATTTCGCTGCTCACTGCTCACCGCTCACTGCTCTTTTTACAGCGAGAATGGCGCTTTGAAAACCGAATAAAGGTTTTACTATCGGGGCCGGTCAGAAAGTCGAGTCATGATTATTCAAGATCCACGGTTAAAAGCACAGTGTCCGAAATGTGGAAGCGAGAATGTCCGATCCAAGCTATCCTTTACCAACATCGTCGCATGGGCGGGTAGGATTCTGGGAGTACCGACGGTCAAAATTTATGAGAAGAGATGCTCGGAGTGTGGGCATGAGTTTCAGGTGTTTAGGAAATGAGAGGTGTATCCATGATGGCCGAATGGAGGGAGCTTGGCACACTGAGTAAGATTTTCTACATTGGCGGCGTAGTCAGTGCCATCGGGTTGGCTGTAATGATTCTCAGCGGTTTCTTCAGACTAGCGGCCATATCGCTTTTTGAAAACACGACCACTTTAATGCTGTCAGGTTATTGTGAAAAGGTCGCACAAGGCGCCCCGCTGAAAGCCCATCGCGATTGAGAGACACATCGAGCGGGGCGCCTTCCGCGCTACGCGGGATACATCGCTAAGGGGTGCGCAATAGAAATGATATTCTTCTGCTCAGTGTTGTATATAGTCTCTCATACGAGGATTATCCGGATTCGCACATGGGGACATTCCTTGCTTGTTATCCCTCCACATAGGATAATTGAACGAACCCTGCGGGCGGTCTCATGATATTGCCGCTGACCGCAGTCCTGAAATTGAGACACTTTAACACTTTCGGAGGAGGATGATCTTGGATATCCCAAATCTCGGAACAGATCGAAAAAGAGACCTTTTTGAGCTCCTCGTCTTCCTTTTTTTTATTGTGCCTTCTATGATAATCTCCTTTTTTACTTTAGAAGGCGGAAACCCACACTTTCCGATTTTGTCATGCTCACTCATTTTCACTGACCTTGCCTATATAAGCCTGATCGCCTTCTTTCTTTGGCGAAACGGCGAACCCTTCACAAACATTGGGTGGAAATTCGATGGAATGAAAAAGGAAGCCGCCCTGGGCGTCGGATTATTCCTGCCCTTGATGGTTTGCGTGTCGTTGATCGAAAAAGGTTTCCAACACCTTGGATTGTCGTCCCATATGAACCATCTGCCTGAATTTCTGGCCTTCAATGGTCCTGGGGAAATCTTGCTGGTCTGCGTGCTGATAATAGTAGTTGCGATAGCAGAGGAGACGATTTTTCGGGGCTACCTTATGCTTCGCTTTAACCGCCTCACAGGCAGCCTCTCAGCTTCAGTCATAATCTCATCGGTTTTATTTTCCCTGGGACATGGCTATGAGGGACTCGCTACTATGGTAACCATCTGCATCTCAGGCATGATTGTGGCCCTGATTTATGTCTGGAGAAAAAGTTTGGTCGCGCCCATGGTGATCCATCTACTCATCGATTTATACCCGCTCGTTTTGATGCCCCTGGCCGGAGTCCGATGAGACTCAATTGTCCATCATGAATTACCTCATCTAAAGGAGAAGGCTTTTGCCTCAGCCACTCTAGGCTCCGCCACAAAACCCAATTTTCTCAATTCCTGATGGATGGAATACGATGATCGGCAAAATTCGCGCGAAACGAACCTAAGCCGCAGAAAACCCCTTTGCGATAGTTTTTCCCAGCTTCCGAGCAAATTCCATCTCTGGAATTTCAGGACTGAAGTTGATGACGACAGAAGCAGCACTAACACTGATACGAATACTCCTAACGTTATCCACTGACTCTAAAAGGGATTGTAGACGATTCGCATAAGTCTCGTCCCACCGCAGGCGCGGTATTCCCATCCTGATGCGTCCCGGTGTCTGGTGAAGCACTGTCGCAACAGTTGACACCGCGAGGAGGACCTGTGCAGAAGATCCTCCGAGCCGTGCTCTTCTGCGCGCCCCGATAGAAACGCGAAACCCTTCCATGCCTTCCAGGTAGGTGAGCAGATCAACCAGGAGATTCTGCAGGACTGCCAACCGTTCGAACCCCTCCAGCACCTCAGGTCGATCGGCCCGATCGATGGCGGCAAGGGTACTGCGGACGGGTCTGCTCTGATACAACGGGGTGTGTTTGCTTGATTTGTCACTCAACTCTTCTTGAAACTGAAAGAGCGTTATGGACTCGAATGTGGGGATGAGAGACGTTAAATCCCCTGTGCGCCTTACAACGGCTCCGCCGAGAGACACTCTCTCGTCAATAGTGAAGCGGAAGGCATCCCCGGAAAACTTGCTGCGATTTTCGAAGGTTTCCCCTATCATTCTGACAAGTTCTATTACTCTGGGATCATTCGTGTAAGGACCGTACCGATAGTTACACTGCGCCCACCCAAAATACTGGCTGAAGCGGTAGAGGATTTCAATCGCATATGGAGAGCCAAATTCATACTCCTCAGGGTACTCCTTCCTATAAAAAGCCAGTTCGTTTTCTTCGAGCATACTGTAGAGCCGCATTTGCAGTTCTTCCGCGGCCAGGATCAAGGAATTCACAAAGAGAGCAGACTCCTGGTCCCGCTTGAGCTGCCTTTCCTTTTGCTGTTCCTCTCTCCAGGTCCAGACAGACCACACCGATGCGGCTACCGCTGATACGACGGAAAAAAACAACGTTGGATTCATGACCATCCTCCTGCTGGACAAAATTAAACCATATCTTGATAAGGATAGCACAGAAGGGCTAAAGACGATACCAGTCTCTCATTGACCCGTTACTTGCATGTTCGATAGGGAAATAGTATGGTTTTACTGGCGTTGGGGTTGTGCAAGAAGCTCTTGCGGGCAGAATCCGACCCGAAAATGAGGTTCGGATGCATAGCACACAACTTGACGGATTATTCAGGAAAGTAAGCACAGTGCAGAGGTGGAGGGAAAAATAAATCGCTTGTCAAACCTTTAGGAGGAGCAAAATGAAAGACTGGTTTATCAAAATCGGAATGCTGGCAATCATTGCTTTGTTGGCCCTTAACCTCTTTATGCCAGTTCAGTCCGTTCGCTCGGCACAACAATATCAATACAAAGTGGTAGAAGTTACCTATACCAACGTAGATGAGGTCAACATAAAGCTTAACTCATCGGGTCAAGAAGGCTGGGAATTTGTGCAGATAGTAATTCCAGGAGGGTTTGCCGTATTCAAAAAGTAGTCTGTGGATAACTCCATATGAAATCAAAGCTATCCTTTACCACCGTTTTAATTCGGATATCGTGTGATTTCATGGGCCTCGGGGATTTTCAAGAGCTCTTTCTGTCAAGATTCAAAAGGTCCAAGAGCTTCT
Organism: Syntrophobacteraceae bacterium; assembly: GCA_049520035.1. Classification (GTDB taxonomy): domain Bacteria; phylum Desulfobacterota; class Syntrophobacteria; order Syntrophobacterales; family Syntrophobacteraceae; genus SbD1. Next base: position 43,638 of record JBEKQE010000011.1, on the reverse strand, counting down.
TCAACACGCGCACGCAGTGTCCCATGTCGGCAGCTCTGTATATCGAATCCAAAACAACCTGAAAGCGTTAATCGCGTCCTTCAACTCATCAAAAATGGGCGGTTTTAGAAAAACAGCATTCGCTCCGAGTGCATAGGCTCGAAAAGTCGTTAGTTCATCAGGAACGGTGGAGAGGATGATAACTGGTATAAGCTTCGTTGGTCCTCCGGCCCGAATCTTTTCAAGCGCCTCAAGGCCATCCATGTAAGGCATGTTGAGGTCAAGGAGAATCAGATTTGGCGTGACACATTTCTTATCTTCAAAAGGTGGTCGGTTATGGAGATAGTCCATCAACTCCAGACCTCCACGGACAAACCTGATACAGCACTGGATACCAGCCTCCTTGAAGACTTCCTCGATCAACAACCGGTCATTCTCGTCATCATCAGCAACCAGAACGACAATTCTTTGTTCCGGAATCGGCATCACACGGTACCTCCAACTCTCAATCTAATACTTAACGGGAGGATTACAGCCTGCCGCGAAAAAATGCGCCGAGATTCTTGGGAGGGGCACCGGGGACACGGGTCAGTCCGACAGCGCGATGAAGGGGGCAGATTATTGAACCAGAATTTCAATGGGTGGTCGGGTATGCTTCTCACGATGGTCACATGCATGATCGGGAAAGTTAGTAAAATCGTATTCCATCATGAAAGAAAGATTGAGAAATGCAGAATGAGGAAAAGAGTCGTTCATTCATTTAATAAGAGCAACGCCCACCAGCGGCTCCAACTGGGCAAGCGCCTTATGAAACTCTACCACCGATTCGTAATACTTGAGCTGGTAGTCAAGAAGGGTCATCGTGGCGTCAATGAGCTGGAGGAAATCGATTCTCCCGACCTGGTAATTGGCAATGGCGGAGTTGAGAGCGAGCTTGGACTGGGGAACTATCGCAGATCCGTAGAGATTGGCGAGCTTTTCGGAAGTGGTCGCCGTGGTATAGGCTTCTTTCACCTGGTAGCGGACCGTTGATGAGGTGCTGTCGCGCATACTCCTGGCGCTGGACAGATTTAGCCGGGCAGCTTCGAGTTCGGGCCCCTGTTTTTTCCAGAAATAAAGCGGCAGTTTCGCGCTCACCATCAGGCCGTACATTCCCGGGTTCTCATCTCTTTCAAAATAAGTGAATCCGGCGGCAAAATCCGGATAAAATTCTTTGCCTGCCAGTTCCACTCCCTGCTCTCTGCGGTTTACCTCGCTTTTCGAGACCTTCAAGGCCGGGGAATTGCTCTGGGCAAGCTGGGTGAGTTCTTCGAGCGAACAGGCAAGTTCGGCTTTTTTGAATTCGGCGGGTTTCCCGACCGAAATCTCGGCGGGCCTGTCAAGAAGGCTATTGATTTTTGCTTCGGCTATCCGTTTTTTTTGCCCTTGCACAAGCAGCCTGTCGAGAACTTTCGACATTTCGACCTGGGCCTTGAGGACGTCCTGCTGGGTCGTTTGGCCGACCTTGTATCTTGATTCCGCGATCTCCTCGAAATTCTGAAGCAGTTCCTTATTCTTTAACAAAACATCTATTGACTCATGGATCAAATACAAATCGAAAAAGGCCTGCTTCAGCTCCGACATAACCTTTAGATGCACGAGATCATGGTTCCACTGCTGGGATTCGGCTTCGACCGAGGCAATATTTTCTTTCAGGCCGCGTTTTCCGGGAAAAGGGATTTCCTGCTCGACGCCGTAGGTGCGGGCTGAAGATGGGTCCCCCTTCATGAGTGTCGGGGGAATCAGGTGCCCCATAGTTTCGAACTTAACGGCAGGATCGGGAAGAGCGCCTGCGGCAGGAATCATCGCCTTATACGCAGCAGCGGCCTGCGCGGACGACTTGATTTCCGGATTACTTTCGCCTGCGGCTTTTAGCAGTTCTTCCAAAGTGATTTCTTTTGTTTCCAGGGGACCTTGTTCTCCAGTGACCTGAGAAAAAACATGAATGGGAGTTAGCATGCACACGCACCAAAGGAGAAATAGCCGGATAAGATTTTGGGACAGCATTTGTTTCCTTTGATTATTGAAAAATAGAATACGTTTTAATAAGAATAGTTATTCAAACCAGCTAACATCTCAGTACGACAGGTTTTCTTATTTTATTCAGCTGCTTGCGGCGTCCCCTCCAACCAAAGATCGCTGAGATCGAGCAGTGTTTCCTGGAATGGTTCGACCCGCACTCTATCGTTCTGAACAAAGAGCCCGATGACCACCCATTTGCCTTCTTCAAGGCGGAATGCATCCAGTGTTCTTGCTAAGGGATCGATGAGCCAGAGGTGCTGCACGCCGGATCGGGCGTACACGGGCATTTTTCCGGTCTTGTCCATCCTTGCCGTGCGGGGCGAAAGCACTTCGCATATCCAAGCGGGGGAAACGGAAATCCAATTATGACCTTCGTCCACCGGAAACCGTGCCCTTTTCCATGCGGCTACGTCAGGAACCAGGATATCTTCTCCGAACCCGATTTCGGGCTCGGCGATGAATATCCAGCCGCCGGGTCCTCCTCCTTCTCCGAACTGGTAGGAAGGGGTCAGCCTGCCGCCGAGGGAATAGGCGACATATCCATGTTTCCTGGACGGCCGGGGAGTGACGATCAATTCACCGGCAATAATCTCTCCGGTCATGTTATCCGGGATGCTGAAAAGATCGTCGTAAGTCGCTTTCTTTTTTGCCGGTTCTGACATGAGACCCCCCCCTTTTCCCAAGAATTCTACTAAAGGTCATTTGAAAAAGCTAATTGGAAAGTCGGGAGCGCATCTCTGAGCCTGCAATCGACTGGTATTGACCCGCACCCATTCCAGTAGTCTTTCATAGGCAATGCCTGGGCCAAGTTGCAGAAATTGCAACTTAAAAGTGTAAGTGTTTGTAATGAGGTATTAAAATACGTATTGGCGTAATTGCGGGGGTTGTTGTCCGGCAGTAGGGTTGAAAGAAATTTTCAACGAGTGGAAAAAGACTTTCAGTTCTTATATATGCGGCATGACTCTCGACTCCTGGCCCTCATCGGGTGAAGACGGGAAAGCCGGCTCAAAACCATGGCCGGCAACGGACCCCAGGGCAGGGTTGAAAGAAGCCCAGGGAATTGTTTTAATTGGCATTCTATTTGCTCGACGGTTCCCATCCTTACATCTTGAAGCGAGGAGAAATTCAGCCAGATGAGCACCGGCAAAATTTATGGTCCCGATGAAGTAAAACCCGCAGTCCCAGGGAAAAGGCGGACTTTTCTCGTCGCCTTGCTCTTCTTCGCGCTCGGAGCCTTTAGCGCCTTCGGCTACTTCCACTGGTACTCAGGCCGCAACTCAGGCGATATGAAGACGGCGTCCTCCGAGACCGCAAAGCAGCCCAAGGTCCTTTACTATGTCGATCCCATGAACCCTTCCAATAAGTCCGACAAGCCCGGCAAAGCCCCCTGCGGAATGGACATGGTCCCGATCTATGAGGAAGAGCAGCCGGGGGCGGGTGATCTGCCTGCCGGGACAGTTAGAATAAATCCTGAAAAGCAACAGATGATCGGCGTAAAAATTAGCGAAGCTGCCGAAATGGACATGTCCAAGACCATTCGCGCCGTGGGTCTTGCCACATACGATGAAACCAAAGTCGCCCACGTACACACAAAGTTTCCAGGCTGGGTGGATAAGGTTTACGTGGATTTCGTCGGAAAGCTGGTCAAGAAAGGCCAGCCTCTGCTAAGCATCTACAGCCCTGACCTCGTATCTACCCAGCAGGAATTGCTGATCGCCAAAAAAGCCAGGGAGATTCTCAAGAGAAGCGAATTCGCTGACATCGGGCACATGTCTGCATCACTTTACAACGCGACCCGTGAGCGGTTGAAATACTGGGACATAAGCGACTCCCAAATCAATCAGGTCGAGCGCCAGGGGACCCCATTAAAGTCGCTCACGCTGTATTCGGCCCTGGACGGCTTTGTGGTCGCCCGTAATGTATTCGAAGGCCAGCAGGTCGCCCCCGAAACTGACCTGTTTGTCATCGCGGACCTTTCAAATATCTGGATCCAGGCCGAAGTGTACGAGTATGAAATCCCATCGGTCAGCCTGGGGCAAAAAGCGTCGGTCACTTTCCTGTCTTTTCCGGCAAGGACCTTCACAGGCAAGGTTACCTACATATCTCCCGAAATGGACCCAAAGACGCGGACGCTGAAAATCCGGGTGGAACTGGCCAATCCGGACTTTAAGATCAAGCCGGATATGTACGCCAATGTCGAGCTGAAAACCGATTATGGAAAAAAACTTTCAGTTCCTCAGGAGGCGGTGCTGGATTCGGGTGCGGACCAGACGGTTTTCATCGCCAAAGAGGGCGGCTATTTCGAGCCGCGTAAAATAACCGTCGGCCCACGCGTGGATGGCCGCCTGATCGTGCTCGACGGACTCAAGGCAGGAGAGCAGGTGGTGACGTCGGCAAACTTCCTGATCGACTCGGAGAGCCAGCTCAAATCCGCCGCCGGCGGCATGGGGAAAAAATGATGAATGATGAGTGATGAATGATGGAAATTAACTGCAGCAATGGATGAAGATGTGTTTCTAGTCATCATTCATCATTCCGCATTCATCATTGGAATAATGGATATGATCAACAGAGTCATCGATTTTTGTGCGAACAACAGATTCATCGTTTTCCTGTTTGTTGGAGCGGCGGTTGCAGCAGGCGTCTACTCGATGCGGCACATCACGCTGGACGCCATCCCCGACCTCTCCGACACTCAGGTTATCATCTATTCGAAATGGGACCGAAGCCCTGACATTATCGAGGACCAGGTTACCTACCCTCTGATCACGGCCATGCTTGGGGTCCCAAAAGTAAAAGACATACGCGGCTTCTCCGATTTCGGCTATTCGTTCGTATACGTCATCTTCCAAGATGGGACCGACATCTATTGGGCAAGGTCCCGGACGCTGGAATATCTGAACAACATCCTTCCAAAGCTCCCGCGCGAGGTCCAGGTGGAGCTTGCCCGCGACGAGACGGCCATCGGGTGGGTATTTGAGTATGCACTTGTGGACAAGACCGGAAAGCATGATCTCGCCCAACTGCGCTCGATTCAGGACTGGTTTCTGAAATACGAAATCCAGTCCCTGCCGGGCGTTGCCGAAGTGGCCCCGGTCGGTGGATTTGTCCGCCAATACCAGGTAAACCTCGACCCCAATGCCCTGCTCTCCTACAAAATCCCGATAGACAAGGTGACAAACGCCATCCGGGAGAGCAACAACGACGTGGGAGGACGGCTCCTTGAGTTCTCCGGCCGCGAGTACATGGTGCGGGGCCTGGGCTATGTAAAATCGTTGAGCGACATTGAAAACGTGGTCGTCGGGACCAATGAAATGACCGGCACGCCTATTCTGGTAAAGAACCTGGGCAAAGTTGTCCTGGGGCCCGACATTCGCCGTGGCGTGGCCGACCTGGACGGTGAGGGTGAGACTGTGGGCGCAATCGTCATCATGCGCTACGGCGAAAACGCCTTGAAGGTGATAGACAGGGTCAAGGCCAAGCTGGCCGAAATCGCCCCCAACCTTCCCGGGGGAGTGAAGATCGTTACGACATACGACCGGGCGGACCTCATCAGCCGGTCTATCGAAACCTTGAAACATACTCTCACTGAGGAACTGATAATAGTCAGCCTGGTGATCCTCATCTTTCTGTGGCACATTCCCAGTGCGATTATTCCGATTATCACCATTCCGGTTGCGGTCATAATCTCGTTCGTTCCGATGTACGAGATGAATATTACCGCCAACATTATGTCCCTGGGCGGGATCGCGATAGCCGTGGGCGCAATGGTGGACGCGGCCATCGTCGTTGTCGAGCAGACACATAAGAAGCTCGAGCACTGGGACACCGCAGGAAGGCCCGGAGATTTCAAGAATGTGGTGATCAGCGCCGTAAAGGAGGTCGGAGGGCCGAGCTTTTTCGCACTGCTGGTGATAGCGGTTTCATTCATGCCCATCTTTACGCTGGAGGCCCAGGAGGGCAGGCTCTTTAAACCCCTGGCTTTCACGAAGAATTTTTCCATGATCATTGCCGCCGTGCTGGCCATAACCCTCGACCCGGCAATTCGGCTGCTCTTCACGCACATGAAGAACTTTTCGTTTCGCCCGAGATTTCTCGCTCGCGTAGCGAACGCCGTGTTGGTCGGCAAGATTCACAGCGAGGAGAACCACCCGATAAGCCGCCCTCTGATGAAAATTTATCATCCGGCCGTGGAGTTCGTGCTGAGACACCAGTGGGCCACAATTGCGGCGGCCTTGCTGGTCGTGGCGGTTACCTTCGCCCCCCGGATCGGGGTCTTCGAGAAAATCGGCTCGGAGTTCATGCCGCCCCTGGACGAGGGATCCCTGCTCTACATGCCTACCACGGTCCCGGGCATTTCCGTCACCGAAGCTCAGAGGGTGCTCCAGATCCAGGACAAGATATTGAAATCGTTTCCGGAAGTCGAACGCGTGTTCGGCAAGGCCGGGCGGGCCGAAACGGCCACCGACCCTGCGCCTCTCTCAATGATGGAGACGGTGGTCCTTCTCAGGCCGCAGTCTGAGTGGCCAAAAATTCCGACCTGGTATTCGGGTTGGGCGCCCAAGTGGCTAAAGGACATTCTGCGCAGGGCCTGGCCCGACCACCTGAGCACCGAGGACCTCGTCCACGGGCCGAACGGCCTGGACAAGGCCATGCAGATCCCGGGGGTCGTAAACGCATGGACCATGCCTATCAGGGCCAGGGTGGACATGCTTACGACAGGAGTGCGCACTCCTGTCGGAATCAAGATTCTTGGCCCTGATCTCAGTCAGATTCAAGACCTGGGTCTGCAGATTGAAGCCGCACTGAAAGGCGTTGCCGGCACCTCAAGCGTGTACGCCGAGCGGACAACCGGCGGTTTTTTCCTCGACCTCGAGCTTAAAAGAGAAGAACTTGCCCGCTACGGTCTCACCATCGCCCAGGTCGAAAGCACCATCACCTCGGCAATCGGCGGGGAGAACGTTTCGACCACGGTCGAAGGCCGGGAGCGCTATCCCATTAACATCCGCTATTTGCGTGATTATCGAAGCACGGTTGACCGGTTGAACAGGACCATGATCGCCACCGCCGGCGGCGCACAGGTCCCTATGGCCCAGGTGGCTGACCTGAAGCTGGTGTCCGGTCCCGGGATGATACGGGATGAAAACGCAAGGCTCAGTGGATATGTTTATGTCGACATCACCGGACGCGACGTCGGCGGCTACGTTGAGCAAGCCAAAAAGATCGTAAGCACTCATGTTCCGTTGCCGCCGGGATACACGCTCACATGGAGCGGACAGTATGAAAACATGCTCCGGGTATGGGACAGGCTCCTTGTCGTCGTACCGATCACGATCCTGATCATACTCCTGCTCATCTACTTCAATACCCGGTCGCTGGCCAAGACGCTGATCATTTTCCTGGCAGTCCCCTTTTCGGCCGTCGGGGCAATCTGGTTTATCTATCTGCTCGGCTATAACATGAGCATTGCCGTTTGGGTCGGCCTGATTGCGCTCATGGGCGTCGATGCGGAGACAGGGGTGTTCATGCTCCTCTACCTTGACCTGGCCTATTACTCCAGGCGGGACCAGGGGCTTATGAAAACAAAGCAGGACCTGCATCACGCCATTGTCGACGGGGCGGTCAAAAGGCTTCGCCCCAAGTTCATGACGGTCGCGGTCATGTTTATGGGCCTGGTCCCTATAATGTGGTCTACAGGAGCCGGCTCCGATGTAATGAAGCGCATCGCGGCCCCGATGATCGGGGGCATTTTCACCTCGTTTATTATGGAATTGCTGGTTTATCCCGCGATTTATGAAGTGTGGCGCCGGCGCTTTCACCTGAAAAAAGGGACGCGCGCTTCAGGGGAGGTCCCGGCTTGATCTGAAAACGGCAGGTGCGGGCTTTGCCCGCGATTTGGCTTAAATCAACCATGGAGAAGAAAATGAGAAAGATTAAACTGATCGTGCTGTTGGGTGTAACATTGGGGTTGCTCACCTTTGGCTGGAACATGCCCGGGATTGCACTGGCTGATCCTCAGACCAAGTGCCCGGTCATGAACGGGAAAGTCGATAAGAAATTCTTTGTGGATTATAAGGGCAAGCGCATCTACTTCTGCTGCCCCGGCTGCGTCGACGAATTCAATAGGGACCCGGAAAAATACCTGAAGAAAATGGAGGCGGAAGGACTGACCCCGGAGAAGACGCCTTAACCCGAAGTTCATTCACTTTCGAACTCATGCATCTGCGCCAACCTGCCGATGATATCCTCAAAAAGACTCTCAATCTGCAGGAGAGGCATCAGGCATGGAAAATGGTAAAATGAACCGATATGAATCGAATGAAAGGCGCTCGGGCAAGGACCGCCGCGCCAGGCCCACTTCACCGTTCACCCTTCAAAGTCTTGTGGGCTCCAGGCACCACTATCGGAGAAACCAGGATGCCCGAAAATTCTATTTTGTCGACCTGTACAGCCCATTTTCGGTGGTTGTGCTGCTAAGTGCACTGGTTCTTTCGATAGCGGACGCTTTTCTCACCCTGATGCTGGTGGGAGAAGATATTCAAGAGTTGAACCCTGTTATGGATTTCTTTCTGAAGATAGGCCCCTTTCAGTTTATAATGATCAAATGGTTTCTGACGGCTTTTGGCCTCATCACTCTGCTCGTTCTCAAAAATTATTACCTCTGGCAAGGGAGGGTCAGGACCGTAGTCGTGCTTGCCCTTCTCCCCTTCCTCTACCTTGCGCTTGTATCCTATGAAATTCTTATGGTGGTGAACGGATGAGCGGCTTGAAACGGAGGCTTGGGCCTATTTCAATCTTGGGCCTGGCGGCGGTCTTTGTCATTTCGGGTATGGCCGGCTGCAGTTCAACCGGCTGGATGAGGCTCCAGGGCGCCGGAGCGGCGCCGAAGCAGCGACCAGACAACTCATGGTGGTATGCCGGCTTTAAAATCAATTGGCCCCAGGATGAAGACCCCGCGCTGGACACGGATTTGTTGATCGCCCACAGGATCATAAGTCCCGTACTGGACCGGTACAGAAAAGACATCCTGCTTTGGCGCTTTCACAGGAGAGCGGCTCGGGATGAGGCCGGACATCGCTTCAGTTTCATCTTCTACACTACTGCGGCAACTGCCCGCAAAATATATGCGGCAATCGACTCCAGCCCCGACCTGGATCGGATGCGGGCCGAAGGCGTGATCCTTATGGTCCTGTTCGACGATACCAATGCCAACCAGAGGCCCGGCATCGAATCCACCAGCGACCGCAGTTGGTCTGCCCCCCTCCAAAAGGCGTGGCCGTACTTCATTATGGGTGTCAGCCAAACATGGCTTGACCTGATTTCCCAGTATGCCGAAGATGGACGCAGAAAACCCCTCTCCCCAGCCGAAATGCGGGCTTTCTATCGTGAGATCAACCAGGAGGTCGAATCGACCTGGAAAAATGAGGGAGGCCATGCTTTCCTGCACCACCTGAACGCCCTTTTCGGATACGGTCCCGTCAATCTTCGCAGCAAGATCGAAATGAGGTTTTAAGCAATTTGCCTTTCTCGTAAAATCCGCACCCTGTTTTCCGATTCCCCCCTTGCCCTCGGTTTTTTGAATTGCTAACCTTTTGCAATCAGGAACCGTTGATTTGGTCCGTCCAAATCCCGGTTGGCAATTTGGACCTCGGGAAGAGAGCTTTATGACCAAAGCCAGAAAAATATTTGTGTGGGGGGCTTCTGGGGCGGGGATTCTCCTGGTTCTGCTTGCCGCAGCGGCGGTGCTCCTTCAGCGTGTCCTCGATACCGACGCTTTAGGCCGTAACGTGGCAACCGAACTCGCGACCCGGTATCACATACGCTCCGAGCGAATCAAGATAAGTTTTCTGCCCTTTCCTCGCATGGTCATGTTCGGTGTCACAATGACCATCCCTGAGACGCTTACCGCATCGGCCGAAGCGGTACTACTTCATCCGAAGATGCTGCCCCTCTTTACAGGCAAATTTGCACCTGCCGAAATAGAGATTCTCAATCCGATGATCACCGCAAGACTACCGGAGCAAACGCCCGAAAGCTCGGCAAAGTCCTCTTCTCAGCAACTTCTACGCTTGAAAGACAGGATTTCCCACTTCCAGGCAATACTCCTTGCGGCAACGCCCGGCGTGGTTATCGACGCTCGCAACGGTGGGCTGGAGCTCTACTGCGGGCAAGACCGCGCCTTCTTTTTCGAAGAGATCGACCTCAGGACTTCCGTCCATGCCCAAAGGGTCGATTTCGAGCTGACGAGCGGCAAATCCGATCTCTGGCAAGCCCTTACATTCAGTGGCTGGGTTGACCTTGGCACTCTGAAGAGTTCAGCAGAGTTGAATCTAAGCGGAGGCAACCCAGGGGACCTTATGAGATATCTGAATAAGTCCGCATCCGACAGGATCGGCGATTCTCAGATAGACCTGACCCTTACCCTTTCTGCCAGCGGCCCCGGAACCGCCCGCGCAGATTTCACGGCTTCGATCCCGCAGTTTACTCTCGGCGGCGGACCCCAGAGCACTGTCATGAGCAACGGCGCTCTGACCGGAGCATTAACCGTCGACACCAACAGCATCGACTTTTACATTTCTCATCTTCGGTTCAACTACCCGACTCTGAACCTCACTGCACGCTACGTCGAAAGATACTCCGATCAAAGCGTCACTCTGAACATCGACGGGCAGGAGACCGACGTTGCCACGGTACAGAGCCTCATGCTCGCCGTGGATAAGGATAACCCCGTCACCCGGCGGGTTTTTGAAATCATACGCAAGGGAGAAGTACCGGCGATCCTTTTCAGCGCGCGGGCAAACAACGCTTCTGATTTGCAAGAACTCGAAAACTTCACCATAAAGGGTTCGATCGAAAAAGGTGTCGTTTTTGCCCCCAAAGCGGACCTGCTCGTCTCCAACGTCAGAGGAAACGTGCTGGTTGAGGGTGGTGTACTGAGCGCAACTAACCTCTCGGGCCAAACTGCCGGGTCTTCAACCAGTGATGGAGAGCTGAGGATCGGGTTGCGGCACGACGACCCCCTGTTCCATCTGGATCTTCCAATTACGGCCGATCTCTCCGAGCTGCCCGAGGTTTTGAAACGGGTTGTCGATAACCAGGCATTCAGGCAAGAACTTGCGCAAATTAAAGATGTGGCGGGCAAAACACAGGGCAGGCTCGTACTTGGCGAAAGCCTGGAGGCACTCACCGTCAGAGTGGACTCCGGCCCTTTCCGCCTCTTTGGCCATTACGGCCGCCTTCCTGAACCCGTTGATCTGCAAGGCGCTTCTTTCCATCTGGAGGGGTCGCGAGTATCTGTGACATCTTTGGCCGGGAAGAGTGGAAGCTCGAGCTTCGAGCGGCTTGATCTGAGCTACGACTGGGGTGAGCCAAAAGTTCTGGGTATCGACTCTCAGGCCAGGTCCGTCGTTTCCATGGACCTTCTGGGTCCGCACATGAGAGCACATGAATACTGGAAAAACTTCTTGGACACCGCACCGAAAGGATTGCTGGAAATTAACTCCTTCCGGTTCATTGGCCCGCCTGCTGACCGCTCCAAATGGGTTTTCAATGCTAGAGGCTCGGTCGAGGACGTTGCTTTTCAAAACAAACGATTAAACGGCCCTCTCACCCTGAAGACAGGCGCCTTCGAAGTAGACGCGGACCAAATTACGTTCAGGGAGATCAACGCTGTCCTGGCGGACTCATCCCTGTCAATTTCAGGGAAAATTACAGGCTACATGGATCATCCGAAGAAAGTGGACCTGCAATTGAGCGGCCGGCTCGGCCCGGAGGGGAACAAAATTGCCGCTACGCTCGCTGAGTTCCCCCACTCTCTCAGGGCCATCTCGAATCTCAACCTGCACAGTTCTCGCCTGACCTGGGACAAGGAGTCCAAAACAGCTTTCAAGGGGGAAATGCAGCTTTCTGCCGGGCCCATGATTACGATCAGTCTGGTCAAAACGCCCCAGGAGCTTTCTATTGAAGACCTCATCATAAAAGATGAGGACTCTGACGCTACAATGTCGATGAACTCCGGGCAGAATCAGTTAAAAATCAGATTCTCCGGAACACTGAGCAACAAGACGGCCGACCGGCTCATCGTCGACAACAGGCTGCTCACAGGGCCTATAGGGGGCAAATTCAGTGCACATCTCTTCCTGGACACCCCCGAGAAATCGAGTGCTCAGGGAGAGGTCAGTATTTCGGGCTTCCAACTGCCGGTCAACCTCCCTGTGCCTGCGCGAATTGAAACCGCGAAGATCGAGGCTGATGGAAACAAACTAAATGTGAAATCGGCCATGATAAGCTGGAACGGAAGCAGGCTGAGCCTTATAGGGAGTGTCGCGATCACCCAGGGCGCTTATCTTGTGGATATGAATGCCTTTGCCGACAGTCTTGACCTGGAGAGCATTCTTAAGTCCAGGGGGAGCACTCAAAAGGAGATGGATAACTCCGCTCAACCAGGCCCCCAATCTCCGAAAAAGGCTTGGGAAGCGCCTCTTAAAGGTACTATCCGGATAAGAAGCGAACACCTGTCCTATGGAAAGGTTACCTGGAACCCGGCCAATGCCGATGTAGTCCTAAGCCCCGGATACATCGACATTCGGCTCAATCAGGCAAATCTGTGCGGGATCTCCACTCCGGGGAGCTTCAGAATCACGCCTGAGGGCCTGAATATCTCTCTCAACTTATCGGCCAAAGACCAGGACCTCGAATCAGCCATAGCCTGCCTCTTCAATAAACGGCACATTCTTTCCGGCAGTTACACGCTCACCGGAAACCTTGCGGCGAGCGGCTGGAGTGACAGCCTCGCGGATTCAATCGAAGGTGACGTTGAGCTTAAGGCAAAGGACGGGCGCATTTTCCGGTTCGATACATTAGGGAAAGTAATTTCGCTGCTCAGCATCTCCGAAATCTACAGGGGCGTGGTCCCGGACCTCGTCGGCGAGGGCTGCGGCTATAAATCTATAGAAGCTAAAGGGAAAATAAAGAACGGAAAGCTCGTCCTGTCCGATTCGGTAGTTAATGGGCCGTGCATCAAGATGGTCTTTCGTGGAGAGATAGACCTCCCAACTCAGCAAGTGGACGTGATTGCCCTTGTCGCTCCGATGCGGACCGTGGAGAGGGTGGTAGATGCGACGCCCCTTATGGGGAAAGTACTGAACGAGGCTTTCGTAACTCTACCGGTCCGCATAAGCGGAAACCTTGGCGACCCCACAGTGGTTCTTCTTTCCCCCAGCGCCGTGGGCGAGGAACTTTTCGGAGTGATGAAAAGGGTCTTCAAGCTGCCGTTGGCTATTTTTCAGCCTCGTGTAGAAAATGGAGAGGCTCATAACACGGATGGATCAGAACAGGGAAATTAGGGGGGCCTGAAGAAGCAGGTAGCGGGAAGTGGAAAAACACTCCTTCCGAATAAAAGGCATGTGCTGCGGCGAAGAAGTTGGGCTGCTCAGATCTGAGGTGGCGCCTGTCGTTGGAGACGATCAGAGGCTTTCTTTCGATCTGCTGCACAGCCGGATGACGATCAGCGGCAGTCTCGACCCAAGCCTTGCTGAAAGCGTCATGGCGGCGGTTGCCAGGACCGGCATGAAGGCAGTCCCCTCTGAGGATACCTGCGCCACAGGAATATGCGCAACAAAAGGCGACAGCGTCTGGGAAAAACATGGAAGGCTCTTCTCATGTGCAGCGAGCGGCCTCTTGCTGATGGCGGCATTTGTTTTTCAAGCGTTCCACCGGGGGAACATATTCGCCGCACTCGCGGGGGAAAGCGGCCGCCCTCCGATCTTTGCGGTTGTTCTCTATTTTTCGGCAATCCTTGCCGGAGGCTGGCTTATTTTTCCAAAAGCCCTCTATGCGGCTAGAAAGCTCAAGCCGGACATGAACCTTCTCATGACCGTGGCAGTCCTCGGGGCAATCGGTTTGGGTGAATGGCTGGAGGCCGCTTCCGTGAGTTTTCTTTTCGCCCTTGCGCTGTTGCTCGAATCATGGAGCCTGGAGAGGGCGAAACGTGAAATAACCGCGCTTTTGGACATCACACCCCCGAGAGCCCGCTTTATTTGCCCGGATGACGGGAACATCGAAGAAAAACCGGTGGACGAAATACCGGTCGGCGCCACCGTCGTGGTCCGGCCTGGCGAACGAATCCCGCTTGACGGCGTAATAACACGGGGGACCACATCCGTAAACCAAGCGCCCATAACCGGTGAGTCCGCCTGCATTCCCAAAGGATTAGGTTCCGAGGTGTTCGCCGGAACAATCAACGAAGAGGGGACTATAGAGTTCAGCTCGACCCGGTCCGCATCTGACACCACCTTATCGAGAATCATCCGCATGGTGGAGGAGGGCCGCTCCAGGCGAGCTCCTGCCGAGCATTGGGTGGATAAGTTCGCCGCGGTGTACACTCCTTTTATGATGCTGGTCGCCCTTGCCATTGTCGCAGTTCCCCCACTTTTCACAGGCGGGGGCTGGGCAAAGTGGTTCTACGAGGGCTTGGTCGTTCTGGTTATCGCCTGCCCGTGTGCGCTTGTAATATCTACTCCCGTGACAATTGTTGCAGGACTCGGCTCAGCGGCGCGAAACGGCGTGCTCGTGAAAGGAGGCGCCTATCTTGAAGCTCCGGCGCGGCTCAAAGCGATTGCTTTCGATAAAACGGGGACCCTTACTTTCGGCGAGCCCGCTGTAACACAGGTCATTCCGTTCGGCGACCACAGCGAGACCGGCCTTCTTGCAAACGCAGCCGCTCTGGAAGCGCACAGCACGCACCCGCTCGCAAGGGCTATTATCCGGCATGTGGAATCCAGAGGCATTAGCACCACCGTTGCGGACAAGTTCACAATTCTGCCGGGCCAGGGGGCGGAAGGGTCAATCGGGGGAAAAGCTTACTGGATTGGAAGCCACAGGATGCTCGAAAAATGGCAGCGGGAAAGCCCGGTTTTTCATGACGCGATCAGCAGGATCGAGGAGGCCGGGAATTCGCTCATGGTGATGTGGTGCGATGATCACGTCTGCGGACTGGTAAGCGTTGCCGACCAGGTGCGCCCGGAAGCAAGCGAGGCGGTTGCCCGCCTCAAAGCTCTCGGTCTGGAAAAAGTCGTATTGATCAGCGGCGACAATCACAAAACTGTCGAACTTATAGCCAGAGCGGTTGGAATCGATGAATTCCACTCTGAATTGCTCCCCGAAGATAAGGTCCGGCTTGTCTCAGAACTCAAGACAAAATTTGGCGGAATTGCTATGGTCGGAGACGGAATCAACGACGCTCCGGCGTTGGCTGCCGCAACCGTAGGGATCGCCATGGGGGCCATGGGCTCCGATGCTGCAATTGAAACCGCCGACATAGCGCTTATGTCCGACGACCTGTCCAAAATACCCTGGCTGATCCGCCACTCCAGAAAAACGATGGCCGTAATCAGGCAGAACGTGGTTTTCGCCCTGCTGGTAAAAGCCCTGTTCATCTGCATGGCGGCCGCCGGTATCGCGACCCTGTGGGAGGCGATTGCCGCCGATATGGGGGCTTCGCTGCTTGTTATCTTCAATGGGCTGCGCTTGCTCAGGATTACGGAGGCAGGCGGCGACAAAAAATATCCCGCCCTCTGCCGCTCCGAGTTAGCCTGCTGCACGAACCCGAAGCTATGAAGCAGGATGTCCTGCTTTCCCCGATAAGGAATCCAACCTTTCTATAAGGTCGCGGAAATCCTCAGACAGAGGAGCGTTTGCCGAAACAGTGGCGCCGGTGACCGGATGGGTAAATTCCAGATGGATCGCGTGCAGCATCTGGCGTTGCGTCCCAAGCAGCAGATCTCGCACCGGGGCCGATTTGACGTTTCTCGCCCGCCTCTTGTCCCCCCCATAAGTCTCGTCGCCGACGACGGGATGTCCGATATGGCTGAGATGTACCCTGATTTGGTGTGTCCTGCCAGTTTCAATCAGAACCCTCAGCAGCGCAGTCTCCCCCCAGTCCTTCTCGACACGCCATCGTGACAGGGCCTCGCGGCCTCTGTTCTGTAGAACAGCTATTTTTTTTCTGTCTGTTGGATGTCTGCCAAGCAGCGACGAAATCTCCCCCTCATCTTTAGCCGGACTCCCGTAAACCAGGGCGAGGTATTCCTTCCTGACCCACCTTTCCTTGAACTGCCTTACCAGGTTCAAATATGCACGCTCACTTTTTGCGATGACGAGTGCCCCGGAGGTATCCTTGTCCAGGCGGTGAACGATTCCGGGCCGAAGAGGAGAACCCTGAACGGCCAAGCGCGGCGAATGGGCGAGCAGTCCATGCACGAGCGTCCCTTCGGAGTGGCCTGCCCCTGGATGGACCACAAGCCCCGGCGCCTTGTTCACGATGAGCAGGTCCTCGTCTTCGAAAAGAATATCCAGGCGCATCGGCTCGGGCTTGAGGGCCTCATCCGGTCCCTGTCCGGGGACCTTCGCCATGATGAGATCACCCGCCCGGGTCTCGTAGCTCGGCTTCACGGCATTTCCATTTACCAGGATCAGATCTTCTTTGATCAGCTTCTTGAAATGACTGCGCGAAAGGTCCGGAATCACCCTGCTCAAAAACAGGTCGAGCCTTTGTCCGCTTTGTTCGTTTGAGACCACGAAAGAATATTCGTCGTTTGAATTTGCAGTCTCTATCAATGCAGTCGATCCGGGGCTTCGGTCCTCTGCGGACAATAGATCTGGTTTACTTGCTCTTCGGGTATCCCTGTTCCTAAGGCGTTTTGACAACCGGGAGAAGCTGTAACTCACCAAAACTTTCTATATACAGTTTCACATTGTTTAAAACGGCCCCATCTTCCTGATCGAATTGAACTCCCATTTCAAAAAATTGGCTGTCTTTTTTCAGGTTTTTGACCTTGCCGTTTATCACTTGCTCTTCCGCCATTCCCGTCAAACGGAAAGAGATTGCAATTGTCTGATCGATGTCGATAGATGAAGACTCGACCGCGTCATAGTCGAGGCGGGTCCTGCATCCTCCCACGCTGATGTCCACTATGACGGCCTTGAAGTCGCCCATGTCTGTCTTCACCGATGCGGGGAAGAAGCATTCCATGCGCTGTGCTTTGCGCAGGTTCATGGCCTCCACCTCAGAGGGATATGTAACGAAAACTATTAGCCCCGGCTTCTGAATACTGTGCAGAATCGTAGAGGAAAAGCCATGGACATGTCCGCCATAGACATACCTCACAACTATCAGTTCCCCTTCATTCAGTCTGCTCAAAATCCCGGGAATGGCGGGAACACGGATCATGAGGTACTCGTAGGGAACCATACCGATCAGCACACCGGATGCTTTAAATTCCTGCCCTTTTATGCCCAACTGAAACTGCAGCCGGGTACCGATTCCAATGCTCAACGTTCGGCCCTCAAGGATTCTCTCGGTAGCTTCCTTAAGCATCGATTCCTCCCCTCAATCAAGTCCCCCATGGTTGCGCAAGAAATGCTGTCAGTAGTAAGATCCCATCGGCCACACGGACTCACAACCATAATGCTCAGCACATCGTCCCAAATCATTAGCCAAAAGATTCTACCATTCATTATTTGAGAAAGACAGCCGATATCACTGAAACAGTCCTTCCTCCACTGCAAAGTCGCTTTGGACCAGCCTATAATGCACAAGGCAAAATGCCCATGAGCAATCACGAAAGCGATGCGGATTTGTGCCCGGTTTTTGCTTATACACCGATTGCCACGTAAATTAAAATACTTATCAAATCTGCCTTTTTCAGCCGGACCCAGACCTCTTTCCGTGCGCAAGCCGAGCGCCGAAAGATTATGTGTGACTAAACATTTTGAAATCCTTGATAAAATGCAGGTCTGGGCTGATTGTTAAAAAAATCTCTTGACTCTGAAAGCTGATTTCTGTAAATTGACCGCAGATGACTAAACTTGGGCATCTTAGGGTGAATTTACATCTGGACTCGGTCCTCACCGCTGATGCCTAAGTTGCAAAATCGCTCCTTGAAAAAACTGGAGGCGGTCAGCCATGTGTGAAATTTGGCGCAATTTGTCCGCCTCGTGCCTGTCAAAAACATGGCTTCGCGGTTTTAGGACGTTTTCAATAGTGCAGGCTGATAAGAACCTGTACTTGTTGTCGCTGTGACATTTCTTGTTGTTGGTCGGTCACTTTCGTTTCTTATTCCCTTTTGGTGCAGCTAAATGGAGGAAAACGCTATGGCTGAAGCCAGTCCAAAGAAGGATGCCGATGACGGGAGGGACCCCCGTTACAAAGGCATCGACCGCGTTCTAAAAAGACTGCAATTTAAACAAGACGCTTTGATAGAAGTGCTAACTTCGGCTCAGGAGGCCTTCGGTTATCTCCCCGAAGAGGTGATGATCTACGTCGCCAGACAGCTCAAGCTGCCTTTCAGTTGGGTCTACGGAGTGGCCACCTTCTACCATTTCTTCTCACTCAAACCGCAGGGAAAACACAACGCTATCGTATGTCTGGGAACGGCCTGCTATGTCGGGCGAGCAGGCGACATAGTTGACGCGGTTTCCAAAGCGTACAACCTTGAACCGGGCCAGACAACGCCGGACGGCGAGCTGACCTTGACCACGACCCGTTGCCTTGGGTGCTGCGGCCTTGCACCGGTGGTCGTATTCGAAAACCTGGTCCTCGGAAAGGAAAGCCCTGAGACCACAGTTGAAAAGGTAAAATATGTTCTTGCCGGCGGGAGCATAGGGACGGCCTTCCAGCC
The DNA here is from genome assembly GCA_049520035.1 of Syntrophobacteraceae bacterium. Classification (GTDB taxonomy): domain Bacteria; phylum Desulfobacterota; class Syntrophobacteria; order Syntrophobacterales; family Syntrophobacteraceae; genus SbD1. The sequence continues at coordinate 24,919 of JBEKQE010000011.1, read as the reverse complement.
TGAAGCGGCGGAGGAGGAAAGTGCCACAGCCTAGTCGCTGCAGAATCGGTTACAGTCTGAATCTCGCTCATCTTTAAAGCTGAGCGTAGTGAATCGTTTAGAACTCAAGGAGAATACAGCGTTATGAACCGACAGGAACTCTTGGAAATGGCCCAGAGTGAACTGGACCGCCAAAAGCAATTCCGCTGCCGGCTACTCGTCTGTGCCAGTACTCCCTGTATTTCTTCCGGAGCGCTTGCAGTTGAGGACGCCTTGAAGAAAGCCGTGGAGGCCGAGGGGCTTCAGACCGAGATCGAAACGGTCGGCACCGGCTGTCTTGGCCCGTGCAGCCGCGGCCCTCTGGTGACAGTTCAGTTCGAGGGAAAACCGGACGTCATATACGAAGGGGTGACCAGCGAGCTTGCTCCGCAGATAGTCGCGAAGCACTTGAAAGGCGCATCGGTACCCGAACTCGATGCCAATGTGATTGCGCCTGACTGGCCCTTTTTTGCTAAACAGAAAAAACTGGTCTTGGCCGAAAGCGGCACGCTGAACCCGGAGAAGATCGAGAGCTACATAGCCCGAGGCGGCTACACCGCTATCGGACAGGCCCTGCGGGAAATGACCTCCGAGGAAGTCTGCTCCACAATGGTCAGAAGCGGTCTTCGCGGACGCGGAGGCGCGGGTTTTCCCACCGGCCTCAAATGGGACATGGTCCGCAAAGCGCCCGGTGAGCGCAAGTATGTAGTTGCAAACGGCGACGAGGGCGACCCGGGGGCCTACATGGACCGCACCTTGATGGAATCAGATCCCCACCGCGTACTGGAAGGAATGGCCATAGCGGGTTTCGCGGTAGGCGCCGACCAGGGTTTTATCTATGTGCGCGGCGAATATCCTTTGGCGGCAAAACGCTTGGAAAAGGCCATCCGGCAGGCGGAGCGCAAGGGCCTTCTCGGCTCCCGCATACTGGACAGCAACTTCAATTTCCGAATCGATATCCGCATGGGCGCGGGCGCATTCGTGTGCGGCGAGGAAACAGCGCTTATGCAGTCGATCATGGGACGCCGCGGGCAGCCGGTACCCCGCCCGCCCTATCCTGCAAACCGCGGTTTGTGGGGCGGCCCCACCCTGATCAACAACGTGGAGACATTTGGAAACATTACATGCATCATTCTCAAGGGCCCTGAATACTACGCTTCCTTTGGCACCGAGAAGACCAAGGGCGCAAAGATTTTTGCTCTCGCCGGTAAAGTCAACAACACCGGTCTCATTGAAGTTGCAATCGGAATCACCTTGCGCGAAATAGTCTTTGACATAGGCGGGGGCATTCGCAGCGGACGTCCGTTCAAAGCCGCCCAGACCGGTGGCCCTTCGGGCGGATGCATCCCGGCTGAATATCTCGATACGCCGATAGACTATGAAACCCTTCAGAAGCTCGGCTCAATTATGGGTTCGGGCGGTCTGATCGTAATGGACGACCAGAGCTGTATGCCCGACGTGGCCAAGTTCTTCATGGAATTTTGCATGGATGAGAGCTGCGGTAAGTGCGGCCCGTGCCGGGGCGGAACGGTGCAGATGCACCGGATGCTCGTAAAGATTACGAACGGAAGCGCGACGATGGAAGACCTGACCAAGCTGGAGGAGCTCTGCCTGATGGTGAAGGAGACCAGCCTCTGCGGACTTGGAAATACCTGTCCAAATCCCATCTACAGCACGCTCCGCTATTTCAGGGAGGAATACGAGTCGCACATCAGAGACCATCACTGCCCGGCCGGAGTCTGCCAGTTTACGGAGAAGCCGCTCAGAATCGCTGTGGCATGATGATCCTACAAGCATGAATCTCCAATGGAGGCGCCAAAATGTCAGTTGTCACACTCACGATTAACGATAAACTTGTCAGCGCCCCGGCAAACGCCTCGCTTCTCAGTGCAATGCAGGAACAGGGCATAGACATTCCCACCCTCTGCCATCTCAAGGGGCTGAGCGAGCGTGGCGGGTGCCGCCTGTGCATCGTAGAGTTGGAAGGAAGCCCCAGGTTGTTTGCCTCGTGCGTGACTCCCGTTGCCGAGGGGATGGTGGTTCGCACCCATACCGAAAGGGTGCTCAAATATCGGCAGATGATGGTCGAACTGCTCATGGCCGAACGCAATCACATTTGCGCAGCCTGCGTCCAGAACGGCAACTGCGAACTTCAGACCATGGCTGCAAAGCTCGGGGTCACAAGCGTTCGCTACGATTACATTTGTCCGGATTTGCCGATGGATGCCAGCCACGAACGCTACGTCCAGGACCATAACCGCTGTATTCTGTGCGGACGGTGCGTCCGGGTATGCGACGAAGTGGAAGGCGCACACACGCTGGATATGGGCGGGCGAGGCATCCAGTCAAGGGTCATTGCGGGTATGAATCAGCCTTGGGGGACCAGCCGGAGTTGCACTGGCTGCGGCAAATGTGTCCAGGTCTGCCCGGTCGGCGCTCTTTTCAAGAAGGGCTCGAGCGGCGGGGAGATGGTGAAGCAGCACGACTTTCTCACCTGGATTCTGGATGGTCGTGAAAAGAAGATTTATCACTGGTCCTGATAAGAGGAGAGGCGTAGCATGGCAACATCGACTAACAGCAAACCTCGGCTGGCTACCGCGTGGTTGGGCGGGTGCGCCGGCTGTCATATGAGTCTACTGGACCTGGACGCACGGATCGTGGATGTCCTCGGCCTGGTCGACCTGGTCTATAGCCCGGTCGCCGACATTAAGAAGTTTCCCGACGGTGTTGACGTAACACTGGTCGAGGGATCTTGCTGCAATTCCGAGAACGTGCACCTGGCCCGTGAAATCAGGGAGAGGAGTAAACTGGTTGTTGCCTTCGGTGACTGCGCGGTTACGGGAAATGTACCGAGCATGCGCAATCGGCTGAAGCTTCAAGACATACTCGACGAGGTCTATGAAGGCCCGGGGCCGGCCCCGCCCGCTGAGGGCGATTTGCCGATCCTGCTGCCCAAAGTGGTGCCGCTGCACCAGGTGATCCCGGTCGATATTTACCTGCCCGGCTGCCCACCGGAACCTGAGAGAATCTGGGCTGCCGTTACGGCAATACTAAAGGGCGAACCGGTCGAGCTGCCCGTTGAAATGCGTACCTTCGGCTAGCTCCATTTGGATTGGGAGGACGATGATTTCGTCATACGTCCCGACGGAAAATCGAATACATAGAGAAGGACGAGCATGGCACAGACTATAACAATCGAACCTATCACTCGAATTGAGGGCCACGGAAAGGTAACGATTCAACTGGATGACGCCGGGCTTGTATCCGACGCGAAGTTCCATGTGGTAGAGTTCCGCGGCTTCGAAAAGTTTTGTGTGGGGCGCACTTTCCCGGAAATGCCGGCCATCACCATGCGCATATGCGGTATTTGCCCGATCAGTCATATGCTGGCATCCGCAAAAGCCTGCGACGGCATTCTGGGCGCCAGGATTCCTCCGGCGGCAAATAAGCTGCGCCGTTTGATCAATCACGCTCAATACACGCAGAGTCACGCGCTCAGCTTCTTTCACTTGAGCGCGCCCGACCTGCTGCTCGGAATGGAGAGCGACCCGGCCACGCGCAATGTGGTCGGACTGATCCAGAAGTTCCCGGACCTGGCGGTAAAAGGCGTCAAGCTGCGCGCATTCGGTCAGCATATCATCAGAATGCTTGGCGCAAAGGCCATCCATCCGGCCTGGGCCGTTCCCGGTGGAGTGCGTGAAGCTCTTACCGTCGAACAGATCGATTGGATCAGGCAGAATCTGCCTGAGGCGTTCGAGACGGCCGAAATCGCAGTTAACCTGCTCAAGGACAACCTCGACAACTTTAAAGACGAGATCAGGACCTACGGCGATTTCCCCAGCCTTTTCATTGGCCTGGTGACGCCCGAAGGCGGTCTCGAGCACTACGACGGGTTGCTCAGGGTTATGGACACCGATGGCAGGATTCTCGAATCGGGCCTGCCCACTGACAGGTACCGGGAGATAATCGCCGAGGCCATCGAACCCTGGAGCTACATGAAGTTCCCCTACTATAAACCGGGTGGAAATGGAAACGGCGCCGGCCTCTATCGAGTCGGACCGCTTGCGCGGATCAACATCTGCGACTTCGCCGGCACTCCTCGAGCCGACCGGGAGATCCGGCAGTTCCGAAGGCTCAACCACGGCAAACCCGTGCTGGGCAGTTTCTATACCCACTATGCGCGCCTGATCGAGCTCCTGTTCTCGCTCGAAAAGATCCAGGAGCTGATCGAAGACCCACAGCTTTTCGATCCGCATCTGCGGGCTATCGCGGGCGCAAATGAGCCCATGGGCATCGGGGTCATGGAAGCCCCCCGCGGGACCCTGTTTCACGAGTACCATGTGGATGACAACGGCATATTAACAAAGGTCAATTTGATCGTGGCCACCGGCAACAACAACCGGGCAATCAATAAGACCGTTCAGCAGATCGCCCAGGCGTATATGACCGGCAAGACCAAGATCACCGAAGGCATGATGAACCGTGTCGAACACGGGATCCGTATCTACGATCCATGCCTGAGCTGTGCGACCCATGCAGTCGGCCAGATGCCGTTGCACATCCAGGTGTTTGATCACACGGGGTGCCTGGTCGAAGAGAAGATAAGGGATTAGGACCTTGTTTTGACGCAATTGGCGGTGAGCTATTTGCCGCCAGTTGCTCTTAAGCTGATACGATTGGGCCGATTCGCTCATTGAGGCGAGTCAGCGGTCCATCGACGGGGTGGGCGGGGGTAAAGCCCTGCCCCTACCCCTTTATCGGCTCTACATTCATAGCGATAAAACATGGTGCTTATTCTCGCCTATGGAAACAGCCTGCGCCGGGATGACGGCGCAGGCTTTGTTTTGGGTGACATCGTCGAGCGGTTGCTTTCCGAAGCTGGATTAGGGGTTGAGAGGATTGACTCCCACCAGCTCGAGCCGGAACTTGCTCTCGACATCAGCGGCGAGAAAATCTCCGCTGTTTTATTCATAGACACGCGCGCTCTCCCTGAAACACCGGGCGACGATAACCTGCGCGTTCAGTTCCGCCGAGTTGTTTCTGCCGAAAACACATCCCCGGGCACGGGTCACCATATGGACCCCCCAACCCTTCTCGCCTATTCCCGATTCCTTTTCAAAAAGGAGCCCCCAGCCTGGCTGGTTACCGTTCCTGGAACAGATTTCGATCATGGAGAGGGGCTGAGCGAGACCACCCGCAAGGCTATCGATTCGGCGCCGGAAATCTTGAGTGAGTTGATTCGCCTCGTATGTGAGACTTGTTAACAATACTATGCGACGAGTGATGCATGGCCCGGAAGGCATCCCCTGAAGTGTCCAATCTGGTCATTCATCTTACCGCCTTTAGGCGGAAGTCGTACGCGTTGGGCGTTCGCGGGATGCCTTCTTCCCATCTCTTAATTTGAATTACTCTTCGTTAAAGACGGGAATTGCTTTTGCTCCTTCAATTTCCAACCAGGTCAGGAATAAGAATCTTTTTACTTTAATTTGAATTTCTGAAAAGCCGGGCCTGACCCGCAGAATGGGGGAATAAAATATTTTGATGCCGTCCATCTCGGCCGTTAGATACTCGTCCCTCCCCCGGCAAGCAGGCTCGCCGATAAAAACCCTTGGCACGTAACTGCCAGTTACGTGTTTTGAGGAACAGGGTCAGCCCCCCATGGCCGGTTCCAGTTTCATTTCGATCATTATGGAACCGGCGCGCCTGGAAATGTAATCTACTGCTTTGTGACAGAGTTTAAACATGCTGCCCTCAGGTCTATATTTACCCGCGACTCAATACCATCAGACCATTAGACCATTCTTTTTAAAACCCAGCTTGTATTTGCGAAGCTTTCTCAACAGGGTGGTCCGATGGATTCCCAGTGCGGCAGAAGCTAAATGAAGGTTCCCATTGTACTGTTCCAACACCTGGGAAAGAATCTTTTTTTCAAAGCAATCCACAAGGCACCTATAGTCGCCCTCCAAAACAAAGGGAACTTTCTCGGCAGATGGCAATACCATCCCCAGTTCATCAAAAACATGCTCTCTGGTAATCCTGGTGTCGTCGCACAATATGACCAAACGTTCCACCACATTGTGCAGTTCGCGCACGTTTCCCGGCCAGTGGTAATCCGTTAGCGCCTGCACTGCGGACGGGGTGAGGATTTTGTGTGCATTGTACCGGATTGACAAATCCTTCAGGAAGTGGTTCGCGAGTGCGTAAATATCTTCCGGACGCTCCCGCAGGGGCGGGATGTGAATAGGGACTACACTCAGCCGATAAAAAAGGTCTTCACGGAATCTGCCCTCTAAAACCAGGTCCTTCAAGTTACGATTTGATGCGGCGACAAATCTCACATCCACTTGCTCGGGAATGGTGCTCCCAACGCGGTAGATTTCTTTTTCTTCGATAACTTTGAGCAGCTTGGCCTGGCCCGTCGGTGAAACCTCGCTGATCTCATCGAGGAAAAGAGTCCCTCCGGCGGCTGCCTGCAAGAAACCAGGTTTGCCGGTCTTGAGTGCCCCTGTAAATGAGCCTCCCCGGTATCCGAACAATTCCGATTCAAACAGACCCTCGGGGATAGCCGTCATGTTGACTTTAATAAAGGGCTTGCTCCTTCTGGGGCTGAACTGGTGAATTACTGTGGAGAGAACTCCTTTACCCACCCCGGATTCGCCCAAAATCAGGACGGTCGCATCCATGGCCGCTACTTGCACAGCACGCAGAAAGACCTTCTGCATGATCTTGCTCACCGCCACCATATTGTCCATGGCGGTGAAAGGAGGTGACGGATGCTCCCCGTGCTGATGCGGCTCATTGCAAAATTCGCTCGGATAGACCGAAGTTACGACATAGATAACATCCCCGGCCTGATTAAATATGGGATTTCCGGTCACAACCACCTTTTTTGATGTGCGAAGGACCCTTTGCGGTATGGTCATGGGGGCTTTGTTCTTGAGCACGAGCAAAGAAACGGACCGGTCGAAAAAACGGTCCTCTTCGAGAGCATGCATATACCGGCCAACGACTTCCCGCTCCTGAATTTCGGTCAGTTTCTCATAAGCCTGATTCACACCCAGAGTCAAAGCTGAACCATCCGTAAGGTAAATCGCCGCCCCACCGGAGCTTACTACTTCTTTTCCTTCTTCGTTCAGCAGGTCCTTCATCCGGATCATCGCCGGTCCTTGCCAGGGTGAAAAAGAGTCTGGAAGAGCACAAAATACCCCATTTGGCATTTTTATAGCAGATATGTCAGAAAATAACAACATCCACCACTTTGTGCAGGCCCGCACCTTAAATGGTGTGCAAAGCTGCACTACCCTCCGATTTTTCATCTCCGAAAAATCCGTGCAAGACCCTTTTCGAACCGTAAATAAGGCAATTATTACAATAGCTTGGGCTGGAACCCAAGCAAACGGATTTTCTCCGATTCGCCCATTTTCTCCATTGGCATTCTCCTTGCCTATAGAGATATAGTTCCAGAGAAAACTGAATCTGAAGCGTTCCCATCAACCAACAATCAACCGGGAAGGAGAGTTCAATGAGCTTGTTAGGCCCTGTTTTCAAGCGTGAGGACGGCGCAAGGCAGCCTTATATACCTCTGGGGCCTTTTCATCTGAGACTGCCGTTCATCCACTTTCGTTTTGAGGTAGCGGATTATGTCCAGGGATTGATCATGTGCGCTGTGTGTCTCGGGATCATACCCGTCCTGACCGAATACCTGGGAATGCCTTTCGAGATTGCCTTAACCGTCGTTATGCTGAACGGCTTTCTCTATCTGTGGCATGCTCACCTGGGGGACCCGGTCGTGCCGGGATGGATCACCCCGGCGATCCCTCTGCTGCTTGCATGGCTCAAAACATACCCTGAAGGCGTCCCGCGAATGCATGCGCTCATAGCCTTCGAGTTCGAGCTGGGAATGCTTTCGCTGCTTCTGGGGGCCACCGGATTGGCGAAAAAGTTCGTCGATCTTGTCCCGGACGCATTGAAGGCGGGCATTCTGCTCGGCGCCGGAGTCGCGGCCGTAAGGCTGGTTTTTGAAGCGGGTGGTCGCTTCGATCACTATCCCTGGACAATCACGATTTCAATCGGTTTCGCGTTCTTCATTCTTTTCTCGAATTTTTTCAAAACGTTGCGCAAGAAGAATAAGATATTGGGCTACCTGTCGGATCTTGGGCTTCTGCCTGCTTTGGTGCTTGCCATATTCATTGCGCCGATTTTCCGGGAACTCCCCTGGCCTGCCCTTGAGTGGGGATTTACATCCCCGCATTTTGTCACCCTTTTTACTGAGTGGACCCCTTTTTCGTCCAGAATCGGGTTTCCGGCATTTAGTCTTTACATAGCAGCCGTTCCTCTGGTCTTTGCAACTTACATAGTTCTTTTCGGCGAACTGATTCAGGCGGAGGCACTCGTCGATGAAGCGCGGGAATTCCGCGAGGGCGACGAAGACGTACATTTCGACGCAAACCGCAACAACATGATCGTCGGCCTTAGAAACATAACCATGTCGATGATAGGGCCGGATGCGTCCATGTGCGGTCCGATGTGGGCGGCCATGCAGGTCGTGGAGTGCGAGCGATACAAGCATGGCAGGGAGGCAATGGACAGCCTTTTCGGCGGCATGGCGTCCTTCCGCCTGGGTACCTTTACCGGCTACTTTCTCGCTCCAATAGTAACCCTGGTAAAGCCGATCCTGCCTATAGCGCTCTCCCTGACCATGCTGATCCAGGGCTACGTGGCCGTAAGGGTCGGTATCCTGAAGGCCAGGACGTTCAATGACCTGGGAGTGGCCGGAGTAGTTGGCGCTGTACTCGTCTCACGCGGGGCGGCTTATGCGTTTGGAGTCGGGATCGTCCTGTGCGTCCTGATCTACGGCAGGGACTTCTTCCGCAGATGGAATATATACGACAAGACCCAAGACCCCGTTTTCAACGCAAAAATATCTGGTGAGTAAATATAGGTTCCAAAGAAGTCTCAAACGGCAATTCGATTACTTGAGCTAAGGCTCATTTGAAGGAAAAGCAAGGAGAAAAGAAATGGCGCTCATGACAGGTGAACAGTACGAAGAGAGTTTACGCAAATTGAATATGAAGGTCTACCTGATGGGGGAACTGGTGAAGAGCCCGGTTGATCATCCGATCATCCGGCCCTCCATGAATTCTGTAAAACTTACATATGCTCTTGCCCAGGACCCTCAGTATGAGGACCTCATGACCGCAACTTCACATCTGACCGGCAACAAAATCAATCGGTTCTGCCATCTGCACAGGAGTACCGAGGATCTGGTCAGGAAGGTGAAAATGCAGCGCCTTCTGGGGCAGAAGTCAGGAGCATGCTTCCAGAGGTGTGTCGGAATGGACGCGATCAACGCGGTGGACAGTGTCACCTTCGAGATGGATCAGAAGCTGGGCACCAAATACCATGAGCGCTTCAATAAGTTCCTCCTGATGATGCAGGAAGAGGATCTAACGGTGGACGGCGCAATGACCGACCCGAAGGGCGACCGCGGACTGCCTCCCCACAAACAGGCAGATCCCGATCTTTTCGTGCGCATTGTGGAGAAGAAAGCGGACGGCATTGTCGTACGCGGCGCAAAAGCGCACCAGACCGGGGCGATCAATTCACACTGGATTCTGGTCATGCCTACCATGACCATGGCCAAAGAGGACGCCGATTACGCTGTCTCCTTCGTCGCTCCGGCCGATGCGGAGGGCATCTTCTACATTTACGGCCGTCAGTCCTGCGATACCCGCAAATTGGAGGGCAGCCCGATAGATGTGGGCAACAGGCAGTTCGGGGGACATGAAGCCCTGATGGTTTTCGACGACGTGTTCATACCCTGGGAAGATGTTTTTATGGCTGGGGAGTATGAGTTCAGCGGCGCCCTTGTCGAGCGTTTTGCCGGGTACCATCGCCAGAGCTATGGCGGCTGCAAGGTAGGCGTGGGTGACGTGCTGATCGGCGCAGCGGCGCTGGCCGCCGACTATAACGGTGCAATGAAGGCCTCCCATATCAAAGACAAGCTCATTGAAATGATGCACCTCAATGAGACTCTTTATGCCTGCGGCATAGCCTGTTCAGCGGAAGGCAACAAGACGGCCTCTGGAAACTACCTGATAAACATGTTGCTGGCCAACGTCTGCAAGCAGAACGTTACCCGTTTTCCGTATGAAATTGCGCGCCTGGCCGAAGATATCGCAGGCGGGATCATGGTGACCATGCCCTCCGAGAAAGACTTGAAAAATTCGAAAATCGGCAAGGTGGTCGAGAAGTATTTCCGTGGCGTAGCTTCGGTCCCGACCGAACACAGGATGCGAATCCTGAGGCTCATCGAGAACATCACGCTGGGAACTGCGGCTGTTGGCTACCGGACTGAATCGATGCATGGCGCCGGTTCACCTCAGGCTCAGAGGATCATGATCTCCCGCCAGGGCAATCTCGAGCACAAAAAGAGTCTCGCAAAAGAACTGGCCGGGATCAAGGAATAATTGGCTTGTACGGAGGGAAGCCTGATGTACCGGATCATCGAGAACATTATCGAAACGGAAATTCGTCCGCAGCTCCAGGCCCACGGCGGCGACATTGAACTGCTTGGGGTCTCGGACGATGGAACGGTGCGGGTACGGCTCATTGGACAATGCGCCGCATGTCCGGCTTCCCAATCAACCGTTGAAAACCTCGTGGAGACAGTGCTCAGGGAAAAGGTCCCGTGGATCACAACAATTACTGTCACTCAGTCGGTCAGCGATGAACTGATCCAGGATGCTTTAAGGCTTTTGAGAAAGGGCGTGAGTCCTGGTTAATGAAACGGATAGGCGTCAGGTACTGTGGCGGATGCAATCCGCAGATAGAGCGCTCAAGGTTCGTTGATGAACTGAAAAAAAAGCTTGCAGGGGATTTGCGCTTTGCCATCGGCTGCAGCAGAGAAAAGTGGGAATTGGGCATCCTGGTCTGCGGGTGCCCGGTGGCCTGTGCCGACCGGCCGGCAACACGAAGTCTGGCGCTGGAATGGATTGTCGTGAGCGGGCCGATTGTCGACTTGGAATCGATTTCTGAAAATGAACTGGCAACAGTTGTTGCCCTCAAGATTAAAGAATTCTTTGAGGGGAGGAATCCTCATGAAGTGGCATGACCACTACAATCAGCATTTGACAACCGCTTCGGAAGCCGTAAAAGCAATCAAATCCGGTGACCGGGTGGTGACCGCTCACGCCTGCGGCGAACCAAAGTCTCTGGTTGAGGCAATGGTTGACCGGGCGGATGAACTCGAGCGGGTCGAAATTGTCCACATGGTAGCCATGGGAAGCGCGCGCTACTGCCTTCCGGAATATTCCAAGGCTTTCCGGCACAACTCTCTGTTTGTAGGGGCCACGACCCGCAAGGCAGTCAATGACGGGCGCGGCGACTACACCCCCTGTTTTTTCAGCGAAATTCCGAGACTGTTCAGGGATGAAATACTGCCGGTGGATGTGGCGCTCATAACTGTTTCACCCCCTGACAAACTCGGTTTTTTTTGCCTGGGCATTTCGGTAGATTACACCAAGCAGGCGGCTTTAAGCGCCAAAACAGTGATCGCCGCCGTCAATCCAAAAATGCCGAGGGTGGGCGGGGATTCCTGCCTGCATGCGACAGACATCGATTGCTTTGTCCCTACGGGGGAACCTCTCATCGAACTTGCCCCCCCTAAGCTGGGGGAAACCGAGAAGGCGATCGGCGGCCATGTGGCAAGCCTGATAAAGGACGGAGATTGCCTGCAACTTGGTATAGGCGCCCTTCCCGATGCGGTCTTGAGCTACCTCGGCGAAAAGAACGATCTTGGCATCCACTCCGAGATGATCTCCGATGGCGCTATGAACCTTGTAAACTCTGGAGTCATCACGTGCCGCAAGAAGACTTTTCTGCCCGGCAAGATCGTAATCACCTTTGCCATGGGGACTTGTGCTTTTTACGAGTGGCTGAACGACAACACCATGATCGAAGCCTACCCGGTGGATTTTGTGAACGATCCATTCAGAATTGCCCAAAATGACAACATGGTTGCGATCAACTCGGCACTGGCCGTGGATTCAATGGGACAGATAGCCGCAACTGCCCTGGGTCCGATGCAGTATAGCGGAGTCGGCGGCCAGGTGGACTTTGTGCGAGGCGCGTCCCGCTCGAAAGGAGGCAGGAGTATCATCGCTCTGCCGTCCACGGCGGCCAAAGGGACTCAATCGCGGATAGTTGCCTGCTTCCAGCCCGGCCAGTCGGTCACTACCTCACGCTACGATGTGGACTATGTGGCAACCGAATTTGGAATTGCCGCGCTTCGCGGCAAGACACTCAGGCAGAGGTGCGGAGCCCTGATCGAGATCGCGCATCCGGATTTCAGGGACCAACTGCGCGATGATTGCAGGAAGCTCAATGGAAGCGGGCGTTGAGGTTTGACTCAACCCGGAGGAGGTGATGCGGCGCCACGAATAACTTTGTCGCCTCGAACGCGCGAGGCCTTATCCAAGTCCCGAATAAACATAGAAAGGAGCCTTGTCCATGTCAAATGAGATTTCCCGTAGGAACCTGCTGAGGTTTGCGGCGATAGGAGCTGGAGTTGCTTCGGTCGGTGCACTGGGTTTTGCGCCCAACGCACAGGCCAAAAAGAAAAAGTCCGCAACTGATCCAGCCAAGAGAGTAAAGGCTTATCCCTTTGTCTGCGGAATTTTGAAGACCCAGACGCAGTATATGTTGAAGGATACCCGCGTAGGAACGCCCATGAACATCCCCGTGACTTTCTTCGTCCTGAGGCATGGTGACGACTGGATAGCTTTTGACACGGGAGACAATCTCATGTGTGCTAAGGACCCGGTCGGCTACTGGGGCAAGGACGTGACGGCCGCCTACTATCCTGTCATGCAGGACTACGAGGAGTTCAAAGTTCAGATAAAAAAACTGGGGCTGTCCCCTCAGAAGCTCAAAGCCGTGATTCTCAGCCACGGGCATCTGGACCATGCCGGGGCCATCGACAACTTCGCGGGCACGGACGTTCCTATTTATCTGCAGGCGAAGGAACTTGAAATAATCAAGAACGCCATAGCTTCCGGGAAGAAAACGGCTTACATCCCCGACGACTTCAAGGTCCTGAACCAGCTTAACATCAAGACGATCAACGGTATCTTCGACGTATTTGACGACGGGACTGTGATTGCTTTCCCAACTCCAGGCCATACGGAAGGACACCAGTCACTGGCCGTCAAGTCATACGATGGAAAACAACTGATTCTCTGCGCCGATGCAATGTATACACTGGAGAACATGCTCGACGCAATACCTCCCGGCCTGGCCTGGGACGTCCCGCGAGCCGTAGAGGCGCTCACCATTTTCAAGGTCCTGTCAATGATTGGTAACGAGCTTGTTCCTTCACATGACCCGGAGTACTGGAAGGCCAAGAAGCTCGCCCCGAATCTGTTTGTAGAAGGTGGACAGGATTCGGTTTTGACAGCATTTGCTGTGTAGCACTGGAGCTCATGCGTAACTAAGTTGCCCTTTCTTGTTTACTCTCCCCTCCTGCGTCTCCTCCTGTTTGGTCCGCCCTACCATCCGGGAGGGGGCAACGGCAAAAGTTCAGCCTTGGTAAGTATCTGATTCCTCTGGGAGAAGAAATAGGAGATATTACTATGAAAAGTCGCAGCAGGTATCTCGCAACTTCATTAATCGTTTTTCTGTCAATCGGCATTTTCGCCGTAGCTGGATATTTACGAGCTGCGGAAAGTGACCGGGGAACCATGGAAGGCCGGAAGGCGATAATGGAAGGCGCAAAGAAGATGATGGATGGAAACAAAATGATAATGGATACAGTGGCCGGGAAAGGAATGAAAGATGCCGAGTTCACGGCGGCCGAAAAGATGATGAAGGACGGCTATGACATAGTGACCAAAGGCGAAAGCATGATGACCGGGAACACAATGCCGGAAGGCAAAGCAATGGTGACACGCGGCGCAAAAATGATGCTGGAGGCGCAGAAAGCGACGGCCGCCGCCGTTGAGAAGAAAGGTTTGGATACAGTATGTTCAATCGGTCTCGACATGTGCATGACTGGAGAAAAAAAGATAAACTTTGGCCTGGAAGGCTCCTAGTACTTACTTGCATAGATTAGATTAAAATAATGGATGATGAGCATCGGGATCAGGCCCTTACAGGCGGGAAAATAAGTTTGAGCAGGTTGGCCCTTTTTTTCCTCCGTCTTGGAACAACGGCTTTTGGGGGACCTGCGGCTCACATTGCCATGATGGAAGACGAGGTGGTCCGGCGTCGGCGCTGGGTCCCCAGGGATAAATTCCTCGATCTGCTGGGCGCAGCCAACTTGATCCCCGGTCCCAGTTCAACGGAAATGGCGATCTTCCTGGGCTACTTGTGTGAAGGTTGGATGGGACTCCTGTTGTCCGGCGTTTGCTTTATCGTTCCGGCAATGCTCATGGTGCTGGCATTTGCCTGGGCTTACGTTCAGTACGGGGACCTTCCCCAGATTGCCTGGCTGCTTTACGGAATCAAGCCGGTGGTAATCGCCGTCGTTTTGCAGGCCCTTTTAGGTTTAGGGCGCACTGCGGTAAAAAATAAATTCCTGGCGGCAATGGGTGTCGTTGCCATTATATTGGATTCTCTGGGGGTTAATCCGCTCGTCTTGCTCTTTGGAACCGGGTTGATCGTGGGATTGCGGCAAGGATTCATCCAGGATTGGCGAAGACACTGGATACCGATGCTGATCATGTTTTTATCGGCCTGCTCCTTCCTGGTGGGCGCCTACTTCGCTTCGGGGTTTCACTCTTCCGGCAAAGCCGAGTTCGGCTTGCTGCCGCTCTTCGTGTTCTTCATCAAAATCGGCTCAGTAGTCTTTGGGAGCGGCTATGTGCTGCTGGCTTTCCTGCATGCCGATCTTGTCGACCATTGGCATTGGCTGACCACAACACAGCTTTTGGACGCCATTGCCATAGGGCAGGTGACCCCCGGTCCGGTCTTCACCACGGCGACCTTCATCGGTTATTTGCTTGCCGGCCTGCCAGGCGCATTAATTGCCACAGCCGGAATTTTTCTGCCTTCATTTATCCTTGTGGCAATTAGCAGCCCGGTCATACCGCTCTTGCGCAGATCGGCAATTGCAGGAGCATTTTTGGACGGCGTCATCGTGGCCTCTCTAGCCCTTATGGCTGTGGTCACCTGGAGTCTGGGCCGCGGCGCGGTTATCGATCTGCCCACTGCTCTGTTGGCCTCAGGAAGCGCTGTTCTGCTCATTCGTTTTCGTTTAAACTCATTGTGGCTTGTGCTTGGCGGAGCGCTTATCGGGCTGCTGGTTTGTGCGATAAGGCATTGCTTAGCATGACAGTATTATGGCTTTCGTAAAAGCAGGCTTTAATTTGGTTCTTCCGGCAAATGAGCACCATCGGTTCGAGAAAGGACAGTATCTGTCTGCTGTGAATTCAGCCCCCTGGTGGTTTTAGAGTTTCTCTTGCCCTGAAAGGGCTGCATATGATAGCCCACGATCCCTACGCTCCGCGAGGTGCCACCCTGGGGCTGGGACGCCGACAAGAACCAGTCTTTACCCTGTAGGGATTTAGAGATGGCTTACGCGAACACGCCAATTTTAACCGGGGCCGATCCGAAACCCACAGGGGCGAAAATGGCCGGCAGACTCTACCGGGATTACAGCTCTTACTTACGGGAAACCTTCGGTTGCCGTGTTCAGAAGATTTCGCTCGATGCGGGCCTTGGCTGCCCGAACCGCGACGGGATCGTAGGGCGCGGCGGCTGCATATACTGCAACGAGAAAGGTTCCGGGACGGGGGCTGCGCGTTTTGCCGGCATCCTGGAACAGATCCGGGCCGGCAAGGAAAGGCTCGCCGCCAAATACAAGGCAAAGAAATTCATTGCTTATTTCCAATCATTCTCTAACACATATGCGCCTCTGCCTAAGCTGGCGGCCCTTTACGACCAGGCCCTCTCAGATCCCGATGTTGTCGGCCTCAGCATAGGCACTCGCCCCGACTGCGTTACCGATCAAACCCTCGACTACCTGGCAGTGCTTGGCGAAAACCATCTCATCTGGTTGGAATACGGCCTCCAGTCAGCAAAGGATGAGACTTTGGAGCGCATTCGCCGGGGGCACTCCGTGGCGGATTTCATTGACGCCGTCAAACGTACCCGTGCCAGAAAAATCCCTGTTTGCGCGCACGTAATACTCGGCCTTCCCGCTGAAAACACCGAAGATATGCTCCGTACGGCAAGATTTCTCGCTCTGCAGGACGTTCAGGCCGTAAAAATACATCTGCTCTACGTGATCAGGGGAACGACTCTCGATGAGATGTACAGCTCCGGCGCATACTCGAGTCTTTCCCGCGAGGGTTACGCCGCCGCTGTCGGAGAATTCCTTGCGCTCCTGCCTCCGCACATAATTATTCAGAGACTGACCGGAGACCCGCACCCCGAAGAGCTTGTGTCTCCGGCCTGGGCGCTCGATAAGCAGCGCAATCTTCAAGCTGTTCGGGCGTATATGGAGGAAAAAGGGCTGTATCAGGGAAAAAACTACGGTTAAATTCCACTTTTCATCGGATTAATACTCTTTTATAAAGCAGGGAAGCTCAATGGAGACTCAAATCCCCGATATCGAAAAAATGCGCAAGCGTTTGCTGGAACTTATCCTGGAATATACCTTCCAATATTCGGAAACACCCGTATTCAAGCTGGCGCACGGCGGAACGAGCCGGTTTTACTTTAACTGCAAGCGAGTCACTCTCGACCCGGAGGGCCAATACCTGATCGGAAACCTGGTTTTCGAGGCGCTCAGTGACCTCCAAATAAACGCCGTTGGAGGGCTCACCCTGGGGGCCGACCCCATTGCGAATGCAACCGCCTACAGTTCATGGCTCAGAGGCCGGCCCATCCAGTCATTCATTGTAAGAAAAACCAGCAAAGACCACGGAATAATCGCCGCGATAGAAGGAAAGGTGAAACCGGGAGACCGCGTGGCGGTAGTCGACGACGTGGTTACCACCGGCGGTTCGACTCTGCAGGCCATTTCAGCGTGCAGAGAGGCGGGGCTCGAAATTGCCGGCGTCCTCACCCTCGTTGACCGGCAGGAAATGAACGGCCGCGAAAATATCGAAAAAGAGGTCCCCAACTTCAAAGCCCTCGTCACTCGCGACGAAGTCATGCGAATGTACCGCGCGGCGCACAGACGCTGAGACGCGCAGATGCGGTGCGATTGACATTGGGGAATTTAGGAATTGAGGAATTGTGGAACATGCAGCAGGGAGCAAGGAGAGAAAGCTTCCCGCTTCTCCTTTTTCAATCCCTAAATCCCTCACTCTTCACCCTCCCCGCGTCTCCCCGTCGCCGTCTCCCCGCGTCTCCGCGTCCCCGCGTTCGCCCATAAGCCCTCTTCGTTTTTTTATCCGCCCTGCTCTTTATCTGAAATCAATAGTGATTATCTTCCGACAGAGAAAGTTCCGGCCGGCCTCCTCAGATTCCCTGAGCCGGGGCCCCCGGTAATTGTTTAAATAGAGGTCCGGGAGACTGAAATGGCGAATAAATTTGAAAAAGACGAACCCAGGGTGACCTGTTCCCCGTTCGCCGGCGGCGATATGGGCCAAAATCCTATGGATGAACAGGCCAGAAGAAGTTTCGAGCAGCAGTACTCGCAAACCTTCGGGAAACACCTCTCGGATAAGGACGGGGGTGAAAAATTCTCGGAAGAAGAAAGGCTGAGGAGAGAACGCGCCAAGAAGGCGAACAGGATTTACAAGACGGTCTGTGAAGATCTGAACATGAATGCCTGCTTCTTCAACAATTTCGGAGAATGGAGCGACTACGTCGGGGGTAAGATGAGCGATGCTGAATTCTACAGCCACGCAACCGCACGAGCGCAACAGATGAAGGCAGACCAGAACTGAGGGCAGCATCCGGAATGGGAAAAAACCTGGCATAGTCCAGCTTACATAGAGAAGGGGGTCATTGTGATGCAGATTACCTCCTGGCGGATGGGCCGCGTTTTGATAAAATGCAAACGCGGCTCATTTTCTTTTTGGAGGCAGGAATGCGATCGGAACGCAACGCGGGCTACTTGATTGAAAAGCTGAACCTGGCCGAGCACCCGGAGGGCGGCTGGTTCGCCCCGGTTTTCCGAGCATCGGAGCAAATCGGCAGGGAGGGCCTCCCGAACCGTTTCACCGGGAATCGCGCCATTGTGTCTTCCATTTACTATCTGCTCGAAAAGGGCCGGTTTTCCGCCTTCCACAGGCTGAAATCCGTCGAGATCTGGAGCTTTTTCGAAGGGGGCCCGCTTACCATCCACGTCCTCGATCCACTCGGTGGTCTGACTGAAAAAAAGCTGGGGCGCAATTTCAACAAGGGAGAGTCTTTCCAGGTGGCGATAGAGGCCGGAACCTGGTTTGCGGCTGAACAGCGGGGCCCGGGGCAGTTCACCCTGGTTGGTTGTGCCGTGGCCCCCGGATTTGACTATGAGGACA
Organism: Syntrophobacteraceae bacterium; assembly: GCA_049520035.1. GTDB lineage: Bacteria > Desulfobacterota > Syntrophobacteria > Syntrophobacterales > Syntrophobacteraceae > SbD1. The sequence continues at coordinate 6,428 of JBEKQE010000011.1, read as the reverse complement.
TGGAGATTGCCGAGCGGGCGCAGTTGCTGGCCATGTATCCCCAACACCAGGAGATTATTGAGAAGTTGACGAGAGCATAGTAGGCTCACTTGTCCTTGACTTTAATTTCAACCTCAAATGGTTCGTATAAATTCTTTAGCCCCCCAAATGCTTGTTTGACAATCATCAGCCGTACTGACCCGGCAGTAATCCACAGGCATGTTCAACCTCCACGGGAAAATTTCTTGAAATAAAAGGAGGATGTAGCTATATTAGCTATAATATCCAAAATGAGCGGACGGGAGGAGTACTGAACATGGTGACCGTAAAAGCAACTGAGATGAAGAATAAGTTGGGCCACTATCTCCAAGTGGCCCTGGTGGAACCGGTTGTTGTTGAGAAAACCAACCAACGGGTAGCCGTGCTAATGTCCATGAAAGAATATGAACGTCTCACCAAGCTCGACGATGCTTATTGGGGAGAAAGAGCGAAAGCTGCGGAGACAGAGGGGTATTTGAGCGGAGCAGAAACCAAGGAATTCATCGAGGCCTCTCTCCGTGTTAAAGCTTAGTATCACAAAACAGGCGATCAAGTTCTTTCGTCTCCTGCCGGCAAAGCAGTATCGCCAAGTCTTCAACAAGATCCTGGCTCTTATGGAAGATCCGGAGCCGCCCGATTCTTCTCAGCTTATCGGGTATCCTTATAGAAGAGCGGATATCGGAGAATACCGGATTATCTATCGGGTTGAAGAGGATTGTCTCAAAGTAGCTTTGGTAGGAAAAAGAAATGACGATGAAATCTATCGTCAGCTTTCCAGGTAGCGATAGCGGCCGGGAACTGGTTTGCGGCTGAACAGCGGGGGCCGGGAGAACTCACTCTGGTTGGGTGTACGGTGGCGCCCGGATTTGAGTATGAGGACATGGAGATTGCCGGGCGGGCGGAGTTGCTGGCGAGGTATCCGCAACACCGGGAAATTATCGAGAAGCTGACAAGGGCTTGATGAATTCGAACCCGCTTTTGCCCCGGCCTTTCCAAGCTATCCAAAGAAGTTGAATTAGTGTCTCAGGTCCCCATGGGACACCGATCACATTATTTTCGTTCATCCCGGCGAGCTCATTGATGAAGAGCTTCGGACCTCGTGAGCCCACCCGCCAGAGTACTCACACAGATTCAAAAGATAATTCAGGACAAGAAAGACAGAGCTGCTCAAACTGACCCTGCCTTTCAGCAATCAAGTACATGGGGCCAAGTCCTATCCACTCTTCTGTTCACTCATTTAACTCCTTAGGGAAAATTTTTTTCATCTGTGTTTTTGCCGCTTCTATTGCCGCTTCTATTGCCGCTTCTGGTTGCCGTTTTGCAGAAAAGAATTCCTCATAATATCGTATTTGCCGGAGACAGGACTTTTTTGGGAGAAAATCAGACTGAAGGTTAATAGGAAGGCGCTATCATGGAAGGTAGCACTACTTCCACGGCAGCGCTGATAGCTTCATGCTTCTCGCTTCCCCCTTCCAAGGAGTTTAGCTGATGCCTATAGTTCCGGGAGACCCATTCGTTCCATCGGTCATGCCGCAAGGCCAGATGATCTACAATACTATCGATCAAGCAACTCCTGAGGCCTTCGGCGGCCAGATCGGGCAGACACTTCAGCAGACGGGGAACATGCTTGAGCGGCATGCGGATGTCCAGCAGCAAATGATCAACGAAGCCAGCGTAAACGATGTTTATGCAAATCAGTTCTCGCCGCAATTCCGCGACTTATACGGCAAATTCTATCAACTTCGCGGGAAGGATGTCGCGGCGCAATTTCCCGCCTTTCAAGAGCAAATGCAGGATTTGCGCAAGCAAGTGCGCGAGCAGCTTTCAAACCAGATGCAGCAAAAAGCGTTTGATAGCATTTCACGGCAGCGGATCGAGCGCGAGTTGGACGGCATGACGCGACATGCTTCACAACAGCTTCAGATGTGGGACCTTGAGACGAGCAATAATCTGCTCGGTTCGTTCGTGCAAGATGGCATCGATGGCTATAATGACCCCAAGCGGCTACAGCAAAACGAAAAAAATATTCGTGTTGAAACCTCAGGGTACGGGGCCGGAAGCTGGAATCCCGATGGTACGCCGGGTCTTTACGGCCCCACCGGAGCGGGACAATCAGCCGTTGCGATAAACATGAGAGCGCAGCATTACATCGATCAGATGTACAAAGGCGCGATTGAAAGGCAACTGACCTCTGATCCTCTGGCTGGCATTGCCCTCTACGACCAACACAAAAGCAAGCTCTCCGGGCCTATGCAATCTGAACTCGAAAGGGTTATCAAGCCTGCTCAGGAATTGGGCCAGGCTCAGGCGGCTTACAGCAAGGTCACCGGCGGCGCAACAGCCCAGGCGATAGTGGCAGAGGCGCAGCGCCAGGGGGTTGACCCGAGCACGGCCCTGACGATCTGGAACGCCGAGGGCGGCGTTACAAATCCGGCCACGCGAAATCCCAACTCTTCAGCGACCGGAATCTTTCAGCACATCGACAGCACCTGGCGAGCGCAGGGCGGCACGGACCAGGACAGGTTCGATGCGGGGCACCAGGTGCAGCTCGGCGTAGCGCTTACAAAACATCGATGCTCTCGCTAAAGACCTTGGCCGGCAGCCACAACCATGGGAGGTTTATCTTGCGCATCAGCAAGGCACGGACGGGGCAATGGCGCTTCTTCATGCCGATCCGAGCACGAATGCGGCGGATGTCGTCGGAAGCCCGAAGGCGATCACCGGCAACGGTGGAACAACGGACACGACGGCCGGCCAATTCATAAATTACATCAAGGGCTTCGTTGACCGGCATTCGATGATGTACGCCGCAAACGGGGTCCCGACCGCTCAAAACCTCACAGAGAACTACGAGGCAGGTCTACAGGCGGTAACTGATCTCGCCCGCCGGGAACACCCAGGGGACCCTCAGGCCGAAGAGAGATACCGCAGCCATTACCTTCAGCAGGCGGGCCAACAGCTCCATGCCGAGCAGGTCACCAACCAGGCCAACTGGAATATCGTTCGGGCGAGCCTTGCAGGTCCGACCCCTGTCAAATCATGGCAGGAATTCGTGAGCGATCCAAGGCGGCTCGATGCTTACAACTCCATCTATAAATCCGATCCTTCAGCCTATAACCTCGTTGATAAGGCGATCACCACAAATGCGACGAGCGCGTGGGACCCGCCCTCGACAGATCAAACCAATCAACTTTATGATAATCTGAACGGCATGAAATATACGGACCGCAACCGATTCTCGAATTTGAATCTTATGTCCTATTACGGCGAAATGCCGGTTGGTCAACTAAACAATCTGATAAGCGCGCAGGATAAGATTCGGAACAACGACGCTGCCGAGGCCGCGAAGCATACCTCCCTCCAATCGTCTATCAGCGCAGTGAAAGATTTGACGAGCCTGGCCGCAGCGTCAGCCGAATCCCCTTTTTATAAAATGAACAATGCCTCGCCATCTCTACCAGAGCAGCAGAAATGCAATGGATTCGTCAGCAGGTTCGGGCAGGCCCTGGAGGATTGGCGGCAAAATAACAACGGGAAAATTCCAACCGATATGCAGAAGCGCGAGATTGCCCAGGAAATCCTTTTTCCGAACGGTATGCCGGGGCAGCAAACATCAACAGAGATACACGATCTTACCAACAAACTACGACTCGATGACACCGGCAAGCCCTATCTTACCGGAAGGAACGCAGTTAAGGGTCCCTGGCCCAGGGATCAAGATGAACCAAGAGATTCCGAATCGAGGGGATCGGGTATCGAAACGCCGCACGTCTCCCGCGAAAACCTCGACCCCTTCGGCTTGTGGGTCGCACGGCAACTCCAAGAGGCCGGCAAAATCGTCAGCGATGACACGATTAAAACCGCCGGGGAAAAACTCTCAAAACTCTATCCCGATATCGATAAAGAATACCGGAAAATAGACCTGGAATTCTAATCTCCGCTAAAAGGTGAGTAACAGGAACCAACAGATTATGGCCCAGATGCAGACGTTAAAAGTTGATTTTTCGGATATGCCCGACGCGCCGCAGGTGCAGCCGAAGACATTGTCCATTGACTTCTCCGACATTCCGGATGCCCTTCCACAAGCCCAGCCTGAGCAGACGCCTCAATTGCCGCTGAACCCTTTGTCCGGGAAAAAGATCTTAAAGGTAGATTTTTCGGATATCCCTGATGCCCCGCCGGTACAGCGGAAGATACTGCGCGTTGACTTTTCGGACATTCCGGATGCCGAGCCCTCTGGAGTAGCTCCCGCCGAACAGAGGAAGGGAAAACCCGAAGATTCCTGGTTCTGGCAGACCTTGGAATCGAGCGACTCCTTGAAACCTTACGCTCAGAAGGTGAGAGGATACGTTGAAAGCCCGACCGACACCAAAGGGGCCTGGGATTGGTTGACGAGCACGATTTCGAAATCTGCGGCTCAGTTGGGCGTCGGTTTGGCGAAGACGCCCTTTGACATTACTCAAACCTTTAGCGGCGCGTCTCAGGCGGCAATTGAAAAGTTTCTGCAAGAACACTCGGAATATGAGCAAATCGTTCGAGAAGACCCGACCGGCGAGGCCCTGCAAGCACTTGCCGGGATAGGCGCGGTGGCAGGAACACTCAAAACGGCGGAAGCGACTGCTAAAGGTGCAGCAGCGTTTATCGGAAGACCCATCGGCATTGATACCGAAAACCAAACCTGGACCTGGGAAAGTTTTAAAGATGCGTGGGTGAATCATCCGGTAGAATCTTTCGCTGCAGTTTACCCGTTCGGCGCATCGTTTTTGAAAGGCAAGGGGATCACGCCTTCCGAGACTCAGGTAAAGGAACTTATAGACTCAGCGGTAAAGGACGAGAAAACACCTCTTGCGCAAGAGGTGAAAAAGGAGATGGAGGAAGGGCCTCCAAAAGGGGAGCTTGACTTCTCAGAAGACTCAGCGGATGCTTCAAAGAGTGGTGCGAACCTCGGTCCACTTGATGCTGAGGCACGAGTCGCAGCACTGGCGACACTCGCCAGGGAGTTCCATTCAACTCTCGACCGGATCGCTCAAACGATGAGGACTACAGCAATTTTGGAGACGGATGCCGGCAGGATTATCGCCGGTGGAGGACGGGACCTGAAGCCCATTCAACGCGCCCTGCTCAATGAGGAAGAGTTCGCTGCAAAGCTTCCGCGTGCACACGCTGAAATCACTGCTTTGGAATATGCTGCCAAAAACGGTATGCGCCCACAAGCTTTGGCGGTGACACGCAAGATATGCCCCGATTGTGTTACTGCAATAGAACAAAGTGGTGGAAGGCTTACAAGTCCCACCACTGCCATATGGCCGAAGGAGTGACAGATGATTGCGAGATTCGATGAAGCGGAGCTGGTTGCTAAGTTAAATCAGTTGTCCGATGCATTTCGAGTGATCTTCGCAACGGCGTGTGCAGAACGGTTGATGCCGGCCTATCGGCTCTTTCACACGCAGAGCGGGGATGGAGATCCGGTTGCCATGAGCCGAGCACTCGAAGATCTGTGGAGCAACCCTGTCCTTCCAGAAGTCCATGAGGAGGTATATGAGCAGCAACTGGAAAAGATCATGGGTTTGATTCCACAGGATGACGAAATAGGAGCATCGTTGACGGAGAAAGCCACCCATGCGCAGGAAAGTGGCATGTCGCTTGCCTATGCTTTAAGTGCCCGTCTTACCGGTGAACCACAGGAAGCTGCTTGGGCGGCCCGAGTTGCATACGAAGCATTGGACAATTTCGTTATCAATCGGGAAGACATAGACACCAACAGGCCTGGAGGGGAACTAAAGGTGATATCCCATCCAATTGTGCAAACAGAGCTTGGGCGACAGCGACGAGATCTAGATGAGTTGCTCGATTCCGCCAGCCAGAATATCCAAGAGATTTCTCTTCGGTTCCGGGATCGGGCGCGGGCTGAAGCCCGGTCATTTTTCGGCCCGGTTGTCTAAATTCTGCGATCCTGGAAAGAGAAACGACTGTAGCCACGGGCGTGAGCAAGTTTTGAGTTCCGCGAGGCAACAAGTCGCGAGGAAGCTTTGGGAGTCCTTCAGCGTATAAAGAAAGAGCTGTCTGAAAATACGTTCCCTTATTTGGAGGTTAAATGAATCTTTATAAGCTTAGCGCTGATTCCAATCGATATCAAAATCTGGTTGCCGCGTCTAAGAAAGACTGGGTTATTTTAGCTAGTGTCCATCCGGAAACCCCTATTATACTGAATTAATTTAACAAATTGCCAATTTTATCATTGCATTTTGACTCGTTTTCTGACATTCTGATAGCGCTAACTTTCGGATGTTTATGATAAAAACACCATTTAAGGATGCCGGAAATGCGCCAAAAAAGAAGCCCTCAACTCTCTGTTTTTCATACCCTCGCCGTAACCGAGATCGGGAAGGAACTGGGGGCTATTTCGCTTA
>JBEKQE010000010.1:0-49856 GCA_049520035.1 Syntrophobacteraceae bacterium | reverse complement strand
CACGTCCTTTCCGAAGGCGATAAGCAAACCGTTAACCTGGCAGCCGACGTCGACGACCTGCTCCGGCTCGACGGTCCCCGTGGCGCTGATCATGGCCACCAGATCGCCCCGCTTCACCGCTGCCGTGTGAAATATCGGCGCCCGGTGGCGGTTGTGCCACAGCCACCAGGCGCCGGCGACGCCTATCACGGCCAGGCCGGCTAACACAAGCGCTGCTATTCGAAAAGCGCGTCGCATAACTGTCTCCACACTTCCATTCCCAGTAACCGATTTCAGCAACATTTAACCTGAATAGGCGAGTAGATAGTAGTTAAGAATTGTTAAATTCCCGGAGTATTTTCGTCTGTCCTGCCGAAAAGCTCTTTTATGCGCGGCAGCAAAGACATGTCGCCGGAAGCCTTATACTTTCGCCGTATATACAACCATTTCCCGCTCGATTTTCCGGTTGTCACATCCATCCAGATCCCAAAGGGAGACTCAACGACCAAATCCGCGCTTGCCACAGCCCCCTGTTTAGCCTCGATTCTCCCATTGTCGATCTTGAAATGACAACTCCCCTCGACCTCGCCTGAAAAGGTGAACTGTATGACCGCCCTGGTCTGTGCAGCACGCTCGGGTTTGAAGCCCCTTAACATTAACAGCATGAAGGTCTCGATTGAATCAGGACGCGGAAGCAGATTGCGTTGATGAAACTCCTTCGGCGTTAACCCTTCCTGGATGCAGGACCTCCAAAACAGATTCGTCATCGCTGAGAAGGAGTCATAATCCCCTCCGATGGGCTGTGTTATCCGTTCCATCGCCGCCGGGGAGATTGTCCCGGATTGCACGATTTCACGGCCTGCCTGGACGGTTGCCTCCAAAATGTCTTTTTTTGTCTCGGCGAGTTCGGGCAGGGTCAGCATTTCGGCCCCCGGCCGGTAGATCTCGGCCAGCAGGTCCTTGCGGAACAGGAAATTGACGTATGAGGAAAGCTGTTCGAACACGGACGGCTCAGGGAACCCTGCTACGGATAGCACCACTGCTGCCGGGGGATTGTGTCGCAGCGGGTGAAATGTCTTCCCGTCAACCCTGATGAGAAAAGGCTCCAAAAACGGCAGCGTGCGTTCGATGAAAGTCTTCATGGAAGCGTTCACTGTGAAGTGGTACAAGGGGGTCGCATACACCGCGATGTCGGCCTCCAGCCACTTTGGGAACAACTCACGGGTCATGTCGTCCTTGTGAATGCAGACCCCTGGGGACTTAGTCCAGCAGGTGAAGCAGCCCACGCAGTTGTTTATCTTCTTTTGGCGCAGGTGGATTGCCTCGACCTCCGCTCCGGCCTCGCGCATGCCTTCCACCAGTGCGTCCAGCAACACGCCGGTCTTGCTGATACCCTCACCTCTGGGGCTGGAGTTTAAAGCGATCACTTTCATGGCAGTCTTCCTGTGAAAATTGTTAAGGACGCTTCGGCCCACCATCGGGGTTGGCCATTCGGTCCTCAGCAACGCGCTGGAATCTTTCCATTTTGTTCAAAGGCGGTATGGATTTTTGCGCCTCGGGCTTTTCCTGAAGGCGGACAGCCTCTTCCGGACAGGTTGTCACGCAAAGACCACACCCAATACAGCGTTTGCGAAGGATAGAGGCAGACTCTCCATCCATTTCTACGGCCTCCATCTGACATCGGTCCATGCAGGTCCCGCATCCGACGCATCGCTCCCGGTCAATGGTTGCGAAATAATTCGAAGCGGCATGATTGGCCGGTTCCGGAAGCCGTTTGAGATTTATAAGAATCTGGCAGCAACACCCGCAGCAGGTGCAGATATTGCTCACTTTTTGGGTGTTGGAAGGTTGTAGAACCAACCCGGCTTTTTCCGCCTGATCGAGTATCTCCAAAGCCTCCTGCTGATCGATCGGACGCCCCAGGCCGTTTTCCTCGTAATATCGAGCTCCCAGGCCAAAAACCAGGCATGCCTCAAGGGGCCTGTCACAGCCTGCGCCCGTCATCTTGTGCTCCCTTCTGCATATGCACGGAGCGACCACGATATTATCCTCGCCGGAAATGATCCTGCGGGCCTCCTCATACGGCATTATCACCTGTTCGGCCGCGAGCGCCCTGGCAACGGGGATGGTCCGAAGCTGCGGGTTTTTTAGCTGGCTGCTCTGTTTGGTAAAATAGGGCATGAATTCGCGCACATCTTTGATGAGATCCACATCAAGGTCGTTCACGTGGAACTCCCAGATGCCAACAATGAAGGATGCGGCCATGTATCGGACTTCCGGTCCTTTGCGGATACGGAAGATCAAACCCTTGAGGGACATCTCTTCGAGCTTGAGGGCGGTGTTCGCGGGGTCTAGTCCGCTCCGGGATGCGATGGCGGCCGGAGGTTCGGGCTTCAGGGTGACCAACTGAGCCAACGCGGCCTGCTCCGGGGTGAAAAGCCTTCGAAGGATGCGAATTTCTATTCCTGACGGAGTCCGCGGATATCCTTCAGGAAGCCGGTCGAGGTGGTCTGCCAGTTTCTCATAGACTTCAGCGTGTTCATCCATAATGCCTGCCTTTCCGCACGCATCCCGCCGCCAGGGTAGGCGGCCCGGATACATAACATTTGTAACTGTTCAGTCATTTTCGCTTGACCTGTTCATCGCCTCTTCCTTCATGGCCTTAATCACCACGGCGAGGTCACCGGCCAGGTTCTCAAAATAGCGAAGACCAATCTGAAAGCAAAGATACTGGAAGCGGTCCGCGCGGGCCTCAACCTCCGGGTGGACCGACTCAAGTTCTTTGCGCAGCCGCTGGACGGAATCGAGCTGTGCGAGCGCAATCGCCCCCCGCTCTTCGGGGGAGAGATGCGCGAAAAAGAAAAGCCTCATGAGGAAAGCATTCCTGGGTTGTTCGGGGACAAACGGCGATCTCATGGCGTCGAGGAAAACCCTCTTTCCAGCTTCGGTTATAGTGTAGACTTTACGGTTTGGCGCCCCGTCCTGGATCTCAACATGTTTGGAGATCAGCCCCCTGGACTCCATCTTCTTGAGGCTCGGGTAAATGGAACCGTAGCTTAGTCCGGAAAAAAACGAGAACGACATTGAGAAAGCCTTCCTGAGATCGTAGCCCGTCATGCTGGATCGCAAGAGAAAACCGAGCAGAACCGATTGAACGTCCATAATGGCTTCCTTTTATACATTGCACTGATATATAGCGATATGATATATGTCAAGAAAAAAAATGCTGCCCGCAAAGGCTGCCGAATTTTACTGCGAATGGGACCTCAAGGAAGCTCACCCACTCCGGTCCTTTTCTTCAGCCAGGCGCAAAAATCCACGACGGTTTTTGCCCTGTCCTCACCCCGGAGCAGGCCGAGGCACAGTTCGAAAAGCTCTCTGTGGACCGCAACCGACTCCACTTTGCCCCCGGCCGACTCGTAGTATTCCCGGACAAGGGCGCCGGCCTTGACGCTGGCGGAGCTGAAGATCCTCTCCCTGGGGTCTTTGGGCTTCTCGAACGGGTCCCAGTTTTCGTATCCGATCTTGAGGACCCACTCCTGACCTCGCCTGGACATCCCATCGAAAATGGCTTTCTTTTTGAATTCGTACTCTTCCCTGTCATTCATTTCACACCCCGAGTGACATATGACGGGTGTCTCACCGATTTACCTGCCAGAAGAGTTTAAGCCTTTTTTTCTTGAATTCCTTCGTGCTGAAAAGAATCCGGAAGTTGTCAAGCCCGGTCGCAGCCGCGAGCCTGCCCGCGGTGGACTCGCATTCCTGCCGGCTGCGTCCATGGATCATTGCATACAGGTTATACGGCCACTCAGGATAGGCATGCCTGCTGTAGCAATGGCTGACCTCCGGGTATGAGGCCAGGATGGCGCCGGCCCGGTCGATGCGGTCCTGGGAACATTTCCAGACGACCATTCCGTTGGCGCGAAATCCTACCTGACGATGATTGAGCACGGCGGCGAATCGCCGAATCGTACCCTGGCGCATCCAGTCGGAAACGGTTCTGAGAAGTTCGGACTCCTGCATTCCGAGTGAATCGGCCCACACGCCGAAAGGCTTCGGGACAAGCGGCAAGTCCTCCTGGATACATTTGACGATTCCTATATTTTCGGGGGTGGGCCTGAAGTTCGTATTCGATTCGGTGGGCGGCAGCTCCGTCTTTTCTTCGGCGTGCTCGCAGTCCCCCTCTTCCAAAACCTCAAGCACCACGGCCAGTTTATATTTCTTGACGGCAGGCAAAACCAGCGCGGGCAAGGTGGCGGGGCCGCCCCCGACGCATGCGGCTTTGGCGGAAAGCTCAGAAACTACCGCCTCGAGACTCTGTCCGGGAGGCACCGCAATGGTGAACCACATATTGAAAGCGCCCGGGCGCAGATAATTGTGGCTTACTCCGGGGTATGCGTTTATGATTTGAGCGGTTTGCTCCAGCGCCTCTTGCGGTACGGCCATAGCCACAAGGCTGCTCCGGTATCCGAGCGCCCCCGTATTGAAGATAGCGCTGATCTGGCGGATTATCTTACCCTTTTTCAAAATTCCGATTCGTTCCCGCACTTCCCCCTCGGAGATTTCCATCCCTTCGGACAGAACCCGATAGGGGTCCGGGACTATTGGAAATGACCGCTGGACCCTGTCAAGCAGGACCCGGCTCGTGGAATCCAAGACAATGCTCCATAAAAAAGTAGTTGAGCCGGCGAGACCTGTTCACCGGTTCACACATGTTTTTATATACGCGGGCATCTTCGAAGACAAGGAAAGCTTTGCTAATAAAAGAGATCATCCTTTGACTTTTGGGACCTTGTCGCTACAATGGCTACAGGAGGTGACGCCATGCAACTGGTGGGCATACCGGATTTAAAAAACAAGTTGGCCCATTATCTTGAGACGGCCGCGAAGGGTGATGCCATCATCATTACGGACAGGGGAGCGCCGGTGGCTATCCTGCACAGCCTTGATCAAATAGAAGAGAAAGCCGGACTCGAGGAACGACTGGCTTATCTTGCCAAACAAGGTTTTCTGACTTTACCGGTGAAGGAACGGGGACTTGCATATTCGCCGGTCGAAAGAGCGGAAGTAAAGGGCGATCCCGTGTCTGAGACAATCACCAGGGAACGCAGATGATCTATTTTGACAGCAGTGCACTGGTGAAAAAGTACATCGAAGAAAAAGGCAGTGACAAAGTCAATGCACATCTCTCGACCGCATTGTGGCTCAAACAGACAATGAACGAAGATGTTGTTTTCGTCGCTTCCGATCTTGAACTGCTCAAAGCAGCAAAATCGGAAAAGCTCAGGATACTCAATCCCCGGATATAACCCCCGCCTTGGCGCTCGAGTCGCTCCCCAGTGTTGCCCTATCCTTCTGGCGAGCGAAAATACTCTGGCATAGAAAGATTTGGATCGGATATACCGATTGCTCAGAAAGGATGAAGAGTCTGCAGAGATGGAAAATAAGATAGATATGACGAATCCAATAGTTAGACGCAGACTATCACTAAGATCCTATAGTAATTAGACAAACTTGCCTTTATTACGCACGGTGTTATAAATTGGCCAGTTATGTAAATCGCCCCCATTTTGCGAGCTGGCCAACACCCGGGACACCGGACATTAGACTATATGAAGCGTACTACCTAATACTTAGACCTACCCCTTCGTAACTTACCTACCATTTACCTATAGAGGGGTGATATATGGCTGAAGGTGGCAAAGCACCTGACTTGGGTAAAATGATTCGTGAATGGGTATTGAAGCATTTTGGTGTACGTAGTGGCATCGTCATATTTGTCATCGGTTATGCAATTTTCTGGATGTTTACGCATTGGGACGCGGTGAGCAAATGGCCTGGCGTTACAACTGTGTTCTCGCACTTTACCCGCTGGCAGGTTCCTAAAGCTGATCCGAACCTGTTTTCCATTCTGGTTGCTCACCTGGAGAACGATCCTAATCGCGATCAGGAGCGGTTGATCGTTGAGGCCCTTAAGGAGTTTAAGGGGATGCAAGTCCTCGTGCTCGACCGGACAATTCCCCTAGTCGGCCCAGTGCCCGAAGATCAGGAAAAGCGGGGGCATGAAATCGCCCGCCAGTATCTCGAGGAAAGTGGGGCCGCCGTCCTCATCTGGGGAACAATGCTCGGTCGAGGTGACAAATCGTTGCCCAAACTTTACTGGACGACTTCTGACACAGGGGCATGGAAGGCGAGGCGGTATGATGCTCCTACTGTCGAATCTCAGTATCGCTTGCCTGAGGTTTTCTGGGCCGATATAGCGGAGATACTGCGTCTCCTTGTGGTATCGCACGATGCCGAATTCCGTACCGCAGAGGGTCGCTATGTGGCCGATCGACTGCCTCCGTTCATCGCCCGTGTACGAGCCCTCCTGGAAGCGAGCACGGGCCGGCCAAACTGGGATGACGACTCAAGGGCAGCAACCCGCCTCGCGCTGGCCTATGCCCTTTCGGTGCTTGCCGAGCAAAGCGGCAAGAAAGAACCTCTTGAGGAGGCGGTTTCGGCCTGCCGGGAAGCGTTGAAAGAGTTTACGCAGATGCGGACGCCACTGCAGTGGGCCATGACCCAGAACAACCTGGGCAATGCGCTTAAGCAGCTAGGAGAGTGGGAGTCCGGCACGGCGCGACTTGAGGAGGCCCTTTCATCATACCGGGAAGCGTTGAAAGAGTTTACGCAGGAGCGGACGCCACTGCCGTGGGCCGCGACACTGCACAACCTGGGCAATGCGCTTGCGACACTAGGAGAGCGGGAGTCGGGCACGGCGCGACTTGAGGAAGCCCTTTCAGCCTACCGGGAAGCGTTGAAAGAGTATACGCAGGAGCGGCGGCCACTGCGGTGGGCCTCGACCCAGAAGAACCTGGGCGCTACGCTTGCGATACTAGGAGAGCGGGAGTCCGGCACGGTGCGACTTGAGGAGGCGGTTTCAGCCTGCCGGGAAGCACTGAAAGAGGGGACGCGTGAGCGAGTGCCTCTGGATTGGGCGATGACCCAGCTCACCCTGGGTTCTGCGCTTGAGAAGCTAGGAGAGCGGGAGTCCGGCACTGCGCGACTTGAGGAGGCCCTTTCAGCCTACCGGGAAGCCTTGAAAGAGGGGACGCGTGAGCGGGGGCCACTGGGCTGGGCTATGACTCAGAACAACCTGGGCAATGCGCTTGCGACACTAGGAGAGCGGGAGTCCGGCACGGCGCGACTTGAGGAAGCCCTTTTAGCCTACCAGGAAGCGTTGAAAGAGTATACACGGGAGCGGCTGCCACTGCGGTGGGCCATGACCCAGAACAACCTGGGCTGTGCGCTTGAGAGACTAGGAGAACGGGAGTCCGGCACGGCGCGACTTGAGGAGGCGGTTTTTGCATTCAAGGCAGCTCTGGAGGCTTATGAAGCTGCTGCGCAGGCTAGTTATTATATTGAGGTCACTAAAGCGAACATACATCACGTCGAAACCCTGCTATACGAGCGGATGAAAACGAAGCCAGGGCCACCTCGCACTTTGCTCAATACTAGACAAACCAAATTGTCTTAGGTTGAGCTTCCCATAAATATTTTACCGCTTTAATTCGAGGTCGCGTAAGATTTCTTCATAGAAGATGGAACCAGCATGGACAAAAGAAAACCCGGTCACAGAGTGGCTCCAATAGAATGCTATATAAGCACCGGTTCGAAACTGGTTGCGCTGGATGAAGAATGCGGCTGGCTTGTTTTACCCGTCGATCCGCCGCCCGCTAATGGGCCCGTAACATACGGCCGATACATGAGTTCGGTTGCACGCTTACTTTCCGAAAACTCTTTCATGGTTTTGAGAAAACTTCTCAAAAAACAACTCAAACCCACCCCGAAACTTGAGGCGGCATCGAACATCGAACTTATCGCCGAAAAACACGGAGCGCTCTATAGCGTTTCGCTCCTCCGTATACGTTTTGCCGATGATGAACGCTCATTTGCCGTAAATTGCGCCTTCTCGCCCGATCAGCAGGCTTTCCTCAAGGTCGAAGCAAGGCTCCTTGCCAACCTGCACGCCGGGTTCGGCCTCCCATACCTTCCGCTGCCCTTTATTTCAGCAAAAGCCCCGGAACTCATGCTGTTCATTGCCGAGTGGTTCGAAAACCATCACGAGTTCCACCTTTCCCCGGACGCATCGGGGGCCCCTGCCATAAATGTATGGAGACAGAACGGAGAGCCTCAATTCCTTGACCCCGAAAAAACCGATGAACTCTACGCACAGGCTTCTAAAATCCTTACGTTATACCTTGACAGCCGGTCTTTTTCGCAGATCTACCCCTGGCACCATGCGGCGGGTGATTTCGTAGTGGACGAAAGCCAAAATCCCCTGAGCCTCCGGTTGATAACCGTTCGAGGCTACCGGCCGTTGCTTGCTCGAAAATCCGATTGCAGAGACAAGATGTTGGGGTCGCTGCATTTTTTTGTGAATCTGGGCCTAAGGATGCGGGTCGACAGGCTGGACGGGACCGGTGAGTTGGCCTGGGCGGGACCGCAGTGCCTGCCCGGGGTTATTCGAGGGTTTGTGGAGGCATGGGAAACCAGGTTGGACAATACCCATTTGCCAAAAGCCCGCGACATTTTCTCCCTGTTTTTGGACTTCTCTCCTGATGAGAGGTTGGCGTTTGCCGAAATCGCAGCCGCAGACGGGCGCGTCGAAGCCGATGAGGGCAGTTTTTTGCTTGCGCGCCTGCCCGGGCACGTAACCGAGCTTTCGGACGCCCTGGAAAATTTTAACTTTTAGTTTCTTTGTAAATACACAGACTTCCATAGGCAAACTCAATGCGCCAGCGCGAGAAGTCCAGTTGTTCCTGCGGAGAATAGAGGCTATAATCTAAGCATGAGGTTACTCGGTTGGCATGCTTCTTTCTTTCCGACCGGTTACAGCGGAATGAGAAAAATAAAGATCGGCGCATGGCGCGACGATGCGAAAGGGCCAATGCAGGTAGTCTCGGGTCCGATTGGCCGCGAGTATGTGCATTTTGAAGCTCCGGCCGCTCATAGACTTGAGAAGGAAATGACGGCCTACCTCGAATAGTTCAACGGTGACGACGGCATCGAGGGAGCAGCTCTATGTCACCGATCATAGCGCTTTTGGCTTTTTATCTTATCAAGAGCACTGGAAAAACCTAAAATTACAACTTAAATTTAAACCCACCCATACCTGAGGGCCGCTTTACATTTTTTTACACCTTAAAACCTTCTGAGGCTAAAAAAATGGCCGCTTTGCCGCCTATGGATTATTCTGCACTTGACAGGCCGGAAATCTCACTGCGTATTTTCCATCCAAGACCTGAATGGCGTTCGTTCGCAAATACCAGCGCAAATGACATCTCCATTCCGGTGGGAGACCAAATTGCTTTAGGCGCCCGTTTCTACATTGTGAACAAGGAGGCGCCAAATATCCTTTTTTTCCACGGAAATGGCGAAATCGTAGCTGATTACGAAGACATTGGCCCCATCTACAACCGGATGGGTATAAATTTTCTGCCCGTGGACTACCGCGGGTATGGCCGTTCGGGGGGAGAGCCGACGGTGGGTTCGATGATGTGCGACTGCCACATGGTCTATGATTTCACAAAAAAATGGCTGAGCGATAACGGCTGCACTGGACCGTTCATAGTAATGGGCAGGTCTCTTGGCAGCGCCTCGGCACTGGAGCTGGCCTCCGCGCATGAGGACAAAATTGACGGGCTTATAATCGAGAGCGGGTTCGCTTTGGCCGAACCTCTCCTGAAGCTTCTCGGGGTCGATCTGCGCAGTTTGGACTTCACAGAAAACAAAGGTTTTAGAAACATCGACAAGATAAAACAATTCCGCAAGCCTGTGTTGATCATTCACGCCGAGTACGACCACGTTATTCCCTATTCAGATGCTTTGCAATTCTACAGGGCGTCTCCGTCCCAGGACAAAATGCTCTTAAAGATCCCCGGCGCAGATCACAACGACATTTTTTCCAGGGGCCTGAGGGAATACATGTCGGCGATCAAATCGTTCATGGGACGTCTTTAAGGTTTTAATTTTTAACTGCGGGGCGTCGAGATTGGTTTTTTGACACTCCGGGGGCGGAAAAGCTGGAAAACCCCTTCCGGATGGGGAACACGCTATTTCAGGACGCTTCTTGAGGAGGGCATCATGGCTTATGGAACTGCATCTTCGGACTATCCGACACGGATTCTGTTTGGCTTTATTGCGGGCTTTCTCGCCACTTTGTCTTTTCATCAACTGAGTGTATGGGTGCTTTGGATTGTGGGTTTGGCGCCTTTCGCGCCTTTTTCGATGTCGGTCACCAAACCGTTTGGAATACCGGCCGTGATTTCTCTGGCCGCCTGGGGCGGAATCTGGGGGATTCTATTCGCCCTGACTGACCGCAGATTTCCGGCCGGCGGCGGCTATTGGGTAGTGGCTTTTCTGTTTGGGGCCGTCTTCCCTTCCCTGGTAGCTCTTTTAATGGTGCTGCCGCTCAAGGGCCGCCCCCTGGGAGGCGGCTGGCACCCGCCTCTTCTGGTGACGGCATTTCTCATAAACGGCGCCTGGGGAGTCGGTACCGGTCTGATGCTCAGGGTTCTGACAGGCTGGTACAGAAGGTAGCGCCATATGCCGGCTCGAACGATGGAGGGATTGTAACTTATTTCCAATTATTTTGACTGCACCGTCTGTGGGCGTAAAGACGATCCAGAGTCGGCGCTCACTGACTGCGTTATATGCAAGGATGCAGGGTGCGATGAATGTGTAGATGAGTCGGGACGTTGCGTTCCCTGCACATAGAGGGCCTGAGAGCAGGTCGTAGAATGAATTCCGGCGCCCCAATTCCCGCTTTTTTGCCTCGCAATCGGCCTGATGCCCTACTAATCAAGGCATCCCGCGACCGCCCGTCAGACCCTTCAGGGGATGCCTTACGCGCTGCGCGGCGGACCTTCCGCCTAACGGTAAATTGAATGACCAGATTATCGCACAGGGTTGTTTATGAGTCTGTCATACGAGGCAAAAATGCTCAAAACCAGGGGCCCGAATCGGGATTTCGAAAGGTCAGGCTTCGACTTGCTCTCAATATTAGAATTTGCGCCGCTTGTTCCGATCGTGCTGTTTGCTGATGCCGAAGTTCACTATAATTATTCTGTTGAGTAACTGATTCCGATTTATTATTGCCGCATGTTTCGATAGGCCTTGACACAATGTCGAACACCGGGGGCCGGTTCAATGCCTGGGAGCGTAAAATCACTTCTTGTAACCATGTTACTCGCCATACTGGCAGTTTCCTGTGATTCTTCTCTCAACAAGGATCGCACGTATTACACGAATAGATATTCGTTTGGATGCCATGCTGCTGCTGACCTGGAAATGGCCGTCAAGTTTTTGAATTCCGGTCAGGCCGACCTTTTTTGGCTTAAATTCCGAAAAGGCGACAACCCTGAATGTTTGGAATTAAAACCCGGCTTTGAAGTCTGTATCCTGGAGCAAGGCCCCGGCGATACGATCAGGATCGGAGCTTGCGGAGAAAAAGAGGGATTGTGGGCGCAGAAGACTTCGATCAGTAAGACCCTCGATCAAGCATTGAGTATGCCCAACATGCTGCCCGCTCCCCCTCAAACGGGGATATCCGCTGAGGGTGGAGTCGAAAAGCAACGAGAGCAACTCATTCGGGAATCGCTTTCTGAAGGTAAGGTCAGTATCGGCATGTCGATGGATCAGGTTGAACAAGTCTGGGGAAAACCCGAACTGGAACGTAAAGTTGTGTTGATCTCTAATGCAGGCAGGGCCGGCGCGATCGAATGGTCTTACAGCGATGGAGCTTCGGTGATTTTCCTGAATGGCGAAGTTACTCGACTGAAGGGTACTGGAACCAGGAGAATCGGCAAATAACACAGGTATTCACTGCAGGGCCGGGATGAAGTATCGAAAAAGTGACGAATCGGCTGTCGATGCCCGCCTGGGACTCGGCCGCAGAGCTCGAACTGGGATTTTCTCCCACCCGAGTTTCAGCCGGAGAAGCTATCTAACTCAGGGGGCCCGTCTTGAGGACTTCCCGCGAGCTTTGAATAACCTTCTTCAAGACGAACGCTACATTCTCTACCAGCCCGAACCCATTTCTGAGGAATCTATTCTGGCAGTACATTCCCGGGAGCTTCTGGAGGGAGTCGGGCAGGACCCGCTCTGCTCGACCGCCTGGCACTCGGTTGGCGCGGTCGTCATGGCGGCAGAAAAGATCGCCTCAGGCGAGATCGGGAACGCTTTTTCCTTTATCGGCGCCGGCGGGCATCATTCGGGCAAAGACTTCTTCGGCGGGTATTGCTGCTTCAATGACGTTGCGATCGCCATACGGGTGCTTCGAGTTGTCTACGGCATCAGCAAAATCGCCATTCTCGACACTGACGCCCACCACGGGGATGGTACTCGATCCCTGGTAGGCGGCGATCCGGACGTTCTTCATGTTTGTGTCTGCTTTAATAACTACGAGTCCGAAGACGGTACAAATGTGGACATCGCTGCTACGGCTCGTCCCTGGGATAAGGACCCCGACGCCGGGTACGCCGAGGCGGCGATAAGGGGTTTTGCCGTGCGAGCCCGCAGGTTTCGGCCGGAATTCATATTCTGGTACTTCGGGTTTGACACCCACCGGGGCGACTACGCAGACCTTGGCCTCACCATCAACGCATACCTGCCCATTGCCCGCATGATGAAACAGCTTTCCGAAGAGATCTGCGATGGACGTCTGGAAGTGGTCCTCGGCGGCGGTTCCCGAAGCGATATCGCCAGATCGGTCATCCCGCCCATTATCACCGTTCTGGGCTCGGCTTAATTTCCCCTTGAAATAGGTTGGCTTGACTATGGAAAATAACTGGTTATAATAAAAACAGGTAACGCACACAGGGTGCTTTATCTAATTCGGTGACCATTCTGAGGGGTGGGCAGTTTCTCTGCTTACCCCTTTTTTTATCCGCCCGGCAGGGCGCTCGCTCGCGTGGAGGCGCAAGTCCTCTACAGGCCCGGCAGGGGGAACTGCAGTGGTAGTTTCGGCAATAGCTCAACTGAACTGAACAGACGAGCCTCCGGTTCTCATTCAGCCTTGGGGGTAACGCTGTTGCATGATTCCGAGCCGGGCCTGGTCCCAACGGAATTGCCGGCCGTTACCGTAAAAGTATAGGTTATTCCGTTGGTCAGCCCTTTCATGGTTATCGGGCTTTGCTTGCCCGAGGCTGTGATGTTGCCGGGGTGCGATGTTACAGTATAGTGGATTATGGGGCTCCCGCCGTCCGATTTCGGGGGCTTGAAGCTGACGGTCGCCTCGCCGTTGCCTGCGGTTGCGATTACGTTAGTTGGCGGGCTCGGCATGAGTTGGTTCATGGTGGCGCCGCCAAACGCCCAGGAAGCCGTTGCCGTAAGCAGCACAGCGAAAATAGCGGTTATTATTCCGATGCCGGTCATCGTATTACTTCCTGTTCGGTATGTTTCCATGTAATCTAAGAATAATCACCGTGAATAAATGCATCAACTTATTAGTCCCAGAGCTTTTATAGTTGTTTATTCTCTATACCCATTATCGGTTGAGAATTTTAATGGATGAGAAGACAAAAGAGACTCTCCAGGAGATTTTTATGGCCGGGATTCGGGCCGTTGACCCCGAAGAGGCCGTCAAACGCCACATTGAGCTGAACGGGAACGAATTGAGGGTCGGCGGCTGTTCATACCGGCTCGAGCGTTTCAAAAGAATCTTCGTAACAGGGTCCGGAAAGGGAACTGCCCCGATGGCGAAGGCGCTGGAGCAGATCCTGGGCGACCGTCTCACCGGGGGCTGGATTACCGTAAAATACGGTCACGGCCTGCCTTTGAAAAAAATCCGTGTGATGGAAGCCGGGCACCCGGTCCCGGACCAGGCCGGAATGGAAGCTGCGCGGCATATCCTGGAGCGTCTGAAAGTTTGCACGGAACAAGACCTGGTTTTGTGCGCATTTTCGGGCGGAGGAAGCGCGCTTTTTCCTGCACCACGTCCTCCTCTTCTGCTGGGGGAAAAGCAGGTGACCACTCGGCTTCTGCTGGAGTGCGGGGCCACAATATTCGAACTTAACTCATTGCGCAAGCACATGTCCCTGGCCAAAGGAGGGCAACTGGCAAGGATTGTCTATCCCGCCACGGTTGTTTCTCTGTTTCTGTCGGACGTTGTTGGCGATTCCCTGGATGTGGTTGCCTCCGGCCCAACGGTTGCCGATCCGAGTACCTTCGCCGATTGCATTCGGATCGTCGAACGATACGGGCTTTCCGAAAAACTTCCGCCTTCCGTGCTTAAGCTGCTGCGGAGCGGCGCAAGCGGGCTGATCGAAGAGACCCCCAAGCCGGGTGATGCCGTGTTCGAAAGGGTTCAGAACCTGGTTGTCGGAAGCAACCGTGCCGCTTTACTCGCTTCGGCGAAGAAGGCATCCGAGCTTGGATATGCTCCGATGGTTCTCTCCTCTTTTGTTCAGGGCGAAGCCCGCGAGATCGCGCAGGCATTTGCGGCGATAGGAAAGGAAATCGTGTTCTCCGGGCATCCGGTTTCGGCGCCTGCTTGTGTTCTGGCCGGAGGAGAAACGACGGTTACGATCAGGGGCGAGGGCAAAGGCGGCCGGAACCAGGAATTTGCCCTGGCCGTCGCGCTCAGCCTGGAGGGATGGCCGAAGATTTCGGTGTTAAGCGCCGGGACCGACGGATCAGACGGGCCAACAGAGGCCGCCGGCGCTTTTGCCGACTCCAATACGTGCAGTAACGGCGCACACAGGGGTTTAAATCCCTTCGATCACCTTTCGAGAAATGATTCCTATAATTTTTTCAAAGCGATAGGAGACCTTTTCATCATCGGCCCCACCCGCACGAATGTAATGGACGTGATTTGCATGATCGTAGAAACTTAGCAGGTTAACTCAAAACCCCAAACCAAAAAAACGGAGGTTACGGTCATTGCCCGATATCCGCATCAACAACATCACTCTTCACTATGAGACGACAGGTCAGGGGCATCCGCTTCTTTTTTTGAACGGCCTCGGCATGAGCGTCGGGGATTGGGAAGGGCAGGCGGGTTATTTTTCCAAAGACTACCAGGTCATCACATTTGATTGCCGTGGACAAGGCGCTTCCGAAAAACCTCCGGGGCCATACAGCATTTCGCTTTTTTGCGATGATACCGTCGGGTTGCTCAGGTCCGTTAAAGCCTGGCCCACCCACCTGGTCGGTCTTTCAATGGGCGGCATGATTGCCTTTCAACTGGCGGTCAGCCACCCGGAACTGGTTAGGAGCATGGTCATTGTCAACAGCGGTCCGGAGCTCATTCTGCGAACGCTGACGCAAAAACTCGAATTTCTTAAGCGCAGATTAATCGTCCGGATTTTCGGCATGCGCAGGATGGCTGAAATCCTGGCTGGTCGCCTCTTCCCCGAAAAGGGGCAGGAGGCCCTTCGAAGAGAAATGGCAAGACGATGGGCAAAAAACGATAAAAACGCCTATAATAACTCGCTTCAGGCGCTTATAGGTTGGAGCGTTTCGAAATATCTGGGCGAGATCCGTTGCCCCACCCTGGTAGTCTCTGCCGACCGGGATTACACTCCCGTGAGCTACAAACAATCTTACGTCAGCAGGATGCCCGATGCCGAGCTTGTGGAAATTTCCAATTCACGCCACGCCACTCCGATGGATCAGCCGGAGATCTTCAACCGGATCGTGTCTGAGTTTTTGATGAAGCATTCCTGATTTCTGTGGTTTTTTCCCGTATGCACCGGCTCCCCTCGGACGGGCCAAACCGGGCGCTGGGAAGAGCGTGTCAGTCTTTAACAGGACAGCTTCTTGAACCGGAGCGAAAAAAGTCGCGCTCCTCTCGGCGTCGCTGATTCCAGAAGAGCACGGAACACAGGCACTGCCAGGACTGCGACCCCTTTGAGTCAAATTCTAGGTGCCGGGGGAGAAAAAATCGATTAATCCAAATCTATTTTATAAAGGGGGAACTGATGCAGCCTGTCCCATATATCCCAACCTTGAATCCGCGATAAACTTCCCGCCGCCGCTCTGAAAGAAAGCCCCTCCCCATGCCCGTATTACTTTACAATAAGTAAAGGTGTCTCTACAGCTTCCCAATCGGAAATTCGGACATCGGGCAAACCGCGAGACGTTCTGGATCGGGATACCGCATTTCTTGACAGGGACCAGGAAGTCCTTTAAATTCCCTGTCATAATGATATTTTGGAACTGCCCGTTTCTCAGCCGGTTCATTTCAAAGACTACCACAGAAAGGAGATGCCCGTGGCCAGCTTCATTGAACTCGAAGGTTTGGACGACGAAGACATTTTACTGCTGGAGACGATTGCGGAACGGCTGAGGAAAAAGGCCAAGGCAAAACGGACCCGCCGGAAAAAAATGACCGAAAGCGACATGCCGATGTCTGAAGATGTTCTTGAGGCTACTGCCGGGGCCTGGAAAGATAGTCTTGACTGTGAAGATCTCAAGCGCCGGATTTATGAGAATCGCCTCATTTCATCCCGACCGGAAATCAGACTATGAAAGTCAGTTATCTGGTGGACACCGACTGGATTATCGATCATCTGGCCAACGTGGCGGTAATTACCCAGAAACTCCGTGAGCTTCAACCTCGAGGCATTGCCCTGAGCGTTATCTCTCTGGCGGAACTCTATGAAGGCGTCTATTATTCCCGAGACCCGCAACAAAATCAAAGTAGCCTTCATACGTTTCTCCGTAAATTCCCGGTGCTGGGAGTGGACCGGGAAATCTGCCAATTTTTCGGCCGGGAACGAGGGAAACTGAGAAAGGCGGGAAGGATGATCGGCGATTTCGACCTCCTGATTGCCTCCACTTGCCTTTGCCATGATCTTACTCTCCTTACTAATAATGTCGGCCATTTCGAGCGGATCGAAGGGCTGCGCCTTTTTTCCATCTCCAAATAGTTCATTATCTTAAGCCAGTCTGAATGGATCAGTTTTTCCCGCGCGGCTGCTGCGTGCCGGTCTGGGCGAGGTTCCGAGTGGAGCAGTGCCGCTTTGTGCTGTTTCATCCTATAGTCGAGGCCAGTGGTTTTGCCAGTGGAGAGTTGTCCATCCCTCCCAAACGACAAAAAGGCCTGGAACACAAAACCCGCGGACTTTGTTGTTTTCTGGGTCCCCAGTTCGGACCAAACTGGGCACTGGGAAGAGCGTGTGCACATAGTGTAACGCAGAATAAAGCTGCGGTTCTCGAAACCATATGATAAATGTTGTTATGGAAATTCTTGATATTTTTATTCGGAATGTCCCATTTTAAGGTAGAAAAACGTCTTGACAAACGCTATCTCCTGTGCTAGCTTATGTCCTAACAGGAGGTAGTGATCATGAACATCGTCAGAATCTACGAACTTTTCCCGACCGAAGCCGACTGCATCAACCACCTCGAAAAAGTCAGGTGGAGAGGCAAGCCTGCCTGCCCTTACTGCCAATCTCAGAATACCACTCCGGCACCGAAAGAGCAACGTCACCATTGCAACAACTGCAATACTACTTTCAGTGTGACCATTCAGACGATTTTCCACCATACTCACCTTCCCCTTCAGAAATGGTTTCTGGCCGTCTCTCTCATCCTGAATGCCAAAAAGGGACTCTCATCACGCCAGTTATCCCGCGATCTCCAGGTAAATAAGGATACCGCGTGGCGCATTGCCATGAAGATTCGGGAAGCCATGAGCCAGCATCAACAAAGGGAATTGCTCACCGGGATCGTGGAAATTGATGAAGCATACATTGGCGGCAAACCCCGGAAGGGTTGTCCATCGGACACCAATCACAAAAGAGGTCGGGGAACCGACAAGACTCCGGTCGTTGGGATGGTAGAGAGAAATGGAAGCGTCAAAGCAAAGGTTATGAAGAAAGGGGATTTAACCGCAAAGAAACTGTCGGCTTTGGTACGAGCTAACGTGGACATAAAAACTTCAACTCTCATGACTGATGAATATACCGGCTATGTTCACCTAAAAAGGCTTGCGGAACACCACACCATCAATCATAAAGTCTGGTACGTTGACGGCAACATTCACACGAACAGCATAGAGTCATTCTGGGCGATCTTGAAACGGGGAATCGTCGGTCAGTTCCATAAAGTGAGCCTGAAACATCTTCCGAAGTACATTGACGAATTTTGCTACCGATACAATAACCGGAAGGCAAACGGCGGGGTACTTTTTGATGCAACCATTCAGAAAGGATTGAACTTATGGCAATAGAAGAGAAACTTCCAAGGGCAACGCAGTATGTGGGGGAACTTAAAATCGGGGATTTGGTCATTCCATGTGCGGTACTTGACGATGGGACACGACTATTGTCAGAAAGGGGGATAACTAAAGCCCTTGGCGGCAAACGAGGTGGTGCGCACTGGCGTCGCAAAAAAGCTGGCGGTGAAGGCGCCGATTTGCCGGTTTTTGCTTCATCTCCAAACCTAATCCCCTATATTGACTCAGATTTATATGATTCTTTGCTGGCGCCCCGGAAATACCTGAGTAGAACCGGTCAGAAAATCGGCTATGGCCGAGAAGCAACTATGTTGCCGAAGGTTTGTGATGTCTGGCTCAAAGCAAGGGACGCTGGAGTCCTCCACCCAGGTCAGGTCCACATAGCTCAGAATGCCGATATTTTGGTTCGGGGCTTGGCACAGGTGGGAATCCTCGCCCTTGTCGATGAGGCGACTGGCTATCAGTATGACCGTGAGAGAAATGAACTAGAACAATTTCTTGCAGTCTACCTTAGAGATGAGCGGCTGAAATGGGCCAAAATGTTTCCCGACGAGTTCTTTAAGCACATTTACCGGCTCAAGGGGTGGCGCTATCCAAAAGGAAGCCAACGGACTCCACTTATCGGGAAAATTATCAATAAGATAGTGTTTGCAAAGCTTCCTCAAGGCGTCTTGGATAAATTGAGAAAACTCAATCCCGTAAGGGAAGAAACCAAAAGGCGAAAGTGGAAACATCATCAATTCTTCTCTGTTGATATCGGGCAACCAGACTTAAAAGAGCGTTTAGTTGGGTTGATGGCACTTCAACGCGCAGCGCCAAATTGGAAAGTATTTGAGAGGATGGTAGAAAGGGCTTACCCTGGACTGGAGAGACAAACCCACATGGAAGAGATTATCGACGTTTAGAGAGATTGTGAGTAAGTCCGTAGATCTATGGCATCACTCTTCTGGAACCCGTGCGCGTATTTTGTAACCGCTCAAGTCTACTACAGGCCCGATTTTGAAGTAAGCGTCTCCAAGAGTTGTAAGCTTTTCTTCATTGTCTGGTATCTTAGGGTGTATATTCGTGAGGTGCTGCATTTTGCCAGCACCGTCTTTCAGAATCATTTCAATTAATATATCGTTGTTCTCTTTGAAATAAATGTCTTTCTCATATTCAAAAAACAACCATCCACTTATGACTCCCCCTGGAGTTAATTGTACTGTGCCAGCTTGTTTTACAAAATCAATGTCGCCGCACATTAGTTGCCTGGCTTTATCGAGTCCATTCCATACTGCATATATGTTATTGTCGATAATACCAACATTTCGTAGATGATGCCACCCCCCTACAATATCACCACGATCAGATATTCGGTTAATGTATATATTTACTTGATATCCAGTTATTCTATTCACATATGGGCTAATATTTGTAATATCTACAAAGATGCCTACGGACAGAGGAATAAGTTCGTAGCTGCCGGATAGAAAAACCATTGGGGTACCAGCGAGTATCGCATGAACCGTGAGGCAGAAGGAATTACGAACTGCTGTTGCCAGTTTATCATAACCGTCTTTGGCGAGGAGCCCGCCTGAAATAACGAATGCATTCGCAAGAACTATAATGCCAACAGCACTTGCCAATGCCTTCCACGGCATTGGTATTGTGCCGCCACGTCCTATATAACTCGCTTTGAGAAGAATCCCCCCCCAAGCAATTCCGCAAGATCCAATAACAAACAAGATGATTCCCAACAAAAAAAGCATCAAAGGGTTTACTCCGGTTTGGGGCTTGGGTATTATCCGAGCTTGTAGCATGCTCAACTGTTTTTCGCAATACATAACCACCCCTCCTGTCTAGGAAGCAGCTACCTTCAAATGGGACATTCCGTTTTTATTCAAGATAATCCGCCACTGCTACTTCGTGGATGTATAACATCTGGAGAATATGCCACGGAGCATAACTTTCTAATCGGGCCTGCCGTAGATAATGCCGCCGAATATATGAACTGCGCCCAAGGGGCATTTGTGTGGTTCGCGCCGTCCGCTGCCATCATCATTGATAAATGGATCGATTCTGTCTGTACAGAAAAACTGCCGCCGCCACTAGCGGACTATGTTCGCGCTGGCTATGACATCTTCAGTCCTCCATATCCAGTTCCGATGAAGAACGGGGCCTCTTTTACTACTCGCGTGGTGAATCCACTATATTTAAAATACGATCAATCTAACACAATCATTGAAAGATATAAAAATGCCATGATTGGAGACAGTATGGATGTCTGGGTAAAGCGCGAATACACATTAAAGTTTCTTGAAACCTGTTTGAGTTTAAGGAAAGCGTTAAATGCCGCAGTAAAGCGATTTAGAGAGCAGAAGTAATCATAAATAATGTTAATGTGTGCCTCAACGAAAAGGTTCTAAGAAGCCCTTCTGTACATTCCCGAGCTTACTCAGCCAACGAATATTCGATCGGGTAAAGTGATAGCCGATGTGGTCGGCAGGCGCTGACCACCACAGAAAAAGGAAAGGCTAAGCATTTCTGCCTGGCCTCATTGACGTACTCCCCGTACGGACCAAACCGGGCACCTAGAAGAATGCGTCTGTTCTTAAGTGGAGAGATCCTTGAGCCGGAGCGAAAAAAGCCGCGCTCCTCTCGGCGTCGCTGATTCCTGGAGAGCACGGAATGCAGGAGCTGCAAAGGCTGCGACCAAGGGGAGCACCCGGCAGGGATCGCCCTTGACCGCTCCGAGTACCGTCCTGCCAACCCAGGCGAAGGCGAAGGAGTATGAGGAGGTGCTGAGGGCCCGTCATTTTGCCCGGCTTGCAGGGTATCGCTTAGCCCGCAAGGTTGCGCGCAGCAACGGGGAGAGTTTTACTAATTGGACAGTACGGGATTTCGTCCAGCTTGTAAGTATGTAACCCAGTTTCAGACTTAGCGCGGCTCCAAAGATTTTTCTCTTTTCTTGGGCGCGCCTGCTTTATTGGGGTCAGAGGCCGGAAGCTTCCGCAGATTATCACGGATAAACGCGGCAAGCTTTGTGTTGTCACCCTGAAGGAAGGACTCTATTGACGCCTGAATCATGTCTTCCCGGCCTACGTTCTTCCATTCGATGAGGTAGCCATTCTTATAAGCCAAGTGATTGATGAATTCCCGTTGTGCTCTGCCGTTGCCATCGCGGAAGGGATGCAAAGCGTTAATTTCTCCAAGATAATAGGCCGCTCGCGAACTGAATGCGGCGGCGTCCAATCCGTTCAGATAGCCTTCCTCGGCCAACTTTTCGAAAACCGGACGTGCCGCGCTGACAATGTGCGGGTGATTGGCAAAATAACTGTTGTCCTTGCCAAGGTCGATGTCCCGGAGTTCGCCCGCCCATTCGTACACGTCGCAAAACAGATGCTTATGAATGGCTTTAAGGTGCCTAAGGTCGAAACGACCCTGTATAGGCTTTTCAGCAAGCTGAAAGCTCCGCCAAGCCACTAAAGATGCCTCGGCCTTCTTTAGCTCGTCTTCGTCTCCGATGCCGAGTTTATTTTTGAGAACGCCGGTTTCGGGATCAAGATAATGGTCTTTCCCCTCGTACTTTGCCATGCGTGAGCCTGCGGACTGTGTTGCGGATACCTTCCTCGATTTCGATTTCGCCCCTGGCAGCCCGTTTCATCTCTTCGACAACGTCCGGCGGGACTTCTAACCCTTCAAGCGTTTGCTGGGCCACGGCATTCTCAACGGCCTTCAAATTCCGGCTGATTTTCTGTTCTTCTGTCATAGGTGGAGCCTCCGTCTGCTCCTCTTTGCTATATAACACATCCAATCGAAAGGCACACCAGAGATGATATTGCCGAACATCAGGCAGAAATGCCGCTCTGATAGAAGTGATTTTGTCCCGTTCGGCCCGCTACGCCAGGCGTGGGGCGAGAGCAGTTTTCAGAAATAGGGACAGCATCATGTCCAGTTATGGCAAAGGAAGGAATTGTGCATCGCGTGATTTGCGTGCCTCACCTGATCAACGCCATTCCGCAGAGGTCTTCCTCGTTTTGGAATTGGAGCGCCCGTGTAGCGAAGGAATGAGCACTGGAGCTGCACGGAGACGGAAACCGGGACGCCCGAAGCCGCCGAGGCTGCAAAGAAGAACTCCACGCTCCGCGAGGTGGGCCGGTCCTCTCCTAGCCCGCCCTGAATCGGATGGGCTTCTTGCTGAGGAGCGAGGGGTTCCGGAGGGTCCGTCGAGTACGGCGAAGCGCGCATTGGGTGAGGTGGAACGCGCATTGGCGATTATCACGTCATACTTGAGGATTGAGTTAATTATGTCGGAATCCATATAGCCGCATGATTGTCCCCAAAGGACTGTACTGCTTGGTTGAGAAAACATGCGCCTACCCACGCAGAAATGATGGCGTCAAGCATGTCCTCAAGGGGCTTGAGAGATGCCAGAGAATGGACAGCACCTCTTGCAGGGACTTTTAAGTTTAGTTGCGATACTTTACCCCCGAGTGCAGCGAAGATCGAATCCCAAGTATTAAGCAGGAGTGCGATCCTGGCGTCTAGCGAGAAATTTGGCCAATACTTCGTGGTCTTGGTGACTTTATATGGAGGGCGCTTGGTCAAATTCATCAGGCGTATCAGCGCAACAAGGGGAAACACCTCGATAAGTGAGGGGCTGTTTGCCTTAGGCGGATTGTTTCTTGTTCGAAGGGGAAACCCAGCGTTGATAAATCCCTCCGTGAGTTGCTGCCCGTACCAGCCTGGACGGCTAGGATTAGGACTATGTGTGCTACCTCCAGCAGCGCCGAAAGCCCTGGAAACCTCTTGGTCGGCAACTCGACGTCCTGTGATTTGTAATAAGGACATTGGCATATCGATTGCCACCACATTGATTTGTGAACTGCCAAGCATTTCTGCCGCGTGAATTAGGGATGGAACATCAATCGAAGTTGGTCGGTCTTGGGCAAGGTTAATAAAGTCTGAAAAGGAAGGGGCAACGGCAATAACTCGGCGTTCGCTTGGCGTGCAGTGCATGAGTGCAACACCGCTCGTGCCCGTTAAGGTCCATGCTGCATCAATGCCGAGTACTAACCCCACCGTCTCTCCGAAGTCTCTATGCTAACTGATTCTACAAAACGCTTCTGGAATTTGAAAGGGAGTTAACGCCACTAGTATGAATCTGGAGGGATGAGAACGAAGGTAGGGCGCGGCATCCGGACGGATGACGGGGGGCAGCCTGCAATACCCCCGTTTAGGTAACACGGGATGCCTGGAAATACCCCAGCGGCGAAATGCGCTGCCGACGATCCGGCTTCGCGTTTTTGCCGTTTTTGTCATATTGACAAAATGTCAAACAACGATATGATCGGGCCAATGCTTCGGACGGAGGTTGGCTATGATTATAACCATCGATAAACGTGGAAGTATTAATCTTCCATCATCCATTCGCAATGAACTTGGCCTGAAAAGCGGAGATTACCTGGACCTCTCTGTTGCGGAAGGAGGGGCGCTGGTTCTCCGGCCCGTAGCGATCTATCCCTCAATATGGCTGAGTGAGGCGGGACTTGCGAAGCTTAAAGAAGCGCGCGAAAGCGGCATTGGCGAAATGCCGGACTGGTTTGCAGAGGAAATGAAAAATGCCCGATCTGATTACGAGCAGGAAGTTTCTTCAAGATCTCGACCGGTTGAAATCAAGAAAGCAGATCGTAAAAAACGTCGCTAAGACCCTGGCCCGCCTGGAAGCAGACCCATCGCACCCTGGTCTGCACATCGAGCGGATAAGAAACGACCCAACCGCCTGGAGTGTTCGTGTGGACAGGCGGTATCGACTCTCTTTCGAACCCGATGTTCTCCTTGCCTCCGGGGTCCCTGACTGGTCAGGAAAACTCCTCCTGCTGCGAGTCCTGCCACATGATGACCTTTATAAATATCCGCGATAAAAGCCACGAGACTACCTGGGCGCTGCCGCTCGGCCGCTGTTCAAAACTCAATTCCCTTCGCCGCTTTTAGCCCCTGGTCTCGAAAAGGATGCTTTATCTCCTTCATCTCGGTCACCAGGTCTGCAATTGCAATGAGTTCGCCGGGGGCATTTCTCCCGGTAACTACTATGTGAGAGCGGGTCGTTCTGTTTTCAAGGGCCTCCATGACCGCGTCTCTGGGCAGAAGCCCGTAGGACAGGACTACATTGAGCTCATCGAGAACGATCATATCGTAATATCCACGCTTCATTTCGGAGACGGCCTCCTCCCAGCCTGCTTCGGCCAGGCGGCGGTCTTCTTCGAGACTCTCCTTTTTCCAGGTAAAGCCGCTTCCCAGGGGCTTGATTTCAACCTCTTCGATTTTCTCGAATGACTGAAGCTCGCCGTAAGCCCACGCACCCTTTATAAACTGCAGGATAAGCACTCTCATGCCATGTCCTGCCGCGCGCATAGCCATACCGAGTGCTGCGGTAGTCTTCCCTTTTCCGTGCCCCGTAAAGACGAGTAAAAGGCCTTTTTCGGAATTCACTCTTTTCTCCGGCTTTGGTCAAGTCCGCTTATCATCAACCAGGTTCCTAAATCCTTAAATCCCGATTCTATCAGTGTGATCGAATTCCAAAACCACGTCCATGCCCCCAAAAAAAAAGCGGGCCGCCGCCCGCTCCATCCATTTTAAAACTGCTGAACTCAGCAATCCTTATCCGCGCCTGACGAGTGCTTTGTTGAAGACGCGCCCTCTGTTTTGTTCTCAGGCTTATCCGGTTTGCCATCCGCCGGTTTGGCCGTGCTCTGGTTCTTACCGGAATAGTCGGTTGTATACCAACCTGAACCCTTAAGGTGGAAAGTGCTCATGGAAATGAGCTTTCGGAGCCGACCGTCACAATGTGCGCATTTTGTCATCGGCGGATCGGAAAACCTTTGCATCGCTTCAGTGGTCTTCCCACATTTCAAGCATTCATACTCATAGATTGGCATATTTCCTTCTCCTGGTGCGCTTCATATTGCAGCTTTGCTAACTCAAAGCTTAATCCTATATATTATACAACCAATAGATTTCCTGTCAAGCCTTCGTTATATGTCTCTACGGATAAACTTGACTAAGAGACCCGTTAACGATCTGGAGAATGGTATATTGCCGCTCGAGATCTCCCCTCGCATTCACGGTGTAATTCCCTGCGACTCCCTTGAAACCCTGCGACTGAAGCAGAGTTTGGAACACAGAATTGCGGTCGGCTTTCACCGGTGAGGCGCTCCTGGCCTGGAGCAGCATCAGGAGCGCATCATAGGCCTGCGCTGAAAGATAAGAAGGCTGCGAGTTGTAGAGGGAGGCGAATTTTTCAGTGAACGTCTTTACTCGTGCATTTTGGCTTTCCGGGAAAAAGGAAGTGGCAAACAGGGCCTGGTCGACATACACCCCCCCCGCCTGCGCAAGAGGCGCCTCGCTCCAGAGATTGGTTCCCAGCAGAGTGACCCCGACTACGTTATTATGCGGAAGCTGCGGGGCTATCAGCGAAACCGCGCTCACCTGGTCCGGTATAAACAGCGTATCGAAGGGGGTCCCTTCGATCACCGACAGCGGCGCGTTCTTTTTGGCTATATTCATAAGTTTCTGGAGAGGTTCGGTGAAATCGGTGCTCTTTTCCCTGTAAGAAGCGCTGGCCATCATTGTTCCGCCCTGCTCCTGCACCGTTTCAGCGAAGATTTTGGAGAGCTTTTGCCCATAGCGGTCATCAGGGAAAAGACACGCAAAGCGTTCGTATTTGAGTTTCTCGCGGCAGTAGCGGACAAGGGCCTTAACAAGGTCCCGGCTGTCGATGAACAGGTGCAGCACGAAAGAGTTGTCCTCTATATCGTCCCCTTTTTCGGTCAGGGACAGCAGAGGGACCCCGTCACTGTTTGCCAACGGGATCACCGTCTTGTTTGCCTGAGTTCCAAGCGGCCCCACTACGGCCAGCACTCCTTCCTTTCTGACCATCTCTTTAAACGACCGGGCGGCTGTGTCCGGCTCCGAGCCGGCATCCTTTATAACCAGGGTGATTTCCTGACCCGGATGGCCCTGGTTCCAATCGGAAACCGCCAGGCCGACCCCACGGATCACCATGTCCCCGTATTTTGCGTTGGGCCCGTTCAGGGGGACCAGGACGCCGATCCTATCAAGATTGAGAGGTATGCCGGTTTCGACGACTTTCGAACCCCTGATGGCCGCCTGAATCTCCGGGGCAAGCGGATGGCCGGGATTTTGGGCAAGGATTGCTTTCAATTGCTCCCGGCTCGCTTCGCCCTGCCCCTTTTGAGCTTGGATCTCAGCGTAGCGGAAATCCAGGAAAACCTTCATGAAATCGGAAGGGTTCCTTTTATAGAGTCTTTTAACAAGCCCTTCATCCGCTCTGTTCAGGGTCTCCTTTGTCAGTGCGGTCAGGCTTTTTTTCTGTTCGGGAGTATTTGCGGCCGAAAAGCCGGAGGAACTCCAGTCAAAAACAGTCTCAATGTCGTTTTCCGAGCTGTAGATTCCAATCATCAACTCGGCCAGGCCAAAGCGCACTTCGGGTTGATTCGCAGCCAGTTCCCAAAGCGCAACCGCCTCTTTCATCACCTGTTTTTTCTTGCCCGTCTGCGCCAGGAGCTTAAGTTGGTTGAGTTTCACAGAGGGAATGCCGTCCCAGGTGGGGTAAGCGTAAACGAGGTAATCAAGATACCGTGTGGCGAGGTCGGGTTGGCCTTGTTCAAGGTAGATCTCCCCGATCCTGTTGAGTGATCTCGCAGCAACGGCCGTACTTGGGTACTTCTCGGAGACCCGTTGCCACAGGCTGATTGCGTTGGGGAGCTTTCCAGCGTGGCACATGTCCTCAGCGTGGCGATACATCTCTTCGGCTTCCTGCGGGTAAGTGGTGGAGAAGCTGGGCCCCAGGTTGGCAGGTGGGCCCTTTTCGCCACCCCTCACACAACCGGTGAGAAGCAGGAGAAAAATAAGGAAAAAAGCCGATGTGCCTTTGTTGTCTATTTTCATAAAAGCCTCACGAAAGATTCAGGCAATCTCGCCCTAATCCTTATTTCTTCACCTCCTCGAAGTCGGCGTCAACCACGTCCTCATCCGGTTTTTTCTGCTGCTGAGATCCTCCGGTTGGGTCCTGTTGCTCCTGTGCTCCGGCCTGGTCGCCGGCGGCCCGTTTGTAGGCCTCTTCGGCTACCTTGTGGGAGAGTTGCATCAAGGCGTCCACATCCCGCTGAATGGCGTCTTTGTCATCGCCCTCGATGGTAGTCCTGAGCTTTGCGATTTGTGATTCGATGTCCGACTTTGTCTTCTGATCGATCTTATCACCCATATCGCGTATCGTTTTTTCAGTGCTGTAGATCAGAGTATCCGCGTGGTTTCTGGCCTCTACGAGTTCGCGCTTTTTCTTATCTTCCTCGGCATGCTGCTCGGCCTCACGCACCAGGTTCTTTATTTCCTGGTCGCTAAGCCCGCTGGAGGCCGTGATCTGGATCGACTGTTCTTTCTGGGTCGCCAGATCTTTTGCCGAAACGTGCACTATGCCGTTGGCGTCTATGTCGAAGGTGACCTCAATCTGCGGGATGCCTCTGGGCGCGGTGGGGATACCTACCAGTTCAAACCTGCCCAGGGTCTTGTTATCAGAGGCCATATCACGCTCACCCTGAAGTACATGAATTGAGACAGCGGTCTGGTTGTCGGTTGCGGTCGAAAATATCTGGCTCTTGCGGGTCGGAATCGTGGTGTTTCGCTCGATGAGCTTCGTCATAACGCCCCCGAGCGTTTCGATACCGAGCGACAGAGGGGTTACGTCGAGCAGCAGAATGTCTTTGACGTCGCCTCTCAACACGCCACCCTGAATTGCCGCCCCAATCCCGACAACTTCATCGGGGTTAACGCCCCTGTGCGGTTCCTTGCCAAAGAATTCCTGCACTTTTTGCTGAACTCGAGGCATCCGGGTCATTCCGCCTACGAGTATAATCTCATCGATCTCGTTGCGGGAAAGACCCGCATCCTTGAGGGCCTGCTGCATGGGCGGGAGCACGCTGTCGATGAGTTCTTCAACCATTGATTCGAGCTTGGCCCTGGTAAGCTTTACGTTCATATGCTTTGGCCCCGAAGCATCCGCCGTGATGAAGGGCAGATTGATTTCGGTCTCCATCGTAGTCGAGAGCTCGATTTTTGCCCGCTCAGCGGCTTCCTTCAATCTCTGGAGGGCCATCTTGTCGGTCCTGAGATCTATGCCGTAGTCTTTCTTGAACTCCGTGGCCAGCCAGTCGATTACTCGCTGGTCAAAGTCTTCCCCACCCAGGTGCGTGTTGCCGTTGGTGGATTTGACCTCGAATACCCCTTCGCCGATTTCCAGAATCGAGATATCGTAGGTCCCGCCCCCGAGGTCAAACACGGCGATCTTCTCGTCCTTTTTCTTATCCAGACCGTAGGCAAGCGAGGCGGCGGTGGGTTCGTTGATAATGCGCAAAACGTTCAACCCGGCGATTTTGCCCGCGTCCTTGGTGGCCTGCCTCTGGCTGTCATTGAAGTAGGCGGGTGTCGTAATGACGGCGTCGGTGACTTTTTCCCCCAGGTAATCTTCAGCCGTTTGCTTCATTTTCATCAGGATGAAAGCTGAAATCTCCGTCGGGCTGTAATCACGGCCACGAATCTGAATATGCGCGTCTTCATTAGGGGCGCGGACGATTTTGTAGGGAAGAACTTTTATGTCGGCCTGGATTTCCGGTGTATCGAACTTGCGGCCGATAAGCCTCTTTACCGCGAAAACGGTATTCTCGGGGTTGGTTATAGCCTGTCGCTTGGCAACCTGCCCCACGAGCCGCTCACCGCTTTCGGTGACGGCCACCATGGAAGGGGTGATCCGGCTGCCTTCAGCATTGGTCAAAACCTTTGGCTCCTTTCCCTCCATGATCGCTACCACTGAATTGGTAGTCCCGAGGTCGATTCCTATAACTTTACTCATTTAAGTGCCTCCTTGGGGTTACCTGTAATCCTGCCTCTCGGACTGTGGAGTATAAAAAAACTCCAGGCTTCGCCATGTCTGAATGTTCATCAGGTGTCGTCTTTTGCATTTCTTGACACCCCGACCCTTGCGGGTCTGAGGAGCCTGTCCCTTAAAGTGTAGCCTTTTTGAAATTCCCTTGTCACGGTCATATCCGGATAGTCGGGATTCTGTTCCTGGATGACTGCCTCATGCCGGTTAGGGTCGAAACCGCAGCCCACCGATTCGAAGGGCGCCGCGCCGAACCTGGCAAGGACATCGGTGAAGCTCTTGAGAGTCATCCGCACCCCATCCAGAAGGCCTTCACAGTTCTCATCCCTTTGGCCATGCTCGATTGCCCGCTCAAGGTTGTCTACCACATCGACAAGCTGGCGCATTATGCTTTCATTAGCGTAGGATATGCCCTCGGATTTCTCCCTCTCAAGGCGTTTCCTCGTATTGTCCAACTCTGCAGCAAGCCGCAGGATGCGGTCCTGTGCCTCCTTGAGTTCCTCTTCGCGTTTCGAGAGCAGTTGCCGGCAATCTTCCTCTTCAATATTCTGCGAAGCCTGGACCTGGGTTTCAACCTGATCCACCGGACAGGGATTTTTGCCGGCCGGCTTTCTTTCAACAGGTATCAAACTGTTCCCTCCGTTTCTTGCCATTCGATAATCATGACAATATAAGTTCACCTTTCGGCAAATGTTGCATTGCCACATGCAAAAGTCGATTTTTTAATTCTCATCAGGGATTTCCAGGATCTGGCTTAGAAACTGCGCGGTAAACTCGACGATCGGTATGATTCTGGAGTAATCCATGCGCAGAGGACCAAGCACGCCGAGCACGCCCAACGGGGTATTCCCTCGCCAGTAGGGAGCTGAAATCAGGCTCATTTCCTGCCATTCCCGCAGTTCGCCCTCGGTACCCAGCATTATCTGGATTCCCGTCGAAGCCTTCAGGGTCTCGTCGAGCAGGCGTATCATCTTGGATTTATCCTCAAAGGCCTGAAGTATCCGCCTCATTTGTTCAACATCGGCGAACTCCGGATTATCCAGAAGATTGGTCCTGCCTTCTATGTAAATCTCGCTCTCCTCGATCGTATCCTGAATTGCCTGGTGCGCCATTTTCAGGGCGCGCGAGAAAAGCTGGTCAAAAAGCCCCTTCTCGCTTTCCATTTCCTCCAGGATGCGCTCCTTCACCTTGGACAGGGGCACATTGCGAAGAAGCTCGTTTATATACCGGCTGAACTTGTCAAGTTCGACCTGCGTAACCTCTTGAGTTGATACGATGTGTGTCTGATGAATAAGGCCTGCCTTTGAAATGAGAATCACCATTATGTCAAAAGGCCCAAGTCGAAGGAATTCGATATGCTTGAACGATGCAATCGAAAGCTTGGGCCACAGTACAACTCCAGCCTGCCTGCAGTATTGGGAAAGCAGTTTCGATGTCCCGCGCAGCAGTTCCCTTATGTCTTGAGGCTTGGTTTTCAATGCAACCCGAATCCGTTCCTTTTCCGATCCTTCGAGCTGCCTGGAGCGCATTATCGAATCGAGGTAAAACCGTAGCCCCTGCACCGTTGGAACTCGACCGGCCGATGTGTGCGGCTGGTGGAGCAGTCCCATTTCCTCAAGATCAGCCATCACGTTGCGGATAGTAGCTGGACTGGCGGTCATGACGCTTCTTTTGGAAATGGTCCTGGATCCCACTGGTTCGCCGGACTCGATATAATCGGTAATAACGGCTTCCAGAACTATCTGATCGCGTTGCGTAAGCTCTAGCACGCCCAAACTCCCTTATTGGTAGCACTCACCACAAAAGAGTGCTAAACAAACCTAGTCCTGTTTAACCCGTTTGTCAAGACGCCAACCATCATATCTAAACTTTAATAGCAATGTCCTGTCCGCTGCCGCTCACTCGCCCTGCCGCATTATCCGGCAAAATTTCTTGAGCAGATCGAGCACCCGTGCAGCGTAGTCTTCGGGCAGGCTGCCGCAGCCGCAGCTCGGGGTGAAAAACGAGTGAACAATTACTTCCTCCATCTCCATCTGACCTGCGGCAAGCTCCCGGATCTGGCCTGTCCACCTGCCGGCAAGACCTTCGGGGGTTTCGGCCTGAATCGCATTAAGGTCTGACGTGGGAACTATGCCCCAGGCAATGTTGCCGCCCTGGGCCATGAATTGAAGCCATTCTTTCCTGTAGAGGGCGAACTTATCGAAATAACCATATGAATCGAAATTGATGATGTCGAAATTTGATTGAAACGCCAGCAGCCAATCAGTGTTGGCGCAGACGTGAATGCCTGCGATCCCTCCCGCTGTATGGACGGCGTCGACCACTTCGGCCAGAAGCCTCAGGACCAGTTCGGCGGAAACGGTAATGAAGGCCGAAGAACCGAACCCGGCAAGTCCGGGTTCGTCGAGGAAAATTATTACCGGTACCCCGAAAGGCTGCATGAGTTCAATCTGCCACCTGGCTTTGAGGCCGAGAAGCTTCGGTATGATGTCCAGGAAGCGTTCGTCGTAAATGAGAGCGCGGCCGTCCTGGTCCTTCAGGCCGCTCAGAAGGGTAAACGGACCCACTATCTGGCCCTTCAGGGCGCGAAGGGGCAGATTGGCGCCCTTGATGGTCTCGAGAAAACAGCGGAAGGTTGCGCTGGTTGCCTCACCCATCCCGAAGCGCGAGGCTTCGGTCTGGAGCGGTCCCTCGCCGAGAGCAAGGTATCGTTCATAAAAAAGAAGGACCTGCTGGTCGAATTCCGGCGTATCGCACCTCACAAATTGCCTGCCCTCTTCTGTTACAATGCCTGGCAGACCCTCGATATATTGCGCCATCATCTGCTCGGCAGGATATGCGGGCAACTGGGGCCATGCGGGTATCTCCGGGGCAGCCTGAAGCACAAGTCCAATTGCCCTTTCCCGGTCCCTTTGAGGCATACTGCCGATGAGAGTGGCGGACCCAAGTCCCTGGAAGCTCTTCAAAGTGCGGCTCCTTTCTATAGTGGTTATCGTATCTGCTGAATGAACAGGTCCCTGGAGCAAGCTTTCAAACCAGGGCTAAAGCCTTAACCGCAACTTGGAAATAATCACATCTTTTGCGTGTATCAAGTTTTATTTGCTTTTCGGTCTTTTAGTGTTTTACAAATGCCGCAACTTTATCACCCAGGGAGGAATCAATGGCCGAAGATCTAAAGAAAATGTACCGCACGGTAATGGAGGACCATTTTCCGGACTCGCTTCGTGTGAGCTTCGGAGACCAGACGCTCGTCTACAGGAAGCGCTCATGGAAGTTTGCGGACGATAAAACGGGTGAGTTGATCGAAAAGGGGCTGCGTTACGGGGAAAATCCGGGCCAGGAAGCGGCCCTCTACGAACTGGTCGGCGGCAATCTGAGGTTGGGGGCCTGTCAGTTCATCGATCCCCAAAACGGTCTGGTCAGCGCCATTGGCGAGGAGGACATGCTCCAGGAGGGCAAGCATCCGGGAAAGATCAATCTGACTGACCTGGACAACGGACTCAATATAGTGAAGTTTCTAATGGACAAGCCCGCCGCGGTAATCCTCAAGCATAACAATCCCTGCGGTGCGGCTCTGGGCGCAGACCTTTCCGAGGCATATCATCGCGCAAACCGCGCAGACCGGATTGCCGCTTTCGGAGGATGCCTCGTGGTCAACCGCCCGGTTGATAAGGCTACGGCCCAACTTATTTCGGAAAACTACCTCGAGGTGGTCGCCGCTCCCGACTATGAGGAGGGCGCTCTCGCAGTCCTGAAAAAGCGAGCCAACCTGCGCATTATCCGGATATCCAGGATAGACCGGCTCCAGGATTACATCGATATGCGGTTCGTCGATTTCAAGTCTCTGATCGACGGCGGCCTGATCGTTCAACAGTCGCCACTCAATAAGATCAGGAGCGCCGGGGATTTCGAACTTGCCCAAACCGCCTACCAGGGCAAAACATACAAGATCAGCAGAGAGCCGACCGAACAGGAAAGGGCTGACCTGCTTTTCGGCTGGTTTGTCGAGCAGGGCGTAACCTCCAACTCTGTAATATACGTAAAAGATGAATGCACGGTCGGAATCGGCACGGGCGAACAGGATCGCGTCGGGGTCGCCGAAATCGCCGTCTATAAGGCCTACCAGAAGTACGCAGACGCGCTCTGTTTCGACAGGCACAAAATCTCGTACAAGGACCTGGAGCTTGCCATAGAGAAGGGAGGGCGCCCCAGAGAGCAAAAAGAGCAAATCGATACTCTCACCTGCGAGGCCAGGGCGGGCCTTATAGGCGCCGCCATGGTTTCGGATGCCTTTTTCCCGTTCCGAGACGGTGTGGACGTCGGGATCCGCCAGGGGATAAGAGCTGTTGTGCAGCCAGGGGGCTCCATGAGGGACTGGGAAGTGATCGAGGCGTGCAATGAAGCGGGAGTCACCATGGTGTTAACAGGACAGCGCGCGTTCAAGCACTGATGCCGGTCACACTGCGGGGCCGCCGGAGATAGACGGCAAAGTGTCCCTGCGTGTGTTTTGGCTCGCCACAGGTTACTAATCGCTGTTTACCACGGGAACCCCTTATAATGTTTCTGACCGACAACCTTATCGGATGGCAAATCAGACGTGCTCCAGCCCCCACCCAGGGCTTCGACCAGGAGCACGTCAGCGTTCAAGCGGCGGCCCAGGACGTTGACGGCGGTCAACTCATCATTGAGCGCTATGGCTTGAACCACTATGACATCCAGGGCGCTTGCTGTTCCCGCTTCGTATTGCTTACGGATTATAACCACATTTTTTTTTGCCGAATCGGCCGCGGCATCCGCAGACTTCGCCTCCTGCTCCAGAATGCGAAGTGCGGCCAGATTGTCTTCAACCTGCTGAAATCCGGCGAGCACGGTCTGGCGGTAAGTGGCCACACTCGCATCATAGGCCGCGCGGGCCTGTTCGGTCTGAGCACGCCTGAGTCCCCCGTCTAACAAAGTTTCCTGAACTGCGGCCGGCCCGAGTGTCCAAAACCGGCTGGGCCACAAAAACCACTGGGCAAGAGAGGATGCCTCGAACCCGCCCGTTGCGCTGAGAGTAACGTTTGGATAATAGGCGGCTTCGGCTACTCCTATCAGGGCATTTGCGGCCGCGGCCTGTCTTTCGGCTGCGGCGATATCGGGCCTGCGTTCGAGAAGTCCCGAAGGTATGCCGGCAGGTACGGCCGGCGGCGTCAAGTCGAGCGGCGTGGCAGGAATAGTCAGGTCCGACGGCGCCTTGCCCATCAGCACGGCTATTGCGTGCTCCAATTGGGCCCGCTGTACGCCCGTGTCAATCAGTTCGGTCTCGGCCGTCTCGAGCTGGGTTTGCGCCGTAAGTACATCGGACTGTCCCGCCACGCCGGTTGCATACCTGTTCTTTGTCAACGCGAGAAATTTCCTGTAGTTGTCAACGGTTGTCGTGAGTAGCTGTTTCTGGGAATCCAGGGTGCGAAGCTGGAAATAGTCCTGGGCAAGCTGGCCGTGCATGGTGAGGCGCACTCCCTCGAGGTCCGCATCACTGGCCTGGGCGCTTGCCTTGCTTGACTCGACCTGCCGGCGGACCTTGCCCCAGAGGTCGGGCTGCCAGGACACCTGGGCCGAAAAGAGGAAGTCAGAGCTGGTTTGAGATATCCCCTGGGATCCGGGGGCATTGGCGGATGTGCGGGATCGAGAGGCGCTGGGGCCTATCGTAGCCGTGGGAAAATAGGCCGATCTCGCAACCTGCACCAGGGCGAGTGCCTGCCTGTACTGCGCTTCGGCGGCGGCAAGGTTCTGGTTCGAGATATTGACCTGCTCTTCAAGCGCATTCAACTGCCGGTCGTTATAGATCGTCCACCAGGGGCCGCGGGGAATATTGTCCTGCGGCTCTGCTTTCTTCCATCCCTGGACTTCCTTGTAAGAGGCAGGGGTCTCAACCTTGGGCTTCAAGTAATCGGGGCCGACCGTACACGCCGAAAGGACCGCAAGCAGCAAAGGAATCGTTGCATGCTTTATGAGTTGTAGTCGCGCCATACCTGTCACTTTCTCCGCGCTCGCGGGGAGTTGTGCGAAATGCCCTGCGAGGCGCCGTTCGAGTCTGCAAGAATTTCACTTGATGGGGCCTGCGCTTACAGGTCCTCTGTTCCGGGAATAGACTCTCGTTTCTCTGGTCCTGCTCCCCGCCTGTTTAAAAACCCGAGCCGCAAGCGGTCCATATAAAGGTAAATGACCGGAGTCGTAAAAAGAGTCAGCATCTGGCTGAAAATCAGGCCGCCTACTATGGATATCCCGAGCGGCCGCCGCAGCTCATACCCGACACCACTGCCAATTGCCAGGGGCAGCGCCCCCAGGAGCGCAGCCATCGTGGTCATCATGATCGGCCGGAACCTTAGCAAACATGCCTGATAAATCGCCTCGACAGGGCCCTTGCCTTCGTTTCGCTCAGCTTCCAGGGCAAAATCGACTATCATGATGCCGTTTTTTTTGACCAGGCCGATCAGAAGGATAATTCCGATTACTGCAATAAGGCTCAGATCGGTTCGGCAGATCAGCAGGGCCACAAGGGCGCCTACGCCTGCGGATGGAAGCGTGGAGAGGATGGTGACCGGGTGGATGTAGCTTTCGTACAACACTCCGAGCACTATGTAGACCGAAATCAGCGCCGCCAGGATCAGAATGGGTTCATTGGCGAGAGATGCCTGGAATGCCTGGGCCGTGCCAAGAAAAGTTCCATGAATGTCTTCCGGCATTCGCAATTTAGCAGTCGCCTTTTCAATCGCCTCTACTGCATCCCCGAGCGCAACGCCGGCAGCCAGGTTAAACGAGATGGTTATCGCGGGGAACTGGCTCGCATGGTTGACGGAGAGCGATGTGGCCGATTGTCTGAATTTGGTGAATGCGCTCAACGGCACTTCGGCCCCGGTGGAGGAGTGAACATAAACATCGCGCAGCGTTTCAGACCGTTGCCAAAAGCGCGGGGCGAACTCCATTACTACATGATACTGGTTTAACTGGGTGTAGTTAATGGCGACCTGGTCCTGGCCGAAAGCGCCGTAGAGGGTCTTATCGACCAGTAGCGCAGAGATACCGAGACGCGACGCGGTGGAGCGGTCGATCACCACCAGGGCTTGCTGCCCCCTGTCCTGCTGATCGCTGCTGACATCCACCAACTGGGGCAATCTACGAACCTCATCCAGTACTCGGGGCGCCCATGAATTGAGGTCCGGCAGGTTTTCGCCCCGCAGGGTGTATTGATATGCGGCATTGCTGATCATTCCGCCGATCCGCAGTTCCTGTACCGGTTGAAGATAGGTAGGGGCGCCTGCGACCAGCGCAAGCTTTTTGCGCAGCCGCGCCATAATATCCGTCACTGTTGCTTTCCGCTCTTCAAAAGGCTTGAGCGCAATGAACATTCGCCCGGAGTTTGTGGTGGAACCGCCCGGTCCTGCCCCGCCGGTAAAGCCCATCACATCGGCTACATCGGGATCGGCTTTGATGATGCTTACCACTTCCGTCAATTTCTTGCTCATGGCCTGGAAAGAGATATCCTGCGCCGCCTGCATTCGGCCGCTGATGCGTCCGGTGTCCTGGTCGGGGAAAAAGCCCTTGGGAATAAACCAGAACAACAACACATTGGTCCCGAGCGTGAACACCGTAATGAAGAGCATAAGCAGAGAGTGCCGGAGGGCCCAGCGCAGACTTTTGTCGTAAGTGCTCCGCATT
The DNA here is from genome assembly GCA_049520035.1 of Syntrophobacteraceae bacterium. Taxonomy (GTDB): domain Bacteria; phylum Desulfobacterota; class Syntrophobacteria; order Syntrophobacterales; family Syntrophobacteraceae; genus SbD1. The sequence goes on along the minus strand of JBEKQE010000010.1, from coordinate 13,017 downwards.
TGGTCGAACATCCACTCCGTAGCCCTGTAGAGAAAATTATGAGCGCGGGTTGTCTCCTTCTTGAGGATGGTTGCGCACATCATCGGGGTAGTTGTAAGAGAGACGGCAAGAGAGATGATGATGGCCACGGAAAGAGTGACCGCAAACTCGCGGAATAACCGGCCCACCATTCCCCCCATCAAAAGAATGGGAGTGAATACCGCCACCAGGGAAATACTCATCGACAGCACGGTGAAGGCAATCTCACGAGCGCCCCGCAGGGCCGCCTGCAGGGGAGACAGCCCTTTTTCCATGTACCGTGTGATATTTTCGAGCACAACGATAGCGTCGTCCACCACAAACCCGGTGGCGACTGTAAGGGCCATGAGAGAAAGGTTATCGAGGCTGTAGCCTAAAAGATACATAACCCCGAAGGTGCTGATGAGCGAGACCGGAACGGCGATGCCCGGAATGAGTGTGGCGCGCGGGTTGCGCAGGAACGCGAACACGACAAGAATGACGAGTATGCCCGAGATGACGAGCGTGCGTTCAACGTCCCGCAGAGAACCGCGGATTGGCGGACTTCGATCGAGGACGACCGATAGATCGATGCCCTGGGGTATCGTAGTCGCCAACTGCGGAAGCATTCCGCGGACCCGGTCCACCGTCGCGATAATATTGGCCCCCGGCGACCGGAACAAGACCAGCATTATTGCAGGCTTGCCGCTTACCGAGCCCGCCGCCCTCAAATCTTCAACCGAATCCTCCACAGTCCCGAGGTCCGACAGGCGGACCGGTGCTCCGTTTTGATATCGGACGATAATGGGACGGTATTCCTCGGCTTTATGCAGTTGATCGTTGCATTGGATTTCCAGGGCTTCGGACCCATTGGCAAACTGTCCTTTGGGCCGGCTTACGCTGGTGGTTTGCAGTATGGCGGCGACTTCATCCAGGCCGATCCCGTATTTGTTCAATGGTCCGGGATCCAATTCCACACGGACCGCAGGCAGGGACCCCCCTCCCACGAAAACCTGGCCGACACCCTGCACCTGTGAGAGCTTCTGCGAAAGTATCGTCGAGGCTGCATCGTACATCTGCGCCTTGCTCACAATGTGGGAAGTAAGCGCCAGGATGAGGATCGGCGCATCCGCCGGGTTGACTTTGCGATAGGTTGGATTGCTCGGCAGCGTGGTAGGCAGGTAACTTCGCGCCGCGTTGATTGCAGCCTGCACGTCGCGTGCGGCGCCATCGATATTGCGGTCCAGGTCGAACTGGAGGACGATGGACGTCGAGCCCAGGGAACTGCTCGAAGTCATCTCGGTAACCCCGGCAATATGCCCGAACTGCCGTTCCAGGGGAGCGGCTACCGATGTGGCCATAGTCTCAGGGTCCGCTCCAGGCAGGGCCGCCGAGACACTGATCGTGGGAAAATCGGTCTGGGGCAGAGGTGATACCGGTAAAAAACGAAACGCGACAAATCCGGCCAGAGTAATTCCCAGCGTTAAAAGGGTCGTTGCGACCGGGCGTCTTATGAAAATCTCGGAGACGTTCATGCCGGCGCCGCCCCGTTGTCATCATCGGAATCTTTGGAACGAACCCTGCCCAGGCGCCTGGCCAGGCGGTCGAACCACAGGTAAATGACGGGAGTGGTGTAAAGGGTGAGTACCTGGCTGAATATGAGGCCACCCACTATGGAAATGCCCATGGGCCGCCGCAACTCGGAACCCAGCCCACCTCCCATGGCCAGGGGAAGCGCCCCCAGGAGGGCGGCCATCGTAGTCATCATGATCGGCCGGAACCTGAGCAAACAGGCCTGATAAATAGCCTCGACAGGTTTTTTGCCCTCCCTTCGCTCGGCGTCCAGGGCGAAGTCGACCATCATGATGGCGTTTTTCTTGACGATTCCTATCAACAGGATAAGCCCGATCAGCGCAATCACGCTGAATTCGGTGTGAAAGAGCAGCAGCGCTAAAATGGCTCCAACACCGGCGGAAGGCAGTGTCGAAATTATTGTAATCGGGTGTATATAGCTCTCGTACAATACCCCGAGCACGAGGTAGACCGTTATCAACGCCGCCAATATAAGGATCGGTTCGTTGACCAGGGCGGCCCGGAAAGCCTGGGCAGTGCCCTGAAAGCTTCTTTGAATGCTGGCCGGCATGCCGAGTTTGGCTGCGGTTGCTTCGATGGCGTCAACCCCTTCTCCCAGCGAGGCCCCAGGGGCCAGATTGAATGAGACGGTCGTGGCCGGAAATTGCGCCTGGTGGCTTATGACCAATGGTCCCGTCGTTCTTGAAAGGCGTGTCACCGCGCTCAGAGGGATCTGCACCTCCGGGGCGGCAGCGGTTGAAGTCGCAGTCGCGGTCGAGGTTCCGCTCGCGGCCGCAGTCGCAGTCGTAGTGCCGGCCGCGGTAGTCGCCCCGGCCGCGCGCACCGTCCCCGTGGCAGTTCCGGTCGAGGTCGGGACGATCGGGATGTAGATATCCTGGAGTTTGTCGGGGCTTTGCTGGAATTCGGGTTTGACCTCGAGAACAACCCGATACTGGTTCAACTGGGTGAAAATGGTCGAAATCTGCCGCTGGCCGAAAGCATCGTATAGGGTATCGTCGATAAGCTGTGTGGAGATCCCGAACCGGGAAGCAGTGCTGCGGTCAATTTCCAGCCGCGCCTCCAGTCCCATGTCCTGTTGGTCGCTGCTAACATCGCGAAGCTCCGGCAATTCTTTCAGGGCCTCGACGAACTTGGGGGTCCAGGTGTTCAGTTCGGTAATATTGGGGTCCTCGAGGCTGTACTGAAATTGCGTCCGGCTCACGCGGTCTTCCACCGTAAGGTCCTGCACCGGCTGCATGTAGAGCGTAATGCCCTGAAGTTTAGCCAGTGCCGGCTGGAGGCGGCGAATTACTTCACTTGCATTCACACGGCGTTCTTCGAGCGGTTTCAAGTTTATCAGGACCCTGCCGGTGTTCAGAGTAACATTGGTCCCGTCTATTCCGATGAACGTGGACAGGCTTTGGACCGCAGGGTCTTGAAGAATTATTTTGGCAAGGGCCTGTTGTCTTTCCGCCATAGCTGCAAAAGAGATCGATTGAGGCGCGTCCGAGATGCCCAGAATAATGCCGGTATCCTGAACCGGGAAGAAGCCTTTGGGCACAATAATATAGAGGAATATGGTGAACACCAGGGTCGCCGCCGCCACCAGCAGGGTAGCCATCTGCCTGTCGAGCACCCAGCGCAGCGTTTTTCCATAGAACCCGATAATACTGTCGTATGCATGCTGAGATCGCCGGTAGAGCCTTCCCTGCTTTTCCTCGGGTGTGTGGCGCAAAAGACGGGCGCACATCATCGGTGTCAGTGTGAGTGAGACAACCGCCGAGATCAGGATTGTAACGCCAAGGGTGATGGCGAACTCACGGAACAGCCTTCCCACCACGTCACCCATGAAAAGCAGAGGAATGAGAACGGCGATAAGCGAAATCGTAAGGGACATGATCGTGAAAGCGATCTGCTCTGAGCCCTTGAGAGCGGCCTGAAGCGGTGAGTCCCCCTGTTCGATGTAGCGGGCGACATTTTCGATCATAACAATGGCGTCATCGACCACGAAACCCGTAGAAATGGTAAGCGCCATCAGGGAAAGGTTATTGAGGCTGAACCCGAGCAGATACATAACCCCAAAGGTGCCGACCAGGGACAAGGGGACGGCGACGCTGGGGATGACCGTGGCCGAGAGATTTCGCAAAAACAGGAATATCACCATGACAACCAGCACTACGGCCAGCATCAGTTCGAACTGAACGTCCTCGACCGAGCCGCGAATGGTGATGGTGCGGTCAGTCAGGACCTGAATGCGCACGGTTGAAGGCAAGGTGCTCTGCAACTGGGGCAGCAGCCTCTTCACCCTGTTTGCGACCTCGATAACGTTGGCCCCGGGCTGCCTCTGTATATTGACTAACACTGCGGGGGCATCATTCATCCAGGCCGCCTGCTTTACGTTCTCGGCGTCATCGATCACGTCGGCGACGTCGGACAATAATACCGGGGCGTTGTTGCGGTAGGCGATGATCAGAGGACGGTATTCCTTGCTGGTCAGAAGCTGATCGTTTGCCCCTATTATTGAAGACTGACGTGGGCCGTCGAACGCCCCTTTGGCCTGATCCACATTTGCGGCGGCAACAGCCGCGCGAAGGTCTTCCAGACCAAGGCCGTAGGCGGACAGAGCGGTCGGGTTAGCCTGAATCCGCACGGCGGGCCTCTGACCGCCGCTTATACTTACCAGCCCAACTCCCGGCAACTGGGAGATCTTCTGAGCAAGCCTCGTGTCGGCCAAATCCTCAACCTTGGGCAGAGGAAGAGTTTCCGAGGTAAGCGCAAGCGTCAGAATCGGTGCGTCAGCCGGGTTGACCTTGTTGTAGATCGGCGGGTTTGGAAGGTTCGGAGGCAGAAAAGTGGCCGCAGCGTTAATGGCCGCCTGCACCTCCTGCTCGGCGACATCCAGGCTGATCTCCAGGCTGAACTGGAGTATAATCACGGAACTGCCGCTCGAGCTGTTGGAGGTCATCTGCTTTAGACCCGGCATTTGCCCGAACTGGCGCTCGAGGGGCGCCGTAACCGTTGAGGCCATTACGTCAGGGCTGGCGCCCGGGAAAAACGTCAGTACCTGGATAGTGGGATAGTCCACCTGCGGCAGGGCGGAAACAGGCAGTTGATGGTATGCTACTGCGCCGGCAAGAAGAATGGCCACCATCAGCAGCGTGGTCGCAACCGGCCGGAGAATGAAGGTTCGTGAAGGATTCATCAACTACCCTTACCGGAGGAATCCGGGCCTTGCGTTTGCACTACCACCCTGCTGCCTTCTTTGAGCCTTTCGGCGCCCTCCACCACAACGAGCTGGCCGGGTGAAAGTCCTTCTTCAATTGATACGTTGTCACCTTCGCCGGGCCCGATCTTAACCCAGCCTACCGTTACGGTCTGGTCCTCCTTTACAATGTAGACGTATGTCCCCTTTGGGCTGCGTTGTATGGCGGCAGAGGGAACCACCGTCACGCCGCGCAAGGTGTCCATAAGAAGCCTGGCATTGATGAACTGGTTGGGAAAAAGAGCACTGTCTTCATTTGTGAACAGGGCTTTGAGCCGGTCTGTCCCGGTGGTGGTGTCGATCTGATTGTCGGCTGTCAGCAAAAGCCCCGTGGCAATTTTTCGCGTTTGCGCACGATCGAAAGCTTCGACCTGCAAGCTTTCTCCGGCCTTGAGCTTTTTCAAAACGGACTGCAAGTTGTCTTCCGGAATGGGGAAAATGACTGTAATGGGCTGCTCCTGCGTGATCACCGCTATCCCGTTGGTGTCGGTTGTCTGAACGATGTTTCCAGGGTCCACGAGCCGCAATCCGATTCGCCCGGTGAAAGGGGAAGTGATACGCGTATAGAACAGATTCAGTTTGGCAGCGTCGAGATTTCCCTGATCGAGCTTGACCGTCCCCTCATACTGATGCACCAGGTACATCTGGTCATCCCTTATCTGCCGTGCAATCGAATCCTGCTTGGCAAGGATATCGTACCTCTTCAAGTCCACTTTGGCCTCTTCAAGCAGCGCCTTGTCCCTTGCCAATTGGCCCTCCGCCTGGAGCACCGCCGCTGCGTACGGCCGTGGGTCGATTTGCACCAGCAGAGATCCTTTCTTTACGATGTCACCTTCCTTGAACAGGACCTTCATTATCTCCCCGTTAACCCTGGTGTGCACGGTGACGGTATAGAGCGCGGTGACTGTCCCGATCCCTGTAATATATATGTGGATATCCCCCTGTTTGGCGGCGACGGCAACAACTGGAACGCTCGGTGGAGAGGGGGGCGCTTGCCCGGCTGCGCGAGTTCCATTACCGAAAAGTATCCAACCGGCGTAGACGCCAAAACCCGCCAGAAGCGCCGCAAACACGCAAACCCACCATCTCCTGCGCCCGGCATGGGTTATTTTCATCCCTGAATTTCTCTTATCCTCTGTATCCAATGGGAACTCCATCGCCACTTACCCCTCGCCCGGAATGTCTTGGTGAATACACGGTTCGCGGCCCCGCATGCGCCGAAATACGTTGAATTTCAGTCTCCCGGAGGACCATCATGAAGCAAAAAAGATGCCTCTTTCCCGCAAGCTGTTCGAATTGCAGACCTGGTATCGAAGGAGGCGATTTTTTGATGCCTTTTAGCATTTCACTAATTTTGACGCAAGCACAGCTTTTGGATTCTAACAGTCTCCTCCCCCCCGATGGCGAACAGATTTTTGTAAAGAGTTGTCAATTCGCTTTACTTTTCTTAACGCAAATCTTCCGTGGCGAGACACTTCGCGGATTAAGACGATTTCCATCAAGTCCTGATCCGTGCAGTTCTTTGCGCAGTATTGGAAAGGCAGGGTTAAAGATTGGCTGCAACAAAAGGATGGCCGGCCAGGGGGCGTGGCCGCTGATTTCGCCGGGGGGGATGTCAGTCATGCCGAGTTGCGCCCATGAAAACAAATTCCCCCTGCTCAAACAAAATTGGGCAGGGGGAATTATTAAGAACTCATGCTACTCTATTTAGTGAGAGTGCATATTTATTTCTTACCGCCGCCATGGCCTCCACCATGACCGCCGCCATGGCCGCCACCATGACCGCCGCCATGGCCTCCACCGTGACCGCCGCCATGGCCGCCACCGTGACCGCCGCCATGGCCGCCACCGTGGCCGCCACCACCATGACCGCCGCCACCATGACCGCCGCCACCGTGACCGCCGCCGCCATGGCCGCCGCCGCCATGACCGCCACCATGGCCTGCGCCACCATGGCCGCCACCATGGCCACCGCCGCCATGACCGCCACCATGGCCACCACCGGTATGGCCTGCGCCACCACCGTGGCCGCCACCATGGCCGCCATGACCGCCACCATGGGCGCCAGTGCCACGGCCGCCGCGGTATCCGCCGCCTCTGCCGCCGTGGTATCCGTGGCCTCCGTGACCATAGCCGCCGTAATTGATGTTGACTCCACCGCCGCCCCAGTTCCAGCCGCCCCAGCCCCAGCCCCACCAGCCAGGTCCTATCCCTATACCGCCCCAAAATCCGAATACCCCAAATGTAGCGAGGGCTACCCCTGGCCAAACGGGGAAATAAGCGAAGGGAGGATACGCAGGCGCCCACCAGGCCCCGTAAACCACTGTCGGGTCGTAAGTGGGCACATATACAACTTCAGGGTTAGCGGGTTCAATCTGGACGTACTCACCTTCGACAACAACCTTCTGCTGCGGAGTAGTTTTGAGATTGCCGGCGGCATAAGCTTTCTGCCGCAGTCTCTGAATGGATGCCGTGACATCGGCTTGCTGATTCATGAATGCCTGGCTCAGGTTGCCTGTCCAGTCCGACTGCTTAACCAGCATGTCGAGGACCTCCGGAAAAGACGCGAGCGCCTTCACGCTTTCGTCCCACGGCTGCTGTACCAGGGCGTTATTGAGCGCCTCCCCCTTCATGCCCGGGTTTGCCTTTACCCAGCGGTCCGCATCCTGAACATCACCCGAATATGTAGTCGCGATAAGGACTTGTGCGAGCAGCGAATCAGGATAGAGCGCAATCGGCGCAAGCATCTGGTCAAGCTCTCCCTCGCTGAATCCGTTGCCGGACGTTGCGGCAGGTTGCTGTGAAAGCGCTCCGAACGGGACCATGATAACAACGAGGAACCCAATCAGAACGTAGTTGAGAAATGTATTTCTTTTCATGTTTTCTCCTCCTTCATGTTGTACGAGTCCATAAGCCTCCTGCCACTTAGATACTATTACGATATCTGCTCACTTCCCATAAAGCCCATGTCTAAATTTAACTCCGGGCCGTTCGAACGCAATGCCCATCGGCGGGAAAACGCAAAATCGAGCGCATTTCCGGCGAAACAGGAGGAATAAGTGATAAGGAAACGGGGCCGCCGCCGGCGTGATTGGAACTCGGGCAGATACCGGCAGACTCTGCCCTTGAACGTCTTTCTGAAAAGCTACATCCGTTAAAAAACATAGTTAATATATTCTCCATGTCAAGAAGGACGATAACTTTTCGCATTTAAACTCAAACGGTTATGTGCACTGATAGAATATAGACGGGAGAGGTTACAGATTCGTCTACAACGAAAAATAGAGCAGGATCAAGTCCGAGCAAGGCTGTGACCCGGGGTGAATCGGTGACCCCGATGAGATGGTTTTCGTGCATTTGTAATTATTCATTTACTCACTTACTCACCTATGTTTCCAAAAAAAAGAGGGCTACGGTTGACTAACCGTAACCCTTTGAATTCTCACAGAATCAAGCTTAAGACACGGGGATTCTCAGGCAGACGCACCAAGCTTCATGAACTCGGCGCATCTATTTCTTTTTGCCGCCACCGCCACCGTGACCGCCGCCGTGACCGCCACCGTGACCGCCACCGTGACCGCCACCGTGACCGCCGCCGTGACCGCCACCATGGCCGCCACCGTGACCGCCGCCATGGCCGCCGCCGTGACCGCCGCCATGACCGCCGCCGTGACCGCCACCATGGCCGCCGCCGTGACCGCCACCGTGACCGCCACCGTGACCGCCACCATGGCCGCCGCCGTGACCGCCACCATGGCCGCCGCCGTGACCGCCACCGTGACCGCCGCCGTGACCGCCACCATGGCCGCCATGACCGCCACCGTGACCGCCACCATGGCCGCCGTGACCGCCACCGTGACCGCCACCATGGCCGCCGTGAGCGCCATGACCGCCACCGTGTCCGCCACCATGACCACCATGACCGCCATGACCGCCATGACCGCCATGACCGCCATGACCGCCGTGAGCGCCATGACCGTGGCCGCCATGACCGTGGCCATGATCATGGCCGCCATGACCGTGGCCGTGGTCGCCGCCGTCTCCACCGCCGCCGTCTCCACCGCCGCCGTCTCCACCCCAGCCACCAGCGAATCCACCGCCGGCCCAGTCAAACCCTCCGAAGCCTCCGCCCCAGCCTACTCCGATCCCTATGGCCGGGAAAAACCCAAACACTCCAACATCGACAGCTACACCAGGCCAAACGGGGGCATAAACGTAGGGTTGATACTCAGGCCACCCCCAAGTCCCGTAGACCACTGCCGGGTTGTAACGGGGCACATATACAACTTCAGGATTAACGGGTTGAATGTCGACGTACTCACCTCGGACAACAACCTTCTGCTCGGCGGTCGTCTGGATATTGCCAGCGGCATAAGCCTTATGCCTCAGTCTCTGAATTGATGCCGTGACATCGGCTTGCTGATCCATGAAAGCTTCGCCCAGCTTTTGTGTCCAATCCTTCTCCGCAGTCATCATGGCGAGTACCTGCGGGAAAGCCGCCAGCGCCTTCACGCTTTGATCCCATGACTGCTGGTCCAAGGCTTTATTGAGCGCGTCCCCCTTAAGGCCAGGGTTTGCCCTTACCCAGCCGTCCGCATCCTGAACCTCATCCGGATATGTAGCCGCGATAAGGACTTGTGCGAGCAGCGAATCAGGGTAGAGCGCAATCGGCGCCAGCATCTGGTCAAGCTCTCCCTCGCTGAACCCGTTGCCGGACGTTCCGGCTTGCTGTGAAAGCGCTCCGAACGGGACCATGATAACAACGAGGAACCCAATCAGAACGTAGTTAAGAAACGCATTTCTTTTCATGTTTTCTCCTCCTTCATGTTGTACGAGTCCATAAGCCTCCAGCCACTTGGATACTATTAGGATATCTGCTCACTTCCCATAAAGCCCATGTCTAAATCTAACTCAGGGCCATTCGAACGCAATGCTCGGGCGGCAGGAAAAAGTCAAATCAAATGTATTCCCGGCGAAGCAGAAGGAAAAAGTGATAAGGCAACGAGGCTGCCGCCAACGTGATTCGAACTCGGGCAGGTACCGGCAGGCTCCGCCGCTGAATAGCTCTCTGAAAATATATGCCAAGTCAAGTTTATAAGTAATATATTCTCCATGTCAAGAAAGAGGATAACTTTTTCCATTTAATCTTGAAATACATTCAACCAGTGCCCAAAAGCGGGGCGGGTTTTTAGAGAATTTAAATGGGAGAGGTTACAGATTGGTTACAACGAAAAATAGATCAGGATCAAGTCCGAGCCAGGCTGTGGTCCGGGGTGAATCAGTGACCCCGATGAGATCGTGTTCGTGCATTTGTAATTATTCATTCTCACTTGCTCACCTGCCAGGGTGATGAAAAATGGCTCTCTGGTGGGAGAAACGCCTGAAAATTGCTAATGACTTCGTCATTCCGGCGAAAGCCGGAATCCAGGCTTTTTCCCAACTAATTGATTTCAAAGCAAAAGACACTGGCCCCCGGCTTTCGCCGGGGTGAAGTCTGTAGGGTCTTTCGCCCTGATGTGGGAATTCCAATCCTTTTTCATCACCCTGCTATGCCTCCGATACAAAAGAAGGGCTACGGCTGGCTAACCGTAACCCTTCCCATTCTGACAGAATCAAGCTGAAGGCACGAGGATTTTCAAGCAGACGCACCAAGCTTCATGAACTTGGCGCATCTATTACTTCTTTTTGCCTCCGCCTTTAGTTCCGCCGAGCCCGCCTTTAGTCCCTCCGAGCCCGCCTTTAGTTCCACCCAGGCCGCCTCTAGTTCCTCGGCCGTCATGGCCTCCGAGGTCTCTGCCGCCTTGGTATCCGTGGCCTCCGTGACTATCGCCGCCGGCATCGATATCGATTCCACCGCCGGCCCAGTCCCAAGCCCCCCAGTCCGCGCCCCACCAGCCCACTCCAATCCCTACGGCCGGGAAAAACCCAAACACTCCAACATCGGCAACTATCCCAGGCCAAACGGGATAATAAGCGAGGGGAGGGGACGCAGGCCGCCCCCAGGTCCCGTAGACCACTACCGGGTTGTAATGGGGCACATATACAACTTGAGACATTGACTGCCGGTGAACCTCACAGAGGTCCCGGTATATACTGCCCCAGGAATCTCACAGGCAAAGTCGGCGAACCTTACAAAATCGGTTTTGCATGTCAAGAGAGAAATCGCTTTTTTGCTGAATTTATGAACCCTTATTGGGCACAAACCGGGTAGGCAGGTTTGTTCGAGGATAGCTTAATCTTCCTAAAGTTTTCTCCGTCTGCCCCGCCCGTGGAACTCCATATTATGAATACCACGGAGACGTGCATGATCTTAGGCGAAATCAAATCCCTTGTGTATGTAAACAGGGCTATATCTTTATAAAAAGCCGCTTTCGCCACATAATCCATGCGACTAGATACATAAACAGGAGAGTCATGAACGCGTAGAGCAAAGAAGCGGTTTCCGATTTTGCAATAGGTGTACACAAACTTTGGAACACGTATGATTGGCAGTCTATATCTTGTGCCAGGGCTATGGGCAGATTCAATGTTCTGAGTGTGGTATCGAAAACTTCCGATAGCACATACACTGTGATAGGATTCAGTCCGAGTATAATGAAAGGTTTAGCCCATCGAGAAAAATCTGCGATATCGATCGACCAGTGAAAGAATGCCAGGAAAACAAGAGCTATCCCCGCCATGAATATGCTGAAGGTGCTAGTCCATATGCTCTTGTTTATCGGCAGCCAGCGATCGAGTATGTAACCGGCGATGAGCAGAACCAAGCCCGCGCATACCATTCCGGCAACTTTCCTGCGCTCGGGCAAAGAAGACCTGAGCCATTGTCCCGTCAGCACTCCAAAAAGAGTGGTGGCGATGGCGGGAATTGTGCTCACAATCCCTTCCGGGTCCCATTCCCCATCATAATATGACCACATGTGCCCGCTCAGAAAAAGCGAATCGACCCAGGCGGCAAAATTTTTTCCCGGCTCAAGCGCCCCGGCGCCGATCCCCGGCACTGGTATGAAGAGCATCATGAGCCAGTAGGAGGCAAGCAGGCCGAGAAGCCATAAGATGCGGCCTCTCAAATCCGATGTCAGGACAATCAGAGAAGCAAAAAAATAGCAGAGGGCAATTCTTTGCAGAACTCCGGGTATGCGGATCGCTGACAGGTAGAATGTTGGAAAAATATTAATAAAAAGCCCAAGCGCGAACAGAATAATAGTTCGTCTCAGGAGCCGGACGATAAACGCTGAATTAGGTATGCTTTTTTCTTCTTGCTTTGAAAATGAAAAGACGAGCGAAACTCCAACTATGAAAAGAAAGGATGGAAAGACAGTATCGGCAAAAGTCCATCCATTCCAAACCACATGACTTAAAGGTGAATAGACTGACCCAGGGTCCCCGGGGCTGTTCACGAGTATCATCAAAGCGATTGCAAAGCCGCGAAAGGCGTCCAGCGAGTCCAGGCGTCCCTTAGGGGCAGAGGGGCCGGAATCGGGGGTGGGGTGGGGCTGACGGTCCATGCATTTCTCAGTCTGCGGCGAAAAGCATCCCGGCAGTTCCGGTTTCTCATTTTCATGAGGCTTCTCTTGGGCTGGCGCCGGGCTGCTCAATGAAACGATCCTCACCAGGCAAATCAAAACCGCATAAAGCGGCACTTTCTTAATCTAAGTCAGGTGGACGCGCTTTGGAAGGGGCAGAACCTCCATAAACGAGGTATGTCCTGAAACTGCCAAAACCGGTCCTGTTGACCTTTTTTTTGCGTTTCTTATCATGATATTGGACGATTCGAAGGGCTTTAAGCCTGTCCAAAGAACTTTTTCGGGTGGAAGCCGACCTCGAATGCGGCCTCGGGATGCGTTGGCGGACAAGTTGCGGCATTGCTCAGGGGCACATCCGTAGCGGTCTGGGAATTGGAGGAAGTGAACGTGCTGCAGGTATTACTGATGCTGTTTTTCGCGCTTGCCGCATTGGTTCCTTCCAATTCTCGGGCGGAAACACTGCACGCGATAGAGCCGCTCATCTCGCATGCTACACGTCTTATCGTCTTTGCGCCGCACCCGGACGACGAGAGCCTTGGAGCGGGTGGCCTTATTCAACGTGTTCTCAAGGCAGGCGGAAAGGTAAAGGTAGTATTTATAACATGCGGAGACGGTTTTCCGGAAGGGGTGGAAAGAGCGAATCACATCTCGCATCCCACCGCA
>JBEKQE010000009.1:0-53040 GCA_049520035.1 Syntrophobacteraceae bacterium | reverse complement strand
GAAAACATAATGACGACCTCGCGCTCGATTCTGAAAGCCGATGCCTGCAGTCTCATGCTGGTTGACGAAAAGAGTGACGAACTGGTTTTTGAAGTGGCGCAGGGGCCGGTTGCCGACAAGCTGAAGGGAGGCATGCGAATAAGAAGGGGCCAGGGGATAGCCGGCAATGTCCACGATAGCGGTGAGCCGCTTTTGATCGAAAATGCCTACGAGGACACCAGATTCAACCGGGAATTCGACCGCATGACCGGATACCGCACGCAAACAATCCTGTGCGTGCCGCTCAAGATCAAGGAAAGGGTGATAGGCGTATCGCAGGTTATAAACAAGCTTGACGGCTCAAATTTCAACGAGGAAGACAAGGAAACCCTCAGTCTTCTGTGCGCCCACGCCGCCATTGCGGTGGAAAATGCTCGTTTGCACCATGAAATTCTTCGCAGCCAGCAGATCGAACAGGACCTGGCGTTTGCGACCAGCATTCAGTTGAGTTTCTTGCCCCAGGAAATGCCGAAGCTCCAGGGATTCAGGTTCAGCACACATTACCAGCCTGCCCGGGAGATTGGAGGCGATTTCTATGATTTCATACCACTGGATGACGATTCTGTCGGAATTCTCATCGGCGATGTTTCGGGCAAAGGGGTGGCCTCCGCCCTTTTTATGGCCAGGTTTACCACCAATTTTCGCGTCCTGGCCATTCGCGAACAGAACCCGGAGAGGCTTATGCGCCGGGCAAACGAGATTGTATGCGCTCAGAGCTGCCGGGGGATGTTCGTAACTCTTCTCTATATGGTGCTCAAGAAAAATGGCGGCGAGGCCGTTTATGTGAATGCAGGACACCTTCCGCCCATAATATGGAACGGTTCCGAGGGTAGATATGCTACACTGCGCGGAAGCGGCGCTCCTCCGATAGGGATACTGCCCGATCAGCACTACCCTTCTGCAAGGATGTCACTCAATCCCGGCGACTGCATCCTTTTGTCCACTGATGGGCTCATAGAGGCCAAAAACGACGAGGGGGAACAGTTCGGATGGGAGAGAATCGAAAACTGTCTTAGCGCGGGAGACTCGGAGGTCGAGTCCGCTAAATCGCGCATATCTTTTGCACTGTCTCAGTTTGTCGGGGAGTGCCCCCAGGCTGATGACATCACACTGGTGCTGGCTGGATTAGAGGAGAAATAGTTGGCGTTTACGAGTTTTAAAGGCCCCGTTATTCTCGACGTTCCGGCTGATCCGCCTGCCATGTTCATCGTGAGGACACTTGTGGGTAAAATCTCCTCAAGAATCGGCTTTGAGGACGAAGAGACGGACAAACTTGTCCTTGCGGTGGACGAAGCGTGTACGAATGTGATCCGGCACGCCTATAAGAACAGCAACGATAAAAGAATTGTCATTACTTTCACGCTCGGCATAGACTGTTTTGAAATCATGATTCGGGATTTCGGAAGCGGCGCCGACCCGTCGACATTCCAGGGACGTGATTTAGAAGAAGTTCGTCCCGGAGGACTTGGAATCCACTTCATCAAATCGGCGGTGGACAGGATAGAATACGATACGCCGCCCGGCGGGGGCATGGTGCTGAAAATGATAAAATTTATGCCAGGACAGGAGAAGGCGCAAAATTGAAAATACAGATCGACGAAAGAAAACCAGGCGTATTCGTCGTCTCCCTCGGAGGAGACCTCGACATGAGTTCCTCGCCGCAGGTCAGGAACGTTCTGTTGCCCATTTTCCGGAAAAAAGCGTCACACATAGTAGTGGACCTCACTGATGTTCCATACATAGACAGTTCGGGGATAGCCACTTTCGTGGAAGCGCTCCAGCTTTCGCGCAAGGGCAAGGTCCGGTTTTCCCTGGCCGGCGCGTGTCGAAGGGTCGAATCGATTTTTGATCTCGCTTACCTTAAAAATATTTTTGAAATGGCGCCGGACGCAAGCCATCTGATCGAGGGAGAACAAGGCAGGTGAGTTTAGCGGCCGCACGTTCAGACGGCAGGATAATCATTTTCCTGAGACACATTACCAGCATTTCCTGTTTCTTCAACGAAACTATGAAATGGGCGCTGGTAAAACCCTTTCAGGGAAAGCCCCTTAGATTCAGGGCCGCCATAGTCCAGATGGATGAGGTAGGAGTCAAGTCGATCCCTATAGTGGCGCTCGTCTCATTTGTAATCGGGATCATCATGGTGCTCCAGACCGCATATCAACTGGAAAAATTCGGGGCGCTCAATTATGCGGCGAGCCTGGCTGCCGTCGCGCTTACCCGCGAGATGGCCCCGCTTCTCACGGCGATAGTTCTGGCCGGCCGAGTCAGCGCGGCATTTACTGCGGAACTGGGCACGATGCTGGTCACCGAGGAGGTCATGGCCCTGGAGGTCATGGCCATATCTCCCATTGCCTACCTTGTAGTTCCCCGCTTCATCGCCATGATTGTCATGCTCCCGTGCCTGACCGTGCTTGCCGACTCCATCGGAATAATCGGCGGCTACTTTGTGGGAACTCTTGCAATCGGCATCAGGTCCGCGCTCTATATTCATAATACGGTTGACGCCCTGCTGATGAAGGACATCATGAGCGGGCTGGTGAAAAGCGTGGTTTTTGCCGTGATTATAGCCATGGTCGGCTGCTATATGGCGTTCGTGGTAAGGGGAGGCGCTGAAGGGGTCGGGAAGTCAACCATGATCTCCGTGGTCACCTCGCTTATCAGCATAATCCTTGCCGACTGCCTTTTTACGGCAATCTTTTATCTGTTTCTTTGACGGCGCCAGGGAGCAGGGAGCAAAACCTTCCCGCTTCTCGCTTCCGGTTTACCGTTTACCGAAAGGGGTTTTATCCTGCATGAGCGAAGCACTGATAGAAGTGAAAAACCTTATCAAGAGCTTCGAGGGAAGAGCAGTATTGGAAGGGATAAATCTTACCGTGGAGCGGGGCAGCGTATTTGCCATAATGGGCGGGAGCGGCTGCGGCAAGACAACTCTGCTTCGGCATCTCATCGGGGTTATACGTCCTGACAGCGGTCAAATCCTGGTCGGTGGACAGGATATCACCTCGTTTGACGAAAACCTGATGGACGGGTATCGCAGGCGATTTGGAATGCTGTTCCAGATGGGCGCGCTGTTGAACTCCCTGAGCGTTCACGACAATATTGCGCTTCCGCTCCGGGAGCACACGGAACTGGACGAAAAAATCATAGGCGTCGTGGTCAAAATGAAACTGGAACTCGTCGGACTTCGTGATTTCGAACACCTCAAGCCTGCCCAGCTCAGCGGCGGAATGCAAAAAAGGGTCGCCCTGGCGCGCGCCCTTGCGCTCGACCCGGAAATTGTCTTTTACGACGAACCTACCTCGGGGCTCGACCCGGTGGTAACCGGGGTTATCAGCCAGCTTATCCTTGATGTGAGCAAACGTATGGGGATCACATCGGTGGTGGTCACTCACGACATCAGCAGCGCCTTCAAAATAGCCGACAAAATGGTAGTTCTGTTTCGGGGAAGGGTCGTCGCCGAAGGCACGCCGAAAGAAATACAGCAGTCCTCAGATCCGCTGGTTCAGCAGTTCATCCATGGAAGCCCTGACGGCCCTATTCCGCTTCGCCAGTCCAGTAAGGATTACTTAGAGGATTTGTTTGACATGTAACAATGTTGTTGAATTAAGGGATAAAGGGATTTAGGGATTGAAGGATTAAGGGATTTGACAGATTAAGGGATTTAGGGATTGAGGGATTGAAGGATTTTCAATTCCTAAATCCCTAAATTGAGGAATGATTATCAAATGCAGGTTTTTCGGTCGGAGATAAAAGTCGGGTTGCTGGTTTTGATCTCGTTCATTCTTTTCGTGATCGGGATCTTTGTCGTGAGCGATGTCCGCTCCCTGTGGGATAAAAAGAAAACGCTCGTTATTCTCTTCCAGTATGCGGATGGAATAACCGCCGGATCTCCCGTCTGGTACGCCGGATTTGAAGTGGGCGGGGTAAAAGACATACGCTTAGCCCCTGGAATTGCCGACCGCATTGCGATCACGGTGAGGATTTCCCCGGATGCTCGAGTGAGGAAGGATTCCCGTGCCGAAATCAGAAGCCTCGGAATGATGGGCGCAAAATACGTGGAGATCAGCCCGGGATCGCCTGAATCTCCCGAGTTGACGTCCGGCGATGTGCTTGAAGGCAAAAGCCCGGCTTCACTTTCCGAAATAATTGAAACCGGCGGTAAGGTAGCCTCGGGCCTGGTCGATCTGGTTGGGGAGGCCAAAGCACTTGTTTTTGAGGTTCGCAACGAGTACACGATAAAAGAAACGATCCAGAACGCAAACGCCCTGCTCGTTCAGGTGAAAGAGCATACGGCCGATTTGGGACCGATAATGAAAAATATCAGACAGGTATCGGGACAGGGCGGCAAGGAGCTTGTGTCATTAATAGGGGAGGTGCGCGACACCAATAGAGACGTGCAGAAAAGGCTGGGTTCGATCGAGGCCGAACTCACCAGGACACTGGGACAGGCGGGCCGGGGATTCTCGCAAGCCGAAGAGGCTGTAAAGGGGTTGCGCTCGATCCTCGATTCAAACGAGGACAATATAGCCTCTATTATTTCGCATTTGAATGAAACCGCTCGACACCTGGAAGCCTTAAGCGAGGACATCAGGCTCCATCCCTGGAAAGTCGTATGGAAGGCTGACGGGGCGCTTGACCCTGCCTCCAATGCGGCACAGTGGAGGGAAAAAGGCAGAATAGGGCCGTATGGGAAGGAATAGCGCGTTCATTTTGGCTTGTCTCATTCTTCTTTCGGCGTGCGCCTCCGGAAGGGCGGACCCTTACAACCGGGCCGTCGAAGATTACTGCATGGGGCACCTGAGCGAATCCATCGAATCTTACAAGCAGGCCGTTATCCTCAATCCATCCGACCCTCGGCCGAAATTCAACCTGGCCGTGATTTACCAGGACCAGGAAAAACTCGAGGAAGCAGAAAGGCTTTACAGGACGATTGTAGAGCATAATCCAGGGTTTGCTCCTGCATGGTCCAATCTTGCATCCATCCAGGAAAAACGGGGGCAGGCCGATGAAGCTGAAAAGTCGCACCGGCGCGCCATCGAGGCGGACCGTGATGGTTGCGCGGCGGCGAGCCAGTTCGGCTATTTTCTGCTGAGGGCGCAACGCGGGGATGAGGCGGCGGCAGTCTTCGAGCATTCCATAAAAAAGGATTCCCGTTGCGCGAACGCCTGGTTTGGCCTCGGATTGATTGCCGAGGCAAAAGGCGATCGCCGAACGGCCCTCCGGAGCTATGATAAAGCCTTGATCTATAATCCATCCGATCTGGAAGCCTACCAGAGGTCGGCCAACATCTTGGTTTCCCAGGGTGAGAGGGGCCGCGCGGTTGATCTGCTTCAAAAGGCGGCAAGCCTGGACCCGGCCAGGGGTGATATAAACTTGCTTCTCGGCAAATTGCTCATGGAAGAGGGAAAATTAAAGGATGCGGAAAATGCCTTTGAACTGGCCAGAAAGACCGGAGCGCCATCAGCCGAATGCGACCGGGAACTGAGCATCGTGTACGGGAAACTCTGCGAGGAAGCCGCCGCCAAAACCAGGTGAGGTTTGACGGGGTACCCATTCACCGCAGTTTCTAATGACCCGAGGGACACCCCAAACCATGAAAAGCCCCGATGGGTGGAGTGAAGTGCAACCCATCAGGCCTTTTCGAAGCAGGATACGCTTGCCGATCCGGTGCATTTTCTTGCGCACGTCATGACCTACGGCACAGTCGAGGATTTGAAGGCGCTTAGAGGCATAGTCGGAAGAGATGAGTTCCGTGAAGTATTGGACAATGCCCCGCCCGGC
Organism: Syntrophobacteraceae bacterium; assembly: GCA_049520035.1. Lineage (GTDB taxonomy): Bacteria > Desulfobacterota > Syntrophobacteria > Syntrophobacterales > Syntrophobacteraceae > SbD1. The sequence goes on along the minus strand of JBEKQE010000009.1, from coordinate 47,217 downwards.
ATCTTCGATGCGCGTTCGTGGGCTTACTGGAATCTGAAGTGCGGCCGGCGCCGCCCTTGCCCGTGCGCCCGAGTCCTCGTATGATAGACTTAAAAACAACCCTGTGCGATATACGCCGCGTAGCGCGAAGACCAACCGCGGGATGGTCTATCATGCGCGATGGGCGTGCGCGGGAGGCATTGAACCTTTAAGATCTCGATAAATAAAATTTTAGTCTGCGAGCAATACCGTGGGCACGGCATCAAGCTTTTCCGCTGCTGCCGCAAACTTCCCGTCGAAGGTGGCAAAACCTGCCAGTTCAGCGCTGCCGGCAAGATGGAGGGCATCGGCAAAATCCACCCCTTCGGCGTACCAACTGAGAGCATGGGCAACGTTGGAGGCGTCTTTCATTTCAATTTAGGAATTAAGGAATTGGAGTCTTAATCCCTAAATTGTTTCAATTCTTGAACCTCTAAACCAGTGCACTGTCAACAAAGTTTCAATCTGTTGGCGAGTGATCCCCACCCCTGCGAACCCCGGATCGGTTACGGGGCAGGCGCAGGGCATAGTAATCTTAACCAGCCGAAAAGACACCGGGTTCCAGCTTGCGCCGGAATGACGGATTGCGCGTACCCTTTACAACTTAATTGACGATGCACTACTAGTATGAGCGTCGGTTGCCGCCGCCGCCGCCGCTGCGCGATCCGCCACCGCCACCGCCACCGCGCCGGTCCCTGCTGCCACCGAAACCGCCGCCGCCGCCAGGCGGCCGGCCTCCACCCGGACGGCTTCCACCTCCAAACGATCTGCCTCCACGACTCTCACGCGGCTTGGCTTCATTCACCGTAAGAGGCGAACCGCCTAATTCCTTGCCGTTCAATCCCGTTATTGCGGCCTGCGCCTGATCCTGATTCGGCATCTCGACGAAGCCGAAGCCGCGGGACCTCCCGGTAAGATTGTCCTTAATGATCTTTGCTGAATCGACATCACCAAAGCTCTCGAAAGTTTCACGCAATTCTTCCTCGGTGGTCTTTGCAGACAGATTCCCAATGTAAATGTTCATGTTGTCTTTTTCTCCTCTGGAAAGGATGATGCCAGGCCGAATCGAGAAACCCTATCCCCTAAAGCACCAACTCAAGCCCATGCAAATAAATTAGTCATTCTCCTCAAATTTGGAACGGGACGGCATCTACCCGCATCCACCCTGACCAACGGTGGGAATCAGCTTCCGATGAGGACCACCCTGCCGAAACAGTCCATCAATTCAGTCAACTTTCCCACAGGCATTACCAATCAGTCAATAGATAAGCATGCAAGCCTGCCTTTGCCGGAAAAATTTTCCAGGGCGCTCGGGAATCGAGCGGTTCAAAGATGGCTACTCGCTTGAATCTGGGACAATTGCTTCGCTGGCATCTTCGTTGCATGACAAAGGACCGGAAGGAGAGATTCTATGAAGCTGGAATCCTATTTTACGACACTCGGGTCCCTGGAAGAGCAAAAGCGACTAGATATTATATCAAACAACATCGCGAATTCCAACAGTCCCGGATTTAAAAAGGACAGCGTTCATTTCAGCGACGTCCTGGGCGAGGTTTCCTACACCAGCATGTCACAGGGGCCAATCCACGAAACCGGCAATAATTTCGATCTAGCTCTTTCCGGAGACGGCTTTCTGAGTGTCCAAACAGGCCAGGGGATTCTCTATACGAGGGCCGGAAACCTGACGCTGAACAGCGCAAAGCAACTGGTTACCCAGGACGGCTGGCCGGTCCTCGGGCGAAATGCAGCGATCACCATAACGAACCCGGCCACTTTTCGTATCGATGAAGATGGCCAAATTTTTGACGGAAACGACCGGGTAGGCAGCCTGGATATTGTACAATTCCCGCCGGGCACTAGTATGCAGAAGGCGGAGAACGGCTATTTCGAACCTCAAACAGCAGGGGTCCAACCGGAAAAAGCTACAAACTGCACCGTGCGCCAGGGGGCGCTCGAAGGTCCAAATTTCAATCTAGTCGAGGAAATGGCGAGAATGGTTCAAACAATGAGGGACTACGAATCTTATCAGAAGACAATGCAAAACAGTGGAAGCCTGGACTCTCAGCTTATTGCAAAGACGTCCGGGTAGCTCCCTTGGGTTCATTCAGGTTGAACGTGGGCCGATAAGGGCCCGGAGGAGAGGAATATGAGAAGCCTTTGGACGGCGGCCACAGGAATGGCTGCCCAGCAGACCAACATGGACGTGATAGCCAACAACCTGGCGAACGCGAACACGACAGGCTTTAAGTCCAGCCGCGGAAATTTCGAGGACCTGATGTACCAGACAACCGTTCCGGCGGGCGCGCAGAACGGCGCAGGCACATCAATCCCAACAGGCGTCCAGATCGGTATGGGAACCAAGACGTCTTCGGTCGAAAAGCTTTTCGCGCAGGGGAATTTTAACCAAACCGACAACCCAATGGACCTGGCGATACAGGGTAACGGATTCTTCCAGGTGCTTCGCGGCACTCAGCAGGTTTATACCCGCGCAGGCAGCTTCAAGACCGACCAGAACGGAAACATAGTCGACGCTTCGGGATATCCGCTGCAGCCTCAAATCACCATACCGAAAACGGCCGTTGCGACGAATGTCGATCCTTCCGGCGTCTTCACGGCCACAGACGCCACCGGAAAGGTGGTGCAGACGGTAAACATACCGCTCTACAACTTTCCAAACCCGTCCGGGCTCCAGTCCCTTGGGGCAAACTATTTCATCCCGACCACTGCTTCAGGTGACGTGATGAACGCCCTGCCCGGCGGGCCGGAAGGTATGGGAACGATTCTCCAGGGCTTTCTGGAAGCCTCCAACACGAACGTGGTTAATGAAATGGTGAATATGATCCTGAGCCAGCGCGCTTATGAAGCAAATTCCAAGGTCATCAAATCGACTGACGAAATGCTGCAAATGGCAAATAACGTCGTAAAGTGATGCTAAGGGAGGGAATTGCATGCGTTCGGTTATGATAGCTCCGCTCGCCGCGCTCGTTTTCCTGGTCCAGGTTTTGCCTGGAGTGATGCCCGTTGCCGGTATCGATTCGGCCTGGAGCGCTCCGGAGCCGATTAGGGAGATCAGGGTGCTGAGTAACATAACGGTGAATCACAAGGACGTATCGCTAGTCGAAATCTGCGACCCGGAAACGCTTCCCAGCGAGTGGAAATCGATCATGGACGGACTCAACATCGGGGATGCCCCGCCGGCCGGGTCGGAAAAGTTCATCGACCCCGGCCAGCTTCGGACATATTTCGTCAGGCTGCTTGATTCCTACAGGATCAATTCTTCGGACGTAAAGTTAGATATTCCCGATAGAATCGTTGTCAGGCGGGAGACGACGCAGATCACACAGGAGTTGATCGAAGATATTTTCAAAAAGTTCGTTTTTGAAAACTCGCCCTGGAAGCGGGAGGACATAAACATTCAAAGAGTTCGTTTCTCGGGTATTCCCCTCATTCCGACCGGCAAAATGACCTATGAGATTACGGCGTCTTCAGCGAAGGAGCGTTTCATAGGCACCGTAACGGCGACCGTCGATTTCTATGTGAACGGAGAGAAGGTGCGCACTCTGGGCGTAGCCGGTAAGGTCGAGGTTTCCGGTAACGTATATCTGGCCTCGCGTCCGATGAAACAAAACGAAATGATATCCGAGGCCGACCTTGAAGTGCACAAGATGAACCTTACCGACGCTGCCGACCGTTTCGCCACCCGTCTCGACCAGGTTGAAAACCGGCGCGTGCTGCGCAACCTAGGGGTACATCAGCCATTGGAACTCAAAGACCTGGACAAGCCGTTGGTTCTCAAGCGAGGCGATCCGGTGAGGATAGTCTATGAGGAACCTGGACTCTCGGTGACTGCAAAAGGACAGGCAAACGCCGATGGAGGGGTCGGGGACACTCTGGCGGTAACGAATGTCGAATCGAAAAAGACGATTCATTGCAAAGTTGTGGACGCTCAGACCGTAAGGGCCAGCCGTTAGCGGCGAAGCCCCCCGGCCCTGGATGAGGTGACGGAGCAAGATGCGAAACGATAGAAATCCCGGAGCCAATGGAAACTTCGCGGCAACCCGGTTCATTTCAGCCGCCCTGCTGGCGCTGATCCTTTCGGGGTGCGCCTCGATGCAATCGAACAAAGACCCGGCCGCTTCATTTAATGCTCCGAAGCCGGTGTTGAGTCCAAAATCACTCCCCTTACCGGAAGCTGGGCCGCAGCCCGCATCCCTTGCGCCGACCGGTTCTCTTTGGGCCCCCGCCGCCGGCTCGCTTTTCGCCGACCTCAAGGCTTCAAAGGTGGGGGACATAGTCACGATAACAGTCAGTGAGACATCGGCAGGCTCCAAGGCGTCGGCGACGTCAAACTCGAAGGCCCAGAGCTTCACGGGCAGCCTCACCTTTGGAGGGGTTGGCGCCGGCTCGCAAGTCAGCAGCCCCAGGGGAGGGCTCTCTATTGGCCCCTATAACGGGTCATTCAATAAGACTTTTGCGGGAACCGGCGCGACCAGCCAGACCGATTCCATGACGGCATACATGACTGCAACCGTGATCGATGTTTTGCCCAGTGGGAACTTTCTCATTCGAGGCTCGCGCTGGACGAAGGTAAATGACGAACTCCAGCAGATCGTTCTTGAAGGGGTGATCCGCCCGGCCGATATCAACACCAACAATACGGTTCTTTCACAGAACGTGGCGGAAGCCAAGATTTACCTGCTCGGAAAAGGTCCGGTCACCCAGTATCAGAGACCTGGATGGCTGGGCCGGTTTTGGGACTTCATTTCACCTTTCTAGACTCGGTGGGGACGCATGAAAAAGAAGGGCCGTTTTTCCATAGCTTGTACCTGCATGATTTTGGCCTTCCTGCTTTCGGCCGGGACTGCCGGCGCGGCCAGAATAAAGGACATGGCCTATTTTCTGGGCGCCCGTTCGAATGCGGTTACAGGGTATGGGCTTGTCGTCGGCCTTAAAAACACCGGCGACACCACCACCAACACCCTGTTCACCATGACCACCCTGGCGAACCTGCTCATGAACATGGGCATCTACGTCGATCCGACACAGGCGAAGGTCAAAAACGTGGCGGCGGCCATGGTTACGGCCAAGCTGCCTCCTTTTGCCCGGACCGGCTCGAGGATGGATATCGAAGTCTCCTCGATAGGTGACGCCACAAGCATCGAGGGAGGAACGCTTCTCATGACCCCTCTCAAGGGGCCGGACGGCAAAGTTTACGCGGTCGCCCAGGGACCGCTCTCGACCGGGGGCTTTTCGGCATCGGGGGCAAGCGGAAGCAGCGTTCAGAAAAACTTTCCGACGGTTGGATTCATAAGCGGCGGCGCGCTGGTCGAAAAAGAGATCCCAATTCAGTATTCTGAACTACCTGCGATTGACATCGTTTTGAAGACCCCCGACTTTACAACCGCCCATAAGACAGCGGAAGCAATATGCAGCGCCATCCCAGGGATCAACGCCCACGCGGTGGACGCCGGGACCGTCAGACTCGAAGTGCCGCCTGACCAACGCAGTGAAATAGTGGGGCTGATCACTCAGGTGGAAAATCTGGAAGTGCAGTCCGAGGTGATTGCAAAGGTCGTGGTTAACGAGAGGACCGGGACTATAGTCATCGGTGAACATGTTAGGATAGCGCCGGTTGCCGTGGCCCATGGAAGCCTCACGGTTCAGATAACGGAAAAACCCACCGTCTCGCAGCCGCTTCCTTTCAGCAAGGGCACTACTAAGGTCGTGCCTCAGACCAGCATCCAGGTCCAGGAAGCCAAAGGCCACCTTTTAGTTGTCGGCGGGGGGGTGACGATAGGGCAGCTAATAGAGGGGCTCAACTCCATAGGAGCAACGCCCCGCGATCTGATTAACATCCTTCAGTCCATAAAAGCGGCCGGAGCGATGGATGCGGAACTGGAGCTGATTTAGATGGATACCAATGTTAAACCGGTTCTTCAGGTGGATTCTTCCCGCGAACTGGAGAGCCAGAAAAGACGGCTTCGGGAAAATTGCCGGGCATTCGAATCGGTGATGATTTCCTACATGATGAAAACCATGCGCGACGGCCTTATTCGCGGGGAAGAACCCGGAAGCACAAAAGAATTGTACGAAGATATGCTGGCAGATCAGGTATCCAAACAAATTGGAAGCTCTTCAGCGCTGGGGCTTGGGGACATGCTCTACTCCAAGCTTGAGCCTCTTATTAAAGCGAAGACCTCACAAGAGGCGAAGATACCCCCGGGTGAAGCGCAAACCGACATTTCTACAACGCTCCCGAACAAACCGGGGGCCGGCTGAAGGGTGCCGTCGCTGCAGGTTGCAGGCGATCTGTCTCTGAACGATAATAAGAATTCCGGCGATTTATAAATGCAGGGTTTTTTCCTCGGACCTGAACTTTATCGAAACTGGGAGCAATGACATGGAATCAAGTCAAGCAACGGCCGAAAGCTTTGCGCACAACGATGTATTGGCGGATCTCAACTCTCCTTTTCAATCCGAATGCCTCCCGACCGCTCTCGAGCTGCTCGAGGTTCTCCGGAATGAAGCGGAAATCCTCAGACGGTTTGCGGGGGCAGAACTCCTGCGGCTTGTCCCGAAAAAAGAGTATCTGGTCAGCGAGCTGGAATGGAAACTCCAATCCGCCAAAGAGGAAGGGGAGGGCTCTCTTCCGGCTTCGGATTCTTTTAAAGCCCTGCTCGGCGAGATCGGTAAATTGAACACATCCAACGGAGTTTTTATCGAAAGATCTCTTTCCTACTGGCAGGACTTTCTTTCGATCTTCTCGCCCCCGAGCTACGGCCCGGCCGGCAAGAAGGCAAGGCGACAGGCGCGCCCTCCGAAGGGGCTTACGTTCGCACGGGAGATTTAAAAGATGGCCGGACTTAGTGTTTCGCTCTATACTGCGCTGCAGACCCTGCAGAATACGCAGACAGAGATACAGACCGCCTCGAACAACATTTCCAATGCCGCTACGACGGGGTACGCGGAAGAGACCGCAGTGCAGACGGAAAATCCGGCGGTTCTGACGACCTCCGGATGGCTGGGTACAGGAGCAACCATCAGCCGGATTACATCGGCGCGCAACCAGTTTCTTGAACAGCAGCTCATGAGCGCCATGAGTGATGATTCGCAGTACAGTAGCCTTTCTACTCAACTCACAGCCATCCAGTCTGCCTGCGCAGATTCCGGGGACGATGGAATTTCCCAGGCCCTGGGGAATTTTTTTTCTGCGTGGAGCACACTGCCCCAAGACCCGACAGGGCTCACCGGGCAGACGGCGGTCTACTCGGCGGCGCAGAACCTGGCCAGCGCCGTGCAATCCACATACAATCAACTTAACCAAATTGCCACCCAAATGCCCGGCCAGATCGAAAATACGGTCAATCAGGCCAATGCTCTGATCGCCCAGATAGCCCAGCTCAATACCTCAATTGCGCAAAGTCAAACTCCCACCGGCCAGGCAAACCAGCTCAGCGACCAAAGATACCAGGCGATGGACAGCCTTGCCCAACTTATTCCTGTGAGCTTCTCCCAGGACCCGGCGACTGGTATGGTCACCGTCACTACCACTGACGCAAGCGGTTCGCTGAGGGTAGTTTCCGGCGGAACGGCCACTCCCCTCCCGACATCTCTGGCATCTCCGATCACAAGCACCATCACGGGCGGGCAGCTCGGGGGACTCCTGACTGCTCAGACAGACCTCAATGGCTATATCGGCCAGTTGAATACCTTCACCTCCACGCTCATGTCGCAGGTCAACAATATTTCTGAAGGATCTGAGGGAAATCCTCCCAATCCGGCCCTGGCCGTTTTCAGCGCTGTCAGCGGTTCTGAAGCTTCCTCCATCACGGCCTCCACTACCTTCATGGGCGGTCTGACTGCGGCCGAGCTTAGCTCCAGCGCACAGGCGATAGCGGACCTTCAAAACAGCCAGGTAACCTTCACCGATGGGACTAATGTTACAAATGCTACACCTGAGCAATACTTGAGCAACATCCAGCAGAATGTGGGAGACGACGTCCAGCAGGCCAACAATAACCAGAGCTTCTATGACGCGCTCAAAACCCAGTTGCAGACGCAGCAGCAGTCCGTTTCCGGCGTCTCGACGGATCAGGAAATGGTTAACGTTATACAGGACCAGCAGGTTTACGAGGAAGCGGCCAAGGTCGTCGAAACTGTCTCCAGCCTGATGAGCGATGTAATCTCTATGGTTACTTAAGCGGGGAAAACTATGCGAATTACACTCGGCATGCAAACAAATCAGACGTTGCTCACCCTCAATGATCAGCAGGAACAGATCAATCAGCTCTCGCAGCAGATCTCTTCGGGTGTAAAGCTCTCTTCCCCATCCGATGATCCCTTCGGCTGGGCGCAGGTAATGAACGTAAATCAGGGTCTGCAGGAATATAACTCTATTCTTAGCGGCATCAATTTCGGTACCGGCTGGGCGCAGGCTACCGGGTCAGCCCTGAGCCAGCTTTCAAACCTGGTCAGCCAGGCGCAGCAGATCGCAATTTCAGCCGGCAGCGCGACTGGAACGGCTCAGAGCGCGACTCTGGCCAGCGAGGTGAACGGGATTCTGCAACAGGCGGTAAACCTGGCCAACTCCCAATACGGCGACCAGTACATCTTCGGCGGCACAAGCACGACTTCAGCGCCTTACTCTATGGACGACTTGACCGGAAGTGGAGATTCAAATCCCATACAGGTCAAGACCGGCACAAGCGATGCCACCGCCGGCGGTTCAACAGTTGTAAACCTTACCGGTAACGATGTCTTCTCATTTACCAGCGGAGGAAACACCCTCAACGTGCTGCAGGTAATCGCGGGCCTTGGGCAGGCGTTGCAGACGGGAGACTCGGCTACGGTAAGCAGCGATATCACTACATTAAACGATGCATACAACCATATAAACAATGAGGCGGCCATTAACGGGGCCACCCTGTCCGATCTCAGCACTCAGAAATCGGCGATCAACGTTATGCAGACAAACGCACAGAGCACCCTCTCCAACCTCGATGATACGAACATCGCCGAAGCGACCACCAAACTGTCACAGGCACAAACGGCTTTCCAGGCTGCCCTCCAGGTTACCGGGATGCTCGACAACCTCAACCTGGCTTCGTACCTTTCAAGCACTTCCATAGGCTAGAATCTCGGGCCTGGAAGACGGCCCGCGTGCGCCTGCTTTCGGCGCAAGCAAAAGAAACGGGCAAAGTGAGGAATTTTGGAAGATCGGCAAAGCCCGCAAAGTGAGTGCCGGAGGAGAGAATCGAACTCTCACAGGATTGCTCCTACTGGATTTTGAGTCCAGCGCGTCTACCAGTTCCACCACTCCGGCTTCGGTCGGATTCTAATCAGGGGCTTTGGCGGGTGTCAAGGGAAATGCGAGAGTTCCGGGCCATAACCGGACACCGGATACTGGATAAAAACCGCTGCACCAGGCATCCAGCACCAGGCATCCTCTAACCAGAATGGCCTTGACAGCTTCTTTCAAATTGGATACACAAATATAACTGCCGCAGGACTGAAATTACATTTTGGCCGGGCAGCTATCCGGGGCTGTAGCTCAGTTGGGAGAGCGCTTGAATGGCATTCAAGAGGTCCGGGGTTCGACTCCCCGTAGCTCCAATGGGGAAGAGAAAGGAGTCAGCAGGGTTCTGTCAGCTCCTTTTTCTTTTTGCGCTACCCCATTGACGCCCATTCCGAATCTGCGATTCGACAGCCACAGATTCGCCTGACCAAAGCTTGGAGATTCGCGCCTTGTTACGGCCTGCACCATTCTTCTCCCGGCAGCAAAAAACGTCGAACGCATGGGAGATAATGTTGCCAAGTAAGCGTCTCTGCTGGTGAACGGTTACCCGATGGAAGAATTTGCCGAGCCGCCTGGCACTTTTTGCAAGCGTTAGTAAAAAATTCCGCCATTAAGCAGAAGCTTTAACTTCCTCTTTATCCGTAACTCAATCAAGCCTCGAATTCCAACAGGTTCACGATACGGACCCAACCATCCATAGAGCCGCGCCGGACGCCGGTTTGGCACTAAACATAACGATGCTCACAAATCTTTACATGATCCATAACGCATCTCCACATGGTTTTGTCCAAATCGGTCCGATTATTGCCTTCAGACAAACATAAAACGGAATTTATGTGTAATCAGCAATAACAAATTCGAAAGGACAGGTACAAACATGCGGCGTGACAACACGTGTCCCGCAGCGCGTCGCACATTTTCAAAACATTGCAGTTAAAGGAGCAATCCATGGGCGTTTCCGGAATCAACAGCATCGATCCTCTCTGCACGCAATATCTTGCCCTGCTCAACCAGTCGGGTAATAGTGGCGCGGGTTGGGGCGCCAAGGTCTCGGGCAGTCAATCAAATTCAGGAGGGGGTAATACGTTAATGCAGGTCCTGCAGGAGACGCTCGGCCAGATGGGGCTTTCGATGGCGCCTCCGCCGCCGGGCGGCGCCAGCAACGCGGGCGGAAACTATAACGGCTCGACTTCAAGCAGCTCCACCACCTCCACCGAGGATCCTCGACAAGCGCTCCGAAAATTTATGCATGAGCTGTTCGCAGCCCTGAAGTCAGAATCGAATTCAACCGGCGGCGGGACCTCCACGCCTGCGACAGCGGCATCCTCCTACTCAAGCCTTTCGACCAGGATCGAGGGCCTGATTCAGGAGTTGGGGACCAATTCCTCCACTGCCTCCACCTCCTCTACGAACAGCACCCTCAGCACGCTGCAATCGGACTTCAATAACCTGGTTTCAGCGATCGAGGGGACTTCCGGCAACAGCGCATCGAGCAGCACGAACAGCACATCCAACAGCAGCACAACCCTGCCGACTTTCCTCCAGGACCTGCTTGGAAACCTCGGTACTTCCACGCCTGCGACAGCGGCATCCTCCTACTCAAGCCTTTCGGCCAATATCGAGGGCCTGATTCAGGAGTTGGGGGCCAATTCCTCCACTGCCTCCACCTCCTCTACGAACAACACCCTCAGCACGCTGCAATCGGACTTCAATAACCTGGTTTCAACGATCCAGGGGACTTCGGGCAACAGCGCATCGAGCAGCACTAATAGTGCATCCGGCGGCACGCAAACCACCTCAGACAGCACGAACAGCACGTCCAACAGCAGCACAACCCTGCAAACTTTCCTCCAGGACCTGCTTGCAAACCTCGGCACTTCCACGTCCGCATCAGCGACCGGGAACTTTATGAACCTCTATTGGTGAATATTGCAGGCAGAGAGGTGGGAATAAATTTTATTGGCGATGAATTTTCGCCGGCTTGCAATGAAATCGTAACATGGAGTATGTAGAAGGTCCCATTGACTATGAGGCAACACTCAGTTCAGGTTCGAAAGGAGTTGATGTTGAGACCGGAAGCGACGGAGACTGCTTACAGGGAATGGGATGAGCGGTGGAAGACCGAGACTGGGCGGCGCGACTGGCTAAAGCCCGAATCCGAAGTGAAGGAAATAGCGGAACTCCTGGAAAGTATCGGTGCATCGGCAGCCATGGACCTCGGGTGCGGTATCGGCAGGCATTCGCTCTTTTTGGCTTCCCTGGGATACAGTGTTTTTGCCCTTGACGGCAGTAACGCCGGCGTTGATTTCGCCCGCTCGCTTGCCCAAAAGCAAATGCGGCCGATTCATTTCGTGACCGGATTGATGACCGACCTGCCCTGCGCCGACGAGAGCTTCGATTACCTGCTTGCCTGGAACGTGATCTACCACGGCAACCGGGACGTAGTCCAAAGGTCCCTGTCCGAAATCCATCGCGTGCTGCGCCCCGGAGGCATCTTCCAGGGAACGATGCTTTCGAAAAACAACCACCACTTTGGCCATGGACGGGAGGTAGCGGCTGACACCTTTGTTTTCGAAGGAGAACCGGATAAGTCACACCCCCATTTCTACTGCAATCAGGCGGAACTGGCCTCCCTGTTCGATCCCATTGAACTGCTGCGCGTAAATGACCGCGAACACGAACGTCCCGGATCGTACCACCTGCATTTTGTGGCTATGAAGATTCATCTCCAGGACTTCTGATAAGCAGGGGGTTGGAGACCTCTCCCCATCCTCCGCGCCTTTGGGTTCATCATATCAGGACGGCAAGTGTTTGCCCGCCCTGCGAAGTGATTTAAGTAATCCCCTCATAGCAATGCCCCCTGGCCCGGGCGTGTTCGTAGGTGTCCAATGCCGACCAACATTTGCGATGTTTTTCTTCTGGCCCGACATGTCAATATCGTTCACCATATCCCGGGCAGGATCAGGCTGAGGGTGTCGCCCTCCGGTGTCGCACTCGCATGTGGATCAGAAATTGAGGGCAGGCTTGTTATGATTTGGAAGGGCTAATGTTGTACTTTTGGGAGGTTTTCCTGAGGAATGAGAAAAAGATGGCTACAGCCGCTTTTATGCCGGCAGCGGCAGAGACAATAGCGGCATATTCCCAAAAACCCGGCTTTGGTCCGTTCTTCTCCCTAAATGACGGCTGCAAGCAACGCCAGGGGGGAGCCCTGGAATATCTGCCCGATCGCCATCCCCAAGGCAGCCTTTCCGATCGTCACTCCTACCATTTGACCGGTTTTTGACATTGCTTCGTCCAAATATTTGTCCGAAGGAGAAGCCTTGGAGAGGTCGACCCCGGTTTCCCTGCTCACCACATCCGTTATTGCGGAGGCATCTGTGGATCTCTCATCGTAATATGCCAGGACGCTGCCCGTGAGGGAATTGACACTTACGAGGTAGACTCCGGAGATGACTTTGAGCTTTTTTTCGAGTTCCTGCGCATAGAAGGGTTTTCCCTTTATATCCGGGATTTTGATTCTAATTCTCCCCGGAACATGGTGCAGATAGCAGCTCATTTATGCTCCTTTATGATTTTGAGGTAATTCCTGCACTGCGGATACCCCGAACATCTGAACCTTACGGCCTCCAGATCCCGGCCGTAAACATGCATTTTCCGCCCGCATATCTTGCAGGCCGGACGTTCCGCAATCTCCGGCTTCGGTTTGAAGTCGGTGAATTGCCGTTTGCAAATGAGGCACCAGAAACGCTGTCGCCCTTGTCTTGTCCTGCCATATCTGTAGGCGGCGTCCGAACCGCATCGGGGGCATCTGGGCGTGAACTGCGGTGTTTCCGGGCCAGCCATAAAGCCCCTGCTCATCAAAGGGTATTCGCTCCAATTCCACCGCCCCAGCCTGTTGTCTTTGCGGCAGACATCAACCGAGTTGGCAGGAAGGATAACGGGCGCATGTTACAATTGTGTTGCAAATGGGTTTCTTTTATGAGAAATCTCAGCCCCATATAAAAAAGTCAGGAGTTTTTCCAAACCAATCGCCTGCAATTGAACGATCCAACAGTAATTTTCAGTAATTTCCCCCTCATTTCGGGATTCGCTGGAATGATGACCGAGGCGGTGGATACTAAAGCAGTCTGCAGCACAACTCCGCCACCTTGGAGCGCTCCCCCCTGACCAGCGTTACATGCCCGGCGATTTCCTGCCCTTTCAGTCGCTCTACGAGATAAGTCAGACCGTTGCTGCTCGCATCCAGATAGGGGTGGTCGATCTGCTCGGGGTCACCGGTGAAGACGATCTTGGTGTCTTCACCGACGCGAGTGATGAGTGTCTTTATCATGTGGGGCGAGAGGTTCTGGGCTTCGTCGCAAAGTATGAGCTGTTTGGGGATGCTGCGTCCCCGTATGTAGGTGAGGGCTTCCAGTTCCAGTGTCCCTTTTCTCATCAAATCATCCAGCAGTCCGTAGGGCTCGGGACAATTTCGCATCAAGAACTCGAGGTTGTCATAGATCGGCTGCATCCAGGGCCTTAGTTTCTCTTCCTTCGTTCCGGGGAGATAGCCCAAGTCCTCGCCCATCGGGATGACGGGCCGGGTGACCAGGAGCCTTGAGAAGGCATTTTCCTCCAGGACTTTCTCCAATCCGACGGCAAGGGCCAACAGGGTTTTCCCTGTCCCGGCCCGGCCGACCAGGGTGACGACTCTTATCTGATCGTCTCTTAGCAGTTCGAGGGCGAATTTCTGCTCCTTGTTCAGGGCTTTGATCCCCCAGCTTACCGAATCCGCATGGCACAGAGGCAGCAGCATGCCATGGCTGTAACGTGCAAGGGCCGATTGTGACGAATTCTCGTGGCACTTCAGCAGAAAGAATTGATTTGGGAGCGGTTGACAGCCGGATAACTTCAGCTTCCCCTCCTGGTAAAACCTGTCCAGTTCCTGGGCAGATAGATATTTATCGACAACACCGGAGTAGAGGTGATCGTAGTCCACCTTATCGTTATAGAAATCTTCGGTCCGCACGCCTACAACGTCGGCTTTGATGCGCAGGTTGAGGTCCTTCGTTACGAGGGTTACCATTCCCTGTCCTACATGGCTCAGGTGGAAGGCCACAGCGAGAATTCGGTTGTCATGTTTCTCAGGGTCCAATCCCTTCGGGCAGTTTATTATGCTGGAGTGATTGAGTTCGATGGTGAGCTTTCCTCCCGAAGGCATCGGCACCCCCTCGGAAAGACGCCCCAATGAGCGAAGGGCATCGAGTTGACTCGAAACGACCCGTGCATTTCTTCCTATTTCGTCCTGCCTTTTCTTTTGGCTGTCTATTTCTTCGATTACCGTGAGGGGAATGACCACATGATTGTCTTCGAATGCAAACAACGCTTCTGGATTATGCAGCAATACATTGGTATCCAGAACATAGGTCTTGTGCATGAAACCCTCCCGTATGCGGGGCAAGGTTGTCTGGTTTAAAAGTGTCCCGCCCCTGATTATTCATTTGACGCTTTCTGAGGGAAACTAAAGAACGGGCGATCTGCTGGAATCTGCTTTTTGGGCATGCAGTCTTGTCTAGGACTGTAATGTCTTTTGAGCCATCTGCTCAGGCCGTCGAGACCGGGAAAAAGCACCCTTTCGGTGATATTGGCCTGATCGAGCTTGTCGCGGATCTCCCATTTCAGTTTCGCCGGAATGATGATTCTGCGGGCGATCTGAGGGTGCTGCACGAGCCAGTCGTTCAGGACCGCCCTGGGATCGGACATTACCGAAAAGAACGCAAATTGGTTTACAATCCTATCATCCATTGAGGGGGGTTCAAAAAAGAGGGCGAAAGGCAGTTCGCAAAGGCCGGCCAGCTTGTCCAGGGTCTGCACGGACTCGGACAGCATCTCCACGGTGAAAACATTAGCTCCCTCCTGTTCGAGCGGGAGCTTGAGACTTTCGGGCAGCAGCCTGTGTGTGCGCACGTAGTTGACCGCCCAGACTACACCATCGGTGTCGACCTTATCCAGGTTCGAGGTGGCGAAATGCAGGGCGCAAAAGGGTGAATAGGTCCAGTCCAGAAGCCTTGTGGGAAGGCCGGAATGTTGCGCCACGGCGAGCCAATGCCAGATCGAGTTTCCGCTCACGACGTTTCTATGCGCGTATTTCTTGAAATTGCGCAGCAGGTGGTTTTCAAGTTCTATAAATCTGCCCCTCAGGCGTATGAGGGTCGTTTCCAGCCGGTAGGCCGCATCGGATAGCCCTCGGAAGGCGCAACGGGACCGAAAGCGGCCAAGTTCTCCGTTCCACGAATCCTTGTAGAGTTCGTGTTGAAGCTCGTTCCAGGTCCGTACGATTGTTTCCTGCATATGCTCAACCATTCAAGGCCGAAAACCCTCGGGCATGAAAAGCCCGGTCCTTGGATTGCTTCCGCCCGCTACGAGTCTGTCGATTTCTATTCTCCCTCCCTTTGAGATTCGCTTCCCTGCAGATGTCGTCAATGGTTGCCTTGACTCCCTGCTTGATCGTGATGATCTCTTCGCCCGGAGCTACTTCTTTCACACAGACGATCGAACCGTCCGCCGGACTGAGAATTCCAGAGCATTCAGAGGGGGTTTTTCGGGTGGGATTTCGAAAAAACCAGACATGTCGCCAGTAGAGACAGGCGATACCGCAAAGTGTCAAGAAAGCGAGCTGCAGCACGCAGAACAGACTCACTGTTGTTTTGTGCACCTCCAGACCTCGTTATGGCCCATGGGCCTTGCATGGTGGAAAATGTGCTTTAGAAGGGCGCTGTCTAGCCTGAAATTTATCAATGCCAATCCCTTTTACTTTTAAAGGTGTTCCCAGCATAAAGAAAGAATTTGGCAGGAGTGTGTCGGAGGTGTGTTTTCCTTGTTACACCCCAGGGGTTATTGACGCTAATTCGGAAAAAGATGAAGATATTGTTCGCAGCTATGAAACCGGCGCAAGTTCATATATCCCGAAGCAGAAGGTCCCCGGCGCAAAGGAGAGGACTGGTTGCAGGAACGACTCCGGTCGGGGATTGGCGTTAGCCGTGAGAGTTTCGGAAAGACATTGGAGTTTTTTTTGACAGTCGGGTGCTGCAGGTTTTTGATCTTGAGTCGTTGATGTTTGCCTGCGAACAAATTACGGATCGGCTCAGCGCCCGGCTTAAATTGGGATAATCACCAAGAGTCTCCGTGACCCGGCCAAAGACGTGCTCGATCGGGGCTAATCGCCAAGTTTATCTTTAAAACAGACCCCTGAATACGGGAATAAGCGCCAGGATCGTTGGCGCTATCCCGATTGCGGGGACGAAATTGGCCAGGGGCAGGTCTTTGAGATCGAGCAGTTTAAGCCCGATCCCGATTATGATCAAGCCGCCTGTTGCGGTCATCTCGGTGATCATGGCTTCGTTTAGCGCGCTGGGAAGACTGCCTGCAAGAAGCGTTATCCCTCCCTGGTACACCAGAATGGAAATCGCAGAAAGTCCAACCCCCATCCAAGGCTGGCCCCGAAGGCGACGGAAGCAAATCCGTCGATAACGGCCTTTATGGAGAGCAAACTATAGTCGCCGCTCAGACCGTCGGAAATAGAACCGAGAATCGCCATCGGACCTACGCAGAATACCAGGCTCGCCGTTACAAATCCCTCGGCGATCGATTGTTCCGAGTCTTTCGAAAACTTTTTCTGAAACAGGGCCCCCAGTTGCTCGATCCTGTCTTCTATTCGCAGTAAATCGCCGATTATGCCGCCAATCAGTATCGCCCCGAGCACGGCAAGGACATTCTGCGTGCGAACGGCCATCTGGAAGCCGATCAGAAGCACCACCAGGCCGATTCCATAAAGTACGATCCGGCGCATCCTCGAAGGGAGCCTTGATCCGGCCACAGAGCCGATCGCAGTCCCGGCGATGATCGCGCCCATATTGATGAGAGTTCCTGTCATAGTCTAGAGGTCCGTGCCTTTGAAAATTGCCTGCCGGCTGTTAGTATTGCCTTCGGTCCCCTCCAGCAGCGTGACTCTTTCCACAATGGGTGGATGGGAATAGTGAAACCAGACATAAAGCGGATGCGGGTTGAGGTTTGAGAGGTTATCGGCGGCAAGTCTCTTCATCGCGCCGGCCATGGCGGCACCGCCTCCAAGCATCTCAGCGGCGAAAATGTCAGCTTCTCTTTCGAAACGCCTCGATATCATCATATAGAGCGGCTGGAGGAAAAATCCGGCTTTGCGCCAAAAGACTCCGGCCAGGAAAAGGCCAACGTAGGGCAGCGGCGCGCTGAATCCGAAGGTGGAGAAAAGAACCGGCCACTGTATGAAAAACCAGGTGGCATAAAATGCTGCCAGTGAAAGGGAGGCAAAGATTAGAAGCTGCTTGAGGACGTGTTTTTTCCTGAAGTGGCCCGCCTCGTGCGCGAGCACCGCAAGGATCTCTTCGTGGGTATGCGATTCGATCAGCGTATCGAAGAGCACGATCTGTTTAGTCTTTCCAATTCCGGTGAAATAAGCATTTGTGTGGCGGCTCCTG
Organism: Syntrophobacteraceae bacterium; assembly: GCA_049520035.1. Taxonomy (GTDB): domain Bacteria; phylum Desulfobacterota; class Syntrophobacteria; order Syntrophobacterales; family Syntrophobacteraceae; genus SbD1. Next base: position 29,412 of record JBEKQE010000009.1, on the reverse strand, counting down.
ATCCCCGCATTCATCTGCAGGATTTTTTTCACCCGGATACCGCTTTTTTCCATCTGAGCACTGATCTTTGCGGAGAGTTCCTCATCCCGGACTGGTTCGAACCTGTTAAAGAGCGGAGCCAGGACCACCGGATAAAGGATCGCCATAACCACCTGCACGGCCGAGAGAAGCAGAAAACCCCAAAACCACCAGAAACGGGGCGACCGTGCAATGATGAGCAGAAGGATGGAGAAAATCGGCGCAAATAGGACAGCCGTGACCAATGCCCCCTTTATATGGTCGATTGTCCAGAGCTTCAGGGTGGATCTGTTAAAGCCGAATTCCTGCTCCACTACGAAGGTATTATAGTAGCTGAAAGGAAGCTCGAGCAGGAAATGAATGAGTCCGGGAACAAAAAAGAAGAGAACCCCCGCGGCAATCAGCGAAAGCCCGAGTTTATCGGACCAACGGACGAGAAGAGGCAGCAATCCTGAGAGCAGGATCACAAGGAGCGTCACATCCGAGACGATTTCATCGAGAAGCCCGACTCGGGTTTTTGCCCGCGCGTACTGCGTGGTCCTTGCGAGCTTTGACTCGTCGATGAATCCTTCGAACCCGGCCGGCGCTTTGTCAGCGTGAAGCTGGGAATGAATCAGGTTGACGCGCTCAACCCAGATATTGAACGCGCTCTGTCCCACATATAGAAAAAGAAAGCAGAACAGAAGCCAGTTTAGTTCGACCATCCCCAGCCTCGCATCTCAGCATTACTTAGCCAATGAATGACTTTTGGTGAGAATAATCGTTCTCCAACAGGATAAGATCGCAGTTGACTGGCTTGCATTCATCAAACGCGGTCCTTACATTAATAATCAGTTATGCCGAAATATTTGCAAGTTATTGAGATTCTTCGTAAGCTTCATTGCAAACCCGCTGCAAGAGGGAGAGAGCCATGGCAGTCTGGAAATGTAATAAATGCGGCAATACGGTCACTGTCGAGGCACCGCCGGAAACATGTCCGTCCTGCAAGGCGAAATGCGAGTTCTTAAACGTAACCTGTTATACCCCGGATTGCGGTGGTCCCAATTCGGGCAATGTTGACGCAAAGGTCTTCCGGGAAAGTTTCAAAGGGCCAAAATAGATCCCCCGTTGTTGCGCTACTTTCGGTTTTCTTTCTCTTTTTTTATGATTTCCTCGGCCAGACCTTTTGGGACCAGACTATACCGCGAGAATTCCATGGTGAATTCGGCCTTGCCCTGGGTTGATGAGCGAAGCACAGTGGAGTAGCCAAACATCTCCGAGAGCGGCGCTTCGGCCTCTACGGCCGAGAAGACACCGTCTTCAGACGTAGACAGAATTATTCCGCGCCTCTGGTTCAGGCTCCCCAGAACCGCGCCCTGGAACTCGGAAGGGGTTTCGACCACCACGCGCATGATAGGTTCGAGGAGCACCGGGCTCGACCTTTGGTAGGCTTCGCGGAAGGCCCCGGTTGCGGCATGTTGGAAAGCCAGGTCGGATGAGTCGACCGAGTGGGCTGCGCCGTCATTTATCGTGACTCGTACTCCGACGACCGGAAATCCAGCTAATCCTCCCTTGGCGAGACACGCCCTGAATCCCTTCTCGCATGACGGTATGAATTCGGTGGGAACCGCTCCGCCGGTAACCTTGTTGACGAACTCAAAGTCCCCTTCAGAGAGCGGTTCCAGGATCCCAGCGACCCGGCCGAACTGGCCCGCACCGCCCGTCTGTTTCTTATGGGTGTAGTTGAACTCCACCCTGCGGGTGGGCGATTCGCGATAGGCGACCTTCGGCATGCCCGTTTCGATTTCGGCGTTGTACTCGCGGCGCATCCGCTCTACATAGACGTCCAGGTGAAGCTCTCCCATCCCGCAGATTATGGTCTCGGAGGTTTCCCCATCGAGGTAAACCTTGAATGTGGGGTCCTCCTTGGTAAAGCGGGCGAGAGCCTTGCTCAGGTTCATCTCGGCCTTTTTATCCCTGGGCTTTACGGCGAGCGAAATTACGGGCGCCGGGACGTGCATCGAGGTCATCGCGTAGCGCACCCGCCCGTCTGTGAAAGTATCCCCGGAGGCGCAATCGATCCCGAAAAGGGCCACGATGTCGCCTGCTGTCGCAAAGTCGATTTCCTCCATCTCATCGGCGTGCATCCGGACCAGGCGTCCTGCCTTCACTTGTTTACCCGTTCTGGTGTTAACGATGGTGTCGCCCTTGTTCAGGCTCCCCTGGTAGATTCGAACGTATGTGAGCTGACCGTAGCGGCTTACTTCGAGTTTGAACGCAAGCATCACCAGGGGCCGATCGGGCGCGCTTGCGAGCAGGACTCGCTCTTCCTCCCGGTCCAGGTCGTGGGCATCGTTGTCGACATCAAGCGGGCTTGGGAGGTACTTGACAATGGCGTCTAGAAGCGGCTGGACCCCTTTGTTCTTGTAGGCCGAACCCATGAGAACGGGAGTAAGCCCGAGGGCAAGGGCGCCCTTGCGGATTGCCTCCTGCACCATATCTTCGGATATTGGCGCCTCCGCCAGAATCGCCTCTGTCAATTCATTGGAAAATAGAGATACCGCATCGAGCATTTCTTCCCTTTTGGCCCGCGCGAGATCGATAAATTCCGCCGGTATTTCTGACTCTATCAACTCCTCGCCGTGCTCTCCCTCGAAAGTGAGCGCCTTCATGGAAACAAGATCGATTACCCCCCGATGATCTTTCTCCAGGCCCATCGGCACCTGAAGCAGCACCGGATTTTGGTTCAGCTTCTCCTGGAGCTGCCGAGCCACCCGGAAAGGGTCGGCGCCCGTTCTGTCGCATTTGTTTACGAAAGCGATCCTGGGAACCCGGTATCGCACCATCTGCCTGTCAACGGTAACCGATTGCGACTGGACCCCGCCGACGGCGCACAGTACCAAAATGGCCCCGTCGAGGACTCGCAGGGCGCGTTCCACCTCGATGGTGAAATCGACGTGACCCGGCGTATCGATAATGTTGATGGGGTGATCGCCCCACGAGCAATTAGTCGCGGCGGACTGGATGGTGATTCCGCGCTCCTTTTCGAGTTCCATGAAATCCATTGTGGCGCCCACGCCATCTTTTCCCTTCACATCGTGTATGGCGTGAATGCGCCGGGTGTAGAACAGGATTCGCTCCGTGAGAGTCGTTTTCCCGGAATCTATGTGCGCGCTGATGCCGATGTTTCTTAGCAGAGCGATTTTTTCTGCGGTGTTGTCAGGCATTTGAACTCCAGGTGCTAAATGAACCGGGTATGGACATTTGACCCACGGATGGACATAGTTGAACACGGATAATCATGCGAGAAGAAACCCTCGACTTATCCGTTTGTCTAATCCACCTCGCCACGTTCCTCCATCCGGGTTTGCGTTTTATCCATGGTTCGTGACAAGTTCGGCGCAAAAAAGAACGGGCACCGAATAGCGCCCGTTCAAGCGTTTAGTTGTATCGCATATTGCAAAAAAAGAAAAGGGCCGGTCCAGGGAAGTTTTGGGTCACATTCCCTGCCGACCCCGAACAAACCTACCTCTTTGCAAACGCCGTATTTTTCCCTGGCTTAGCCGATGTTTTGACCTTGGCCCTGAAATCCGGTGTTTTTTTCTGAACTGTTGCCGGCGCAGGTTTGCCGGATTTGCCCGTTTTCTTTACAGCCGGTTTCTTTGATGCTGATTTGGCAGATGCCTCTTTTGCGTGCCCTTTTTGCACCGCTGAGTCTTTTGAGGCGCCGGACTTGTCATGCTTAACTGCCGCAGATTTTCTTGCGGAATCTTTGACTGAGCATGAAGCGCTGCCGAAAGAAGGTTTTACCGGCAGATTTACCTGGGTGAGCTTTATCCTTTGGCCGGGCTTAAGACGGGCATTGCGGGTAAGTCCATTCAACTGGCACAGTGAGGAAAGCTGAATCCCGGTTTTTTTGGAAACATCCTGCAGGGTCCCGCCATTGTTCACGGTGTAATAAGCAACGGTTGGGGAATGAGGCTTTTTTGAATCGGATGCAAAGCAAATCGATGAAGATGCCCCTTTGCGCGTATTTGATGCGACCTTCAGATCGGCCTGTGCTAGCTTTATCTTCCGGCCCGGTTCAAGACGGGTGTTTTGGCCAAGTCCATTCAACCGGCACAGTGAGGAAACCGGGATACCCGTCTTTTTGGAAACGTCCTGTAGAGTCCCACCCTTTTTCATAGTGTAATAGGAAGCGGTTGCGGAGCCGGACTGTTGGGGATCGGAGGCAAAGCCGGTCGATGAAGATGATGATCCCCTCGTGGGTGCACCGGTTGCCATATGGCCGGCAACAGCATAAATCTTGACAGCGCCGGTTTTTACCGTCTGGCCCGGCTTCAAGGGTGCGGTTTTTTTGATCACGTTCAACCGGCAAAGAAGTCTGACATCGAGCTTGTTACGTCGGGCAATCTTGTCGAGCGTGTCGCCTTTTCTGGCTTTATACGTTCGAAATGTCGAAGTTGAGGTGGCCGGACGTTCGGACTTCTTCACAACCGGCTCAGCATCAGCGGAAAAAGTTGAATCTGATATGCTCGATGGCTCGGGTTCGGGCTGTAGAGCAGCCGTCCTGACGGGTGGGGCCTGAGCAATGAAGCCGGGTTGCAGAGAACGCGCCAGCAGGACAGGCTCGATCTCAAAACTTCTCTTGTAGAAAACGAGACAACTGCCGGGAACGAGCACGCTCGATGGGCTTGTATGGTTCCACCTGCAAAGATCCCCCGTGGTGACCCCGAAGCTATGGGCGAGTTCGTCAAGCCCTTTTTCGGAGCCGTTCACATAGTAGTTGACCTTTCTGGGCAGATATGACTGCTGGGCTATCTCGATAACCGCTTGTTTCTCAAGTTCATCGGCTCCGATATGCGCCGCAAGAGTGGACCACGGAGTGAAAAACCGGACGTGCATATGATCGAAGTGATTTGGAATATGCTGGATCAGGGACCCGCGCACATTTCCGAAAACGCGCTCCAGGTACGCCTGATCATAGCCCCGTGAGACCGCGTGTTCATATAGTATCCTCTGGATGCGCCGGTCCAGGAAAATGTACTGCACGCGCTGCGAGGCAATAAGGTTTTCAATGAGGCACCAAGTCTTGGCGGAGTCAAGGTTTTCCTCGCTCATAGGGACGAGAGAATTCATCGGGCGGTTGCCTTTGGCGTACATCCCTATGTCAACGTCCCTGCCATTCTGGTGAGAGCGGTGATGGATGGCGGACCCGCCACCGGCACAAGTAAAATCTGCAATGAAAAGGTCGCAGGTTTCAGGAAACTGCTTCCGGACAGCCTCTATCGCATCGAGAAGAGCGCCAACCACTTCAGGGGTGGTATACGACCTGTTCTCATCGCGCAGATGGAAGCCCGGAAACTGGTCGGGAAAAAGGACACCATTTTCCAGGCTCCCGTGGTAGGGGTGTCCATAGGAGACGGTAAGCGCTTGACATGTTTGGCTAAAAATTAAGGAAGAGACTACAAATACGGTCGTCAGGACCAAGGTACAAATTAACGCCCTTAGAGTTCTGGCACCCCCCATAAAGCTACCCCCCATTATGTTGACTTTTTGGAGTCCACATCCTTTACCAAGACTGATCATATCAATTGTTTGAAGGAGATGGACCTTCCCTACCAAAAAAGGTGCGCCCATGTCAAACAGTTTTTTCAGAATAGGTCTGATTTATTTCAGATGAACTATTAAACGATTGAAATCACACGATAAAAAATCTAATATGGAGGTATATGAAATAGATTTGAGTTGATGAACTATTTTGATGAATTGAAGTGCGCTAAGTTCTCTATATCACTTCAAAATAACCCGTCTATAATTATGTATGAAGATCGGTTAAATTATAAAATGCAATATAATATTTACTTGAAAAATAATAACTTAAAAGGAATTTGAGTTCTCGGAACAGACGAAAATTATTTTGAATCGGGTTTTCATCCTTTCCGGCTAATTGTCTTGTTTAAGAATCCCATAAAGGTCTCCCGCGAACACGACTTGAGAGCTGTTGGTGGCAACCACCGGAATATATTCTATCGAAATGGGAACGGGTTTTGAGAGCTTCACGAAGAGCTGACGAGATCCCTCAAGGACCGGTTTCATCTTCTCGGCATACGGGCTGGCGTCATCTCTGAGAAGTGTTTGGGCAAGCTCCAGGGCTTTATCGAGCCGTATGCAGCCGTGTGAAAAATCCCGGCGCGATCTTGCGAATAGATGCTTGAGCGGGGTATCGTGGAGGTAAACGGCGTAGGGGTTGGGAAATTCGAATTTGACACGGCCGAGTGCGTTTTTGGGTCCAGGGCTCTGAAAGATCCGGGGGGCACCCCAGGGATATCGTGCAGTCATGCTCACATAGCCGTGCTTTGTAAACCACTCCGGATCGGATTTGGCCTCGTTGTCCAACTCCAGCCGAATTCGGTCCGAAACATACCAGCGGGGATTAAGGATTAACTGTTCAATCGAGCTGGTCAGGGTTGGAGTTTGGTTTTCTCCGACCATTTTACCGCGAAATTTTACTTTCTTCCCAGTCGCCTTGCCGACAACGATCTTATGGGCTTCCTGGAATTGCCCGTCTTTATAATACTCCAACATAAATTGCGGAATATTTATTCGAACAAACCGGCTGTGCGCGCGCGAAGGGCTTTGGCGAACGGCTTTCAAAGCGTACGCGATCAAGCCCGCCTTCTCCTGAAAGGACACGTTGAGCAATTCTTTGGTCTGCCTGCCGACAGATCCATCGGGGTCAAGCAGGTGGGCGGCTTGAAATTTTTTCAACGCACGTTGGGTCTCAGAGTCATAGACGCCTGTAATACTTCCGACATAAAAATCTTCCTGCTGCAGCCTTTTTTGCAAGTCGCGGATATGATTGCCGGACTCGCCTTGACGCGCCTTGGAGGGCATATTGACAGGCTGCTGGGCTCCCTGGGCCGCGAACTTTTTATACCTCTCATAGGCCGAACGCAGCGCTTCATAGTTGAATGTTTTCGGCTCAAGTTCTTTGAAAAACATCGAAAAAGGAATCTCGCCCGAAAGGGCCTTAAGGCTCTGTTCCTTCTGTAAAAAGGGATTCATTTCCGTTGCAAACAGAAAAAACGCGGTGGTGAGCCGGATATCGGCTTCGCTGGCGGATTGGAAGCTTTCCTGGTATCTTTCCAGAATCACCGCAGGGTTTGCCCCTGGCGGCGGCGCCGGTGCTGTGGACTGATCTGCCGAAGAAACAGTGGTAAACGCTGATGGCTGCACATCAAAAAAGGACTCCGCCCTGGTGTCCTTGATTCCGGGGTCTACGGCCTGGAGAGCGGATCGGCATTGATCTAGCGTATCAAGGCTTTGGGACAGTTCGTCGAGCCTGAATGGGCCGGGGTCTATGGCCTCGTTTTCGAGCGTGCGGAGGCGGGCGAGCAGTAGTGCCGCTCCCTGGTTCAGCCCAAATCGGGAGTCAATGAAGATGGGTTTCCAGTCATTTTTCTGGTAGGCTTCGCTGACTGGGTCGGGGTCAGGGCCATTTGATCTATCGGTGGGCAGACTCTGCCAGATATAGCGGCGCCAGAGGGTTGATGAGCCCCATTGACTTAGGTCATTTTCCGGGCAGGCTTTTTCGGGTTCGGCGGCGGGAACTGTGTCCAACGAAACCGTCTGGCGATCGTTGGGGTTGTGAATCTGCCCCGCGCCTGTCGGTGGGAAAGAGGTGATTGAGACTATTACAAACGCCGCAAAAACGAAAAAACGCCGTAAACGCAGCAAAACTTTTTTCGAACTCATTTGCACCTTTTTTTCAGGAAAGGATCGTTAACATTAATTTGATCATAGAGCCGAATCTGTTCACTGAAGCTCATTTTTGGACAGCTTCCCGGTGTCTGTGCGCTTCGGCAGCAGTTACACCGGGAGTCACTGCAAAGCTGGCAGACATGGCAATCCGCACAGGCGTACTTTCTTGGAAGCGGCAGAGGGGCTTCCGAGCGAGCCGGCTCTGATTCGGCATTCGGCCTGCCTTGCATGGCAAACACTCCTTCCGCCTAGGACGGGGCCAGTCAAGGGTCGGTCCCGCCCAGGAGTCGAAGCGAGACCATAAACTAATTCTTTTCCGTCCGGAAAGGGATTTTTTCTCTGGTCCCGCCAAAGACGTGATCAATCTTTGGGTATTTCCGCATAGATCTAACTATACGGTAATCGGGATCGCCTGGCGCAGCAACAGACGGAAAAAACTTTTTTATATACCAAAACTGTGCTATTGGCAATCGGCATGCTGAGTGGGCAGATAGAGAGCGGTCTTGCAACGAGATGATTTCTTCATGGGCCTTGCAATCGAGGAGGCCGAAAAGGGTTACCGGCTGGCCGAAGTACCGGTCGGGGCATTGGTCGTGGGTGTGGATGGGCAAATCCTCTCAAGAGCGCACAACAAGCCAATTACATCAAATGACCCGACGGCGCATGCCGAAATCCTGGCAATCAGGAGCGCCTCCACCAGGGTGGGCAACTACAGACTGCCTGAAACGGTCGTATATGTAACGCTTGAGCCCTGCGCGATGTGTGTCGGGGCGATGCTTCATGCCAGAGTGCAGCGCCTGGTTTTCGGAGCGCGTGACCCCCGCAGCGGGGCCGCGGGAAGCCTGCTGGACCTGACAAGGGTCGGTTGCTTCAACCATCGGATAGATGTAACGGGAGGGGTCCTGGCTGAGAACTGCGCCGAAATTATGTACAGATTCTTCAAAGAGCGCCGTGGCTAGAAAAGAAGCTGCTGTTTTGCCTTTGGAATATGTAACGGACGTTTCGGGGTGGTTTATCGTTTAAATTGGTTTCCGCTTACATTAGAATTAAATGTTTAAAGTTTTTCACCAGTTGTTCAGAAGAACGATTACTATTGCGGAGAGGTACCGAAGTGGCCGTACCGGGCTCGACTCGAAATCGAGTTGTCCTGTGAAGAGCAGGGCACGTGGGTTCGAATCCCACCCTCTCCGCCACTGTTTGGCCATTAAGCCACAGGCAAGAACAAGAACCGGGGATTGCCGGATTTTTGGCTGGAAGCTGACTTTTTTGAGGCTAATCCAACACATGGCAGCGCTTTGCGGAGAGATGTCCGAGAGGCTGAAGGAGCACGACTGGAAATCGTGTGTACGCCCAAAAGGTGTACCGAGGGTTCGAATCCCTCTCTCTCCGCCATTTAGCCTTGCCGGCTGACTGCTGACAGGCAACTTACAGTCACGTATGTCTTATCAAGTCATTGCCCGAAAATGGCGGCCGGGGACCTTTGAAGAAGTTATCGGCCAGCCGCATGCGACACGGACGCTCCAGAACGCGATTCGTCTGGACCGTATCGCTCACGCCTATCTTTTTTCTGGAGCGCGCGGTGTAGGGAAAACATCTGTGGCGCGAATTCTGGCTAAAGTCCTCAATTGCGAAAAGGGGCCTTCCCCCACGCCGTGCAATCAATGTTCGAACTGCCGCGAAATATCGCATACAAACTCAGTGGACGTTATCGAGATCGACGGCGCCTCCAACCGGGGAATCGACAACATACGCGAGCTGAGGGAAACTGTGCGCTACAGGCCCGCCAAGGGGCGCTATAAAGTCTATATTATCGATGAAGTGCACATGTTGACCACCGAGGCTTTCAACGCTTTGCTGAAGACCCTGGAGGAGCCGCCCCCGCACGTAATCTTCATATTTGCCACGACCGAGCCTCACAAAATTCCGGCTACTATCCTCAGCCGTTGTCAGAGGTTCGATTTCCGGCGCCTGAGTCTGCTGCAAATCGTGGAGCACCTTAAAAGGATCACCTCGCAGGAAGGGGCTGATTTCTCCGATGGCATCCTCTACGCCATAGCGCGGGAAGCGGACGGGAGCATGCGGGATGCGCAGAGCCTGCTCGAGCAGCTCCTGGCCTTCAGCGGCGACGAGCTTCCGGAGGCGGAAATCCTCGACATCCTTGGGGTAATCGACAGGCAAAGCGTGTTGCTGACCGGAGAGGCGATCCTTTCAGGAAACGCGCAAGCCTGCCTCGACCTCGTCGCAGATGTCTACCGGCGAGGAATAGACAGCAGACGCTTTTGCCAGCATCTGTGCGACCATTTTCGAAACCTGCTTTTCGTGGCCATTTCCTCTGACCGTGAAATTAGGCTCGATCTGCCGGGAGACGAAAAAAAATTATTGATGGACCAGGCGGCCGCGACAACTCCCGAGTCGCTCCATGTCTATTTTCAGATGCTGCTTGGGGGAGAGGAGCAAATCCGCCGCTCGAGCATGCCAAGGATCGCACTGGAGATGCTTCTTTTGCGCATGGCCCAGCTCCCGAAGCTTGAATCAATCGATGCCGTGGTGGACAGGATCGCAATGATCGAGCAAAGTCTCAAAGAGGGACATTCAGCTTCGGCCTGCATTATTTCCGAGAGCCAAGCCGGTTTCGAGAAAAGGGCCTCTTCCCCGCCGCCCTGCGGTTTCACCCCCGATTTGGGGCCGGCTCGACTGTCATCCGAATTTACTGACAACTGCGAACCGCTTACAACGCCGGATCCGGAGTTTCCTTTTGAGGCGAACTTGCCACTTGCAGCGTTACCCGACCAAAAACTTGCCCCGCCGGTGTCCGCCTCGGAGGCCGTCGATGGTTGGCCGGCATTCGTCGCCTTTCTTGAAGACCACAACCCCGTTCTGTGGGCCAAAGTTTCGCATTGCGCGGTCAAGGCTTCGGGAGAAATGCTTGAGCTGGAGGTTCCGGACATGTTTGAGAAGAGCGCCGACGGTCCGGAATTTATCCGGAAACTCGAGGATGCCTCCCAGGCTTTCTTTGGCTCCCGGCTACAATGGATGATCACGATAAAGAAAACTTCCCAGACTTTGCAGGGCCCACCGGCTAAAGGCCCCAAAACAGGTAAACCTTCGGGCACAAAACACATCGTCAATCATCCGGCCGTTCAGCAGGCAATTGAGATACTGGGTGCTGAACTCATCGAGGTGAAACCGTCCAAAGGACTTGATCCCATGGAGGAAAAAGACAATGGCAAAGGGATTCAACCCGCTCCAGCAGGTTAAGGCGTTGCAGGAGAAGATGGCCAAAATGCAGGAAGACCTGGCTTTCAAGAAAGTCGAGGCGAGCGCCGGTGGAGGCATGGTGACAGTGGTGCTCAACGGCAGGCAGGAAGTTCTCAACATTAAGATAGACCCCCAGGTGGTAGACCCTGAAGATATCGAGATGTTGCAGGACTTGATCGTTGCAGCTGTGAACGACGGTTTGAGAAAGGCCCAGGAAATGGCCGCCGCCGAAATGGGAAAGCTGGCCGGCGGACTCAATATCCCGGGGTTGAACATACCTGGGCTTTTTTGAGGGTAAATGAACGCATATCCACCGATTTTGAGCAGCCTTATTCGTAAACTGAGCAGCCTTCCAGGGCTTGGGGAAAAGAGCGCCACCCGGATCGCCATGTATCTTCTCAAAGCGCCAGGTGGCGAGGCCGAGTCGCTTGCGGAAAGCATCCGGCAGCTTCGCGACAATATACGAAGCTGCTCAATCTGTTTTCATTTCACCGACGAGCCGATTTGCGCCATTTGTGGCGACCCGGCGCGAAATATCGGGGAAATCTGCGTCGTGGAAACCACGGCGGACCTCTTGGCCATTGAGCAATCCGGTGCTTTCAAAGGCCGCTATCATGTACTCCAGGGCGTATTGGCACCTCTTGACGGTGTGGGTCCCGAGCAAATCCGCATAAAGGAACTTTTCTCCCGCTTCGGATCCGAAATAATCAGTGAAATTATCATAGCGACCAACCCGAGCAGCGAAGGAGAGGCAACCGCTCATTACCTTCTCCAAATTTTAAAAGACCGCCCTGTGCGTATAACGCGGATAGCCTACGGCATACCGATGGGCGGCGACCTCAAATACACCGACCGTATAACCCTGGAAAGGGCGCTCAAGGGAAGACAGGCTTTTTAGAACAGAGACTCTTAGTCCAAGGTTCAAAGATGCCATGGAGTTTGCGATCTCCAGGCTCACATTGGACCATCGAACAGATGGGGTGAGGCTGGGCCTTCTGTGCATTAAAACCTCAGACGAAAGGTCGGATTGTTTACATCCTTTGAAGGGATTCTCCAGGAGCACGAGGGTCTAACCGTGGAAGATATCCAAGCCTGCTTGCTCTTCGCAACAAGGTTTAAAGTATGTTCCTGCCCTCCACTTTCTTTGGGGATTGCTTTATCCTTGCATTGTCCAGTTTCTTTTGGGCTTGCTTCGGGGTTGCACCGGCTCTTTCAATAAGAGAAAAAAGTTTCAAAACGCTTATGACATCCTGAGCGTGATGGCAGCAAATAAAAGGCCCCCTCACAGCGCTGCCCGACCGGAGGTCGAACCACGGAGACAATAGAAACATAGATTAGCAGAAGCAGGCTGGTCCAGGCATGGAGCTTGCCAGGGAAGCCGATGGTGCGGAGCTGATCTGCGATGCAAGCGTAGTCCGTCTGGGAATGCACGAAAAGTAAAAAAGCCTTGACTTTTTTTTCACAAAGCAGGATAAATTGATGCTTGAGTAGGCGGGGTTTTTGTTTCTCGCGGTGGGCTCAAGCTGAAGGGCTTCCTGAGGTGAGCGCTATTTGATCTGCAACGTTAATGTGGAGAAAAATTATGGTTGAAATTCGATTTCATGGACGAGGAGGCCAGGGTGCCGTGACCTCTGCCGAACTTACGGCCCTGGCGGCAATCGAAGAAGGGAAGTATGCTCAGGCATTTCCAAGCTTCGGCCCTGAACGACGTGGCGCACCGGTTATGGCGTTCGTCCGGGTGAGTGAAGCCCCAATCGTTACTCGGGAAAAAGTGTATGAACCTAACATCGTCATCGTCCTCGACCCAACGCTCCTGAAGATCGTCAATGTTGAAGCGGGACTGAAAGAAGGTGGGATTGTAATTCTGAATACATCGAAGAGTGTGGAACAGATCCGCAAGGAGACCGGCATAAAGGCCAAGCTCGCCACTGTGGACGCTTCCAAGATTGCCATGGAAACCATGCGTGTTCCCATCACCAACACTACCATGTTAGGTGCTCTTGTCAAAGCCACAGGAATTATTCAGATGAGCGGTTTGCAACATCCGATCAAGCACCGCTTTGGACCCATCGCCGAGAAGAACATTAACGCGTGTGCCCGCGCATTCGAAGAAACCAAGGTAGTGGAGGGATAACAGTGGCTAAGGAGACTGGAATCAAGAGTTGGAAAGAATTGAACTTCGGGATCGCCATTACAACTCCGGGAAACGCAGCGGAGCTAAAAACCGGAGACTGGCGGTCCATGCGGCCTGAAACGGATCGCGAGAAGTGCACCAAGTGCGGCCAGTGCTATATCTTCTGCCCGGATATGGTTTACAGCAAGGACGCCGAGGGCTACTACCCACAAAACTACTATTGGTGCAAGGGTTGCGGCATTTGCGCCAAGGAATGCCCCGTTGACGCCATCACGATGATTCAGGAGGTCGACTGACATGTCCAAACCTATTGGTATTGAAGTCTCTATTGCTGTTGCCGAAGCGGTAGGACTGTGTGATGTCGATGTTGTTGCGGCTTACCCGATAACTCCTCAGACGCATATTGTCGAGCACCTTTCCGAACTAGTAGCCGACGGCCATCTGGATGCCGATTTCGTTCCCGTCGAATCCGAACACAGCGCAATGAGCGCCTGCATCGGCTCTTCGGCAGCAGGAGCGCGTACCTTTACTTCAACCTGCTCCCAGGGCTACGCCCTGATGTCGGAGCTTTGCTATATCGCTTCGGCCCTGCGGCTGCCGATCGTAATGGCCGTTGCAAACCGTGCGTTGAGCGCACCGATCAACATCTGGAACGACCATGCCGACCTGATGTACGCAAGGGATACCGGCTGGATTCAGCTCATCGCGGAAAATGGACAGGAAGCCGTCGATATGTCCGTTCTGGCTTTCCGCATCGGTGAAGACAAAAGGGTATGCCTGCCCGTACAGGTGAACCTGGACGGCTTTACGATGAGCCACGTAATCGAGCCGATCGCCATGTTCGATGAAAAAGAAGTCAAGAAATTTTTGCCGCCTTTCAAGCCGACGCTCCGTCTCGACCCCGCCAATCCTGTAACTTTTGGCCCCGTGGGTATGCCGGACGTTTACACTGAAGCCCGCAAGGCCCAGGATGAGGCGCTCAAGGCGACAAAACCTGTGATCCAGGAAATCTTCAATGATTTCGCCAAGCAGTTCGGGCGTCAGTACAAGCTGGTAGAAACCTATAAGACCGAAGGCGCTGAAACCATTATCGTCGCCATAGGCAGCATCGCCCAGACCGCCATGACCGCAGTCGATGCGATGCGGGCAAAAGGGAAGAAGGTCGGGCTCGCACGCATCCGTGTCTTCAGGCCTTTCCCTGCTGCGGAGATTTTCGAGGCGATCAAGGGCGCGAAGAACCTGGTGCTCCTCGACAGGGTCTCCGCATTTGCAGGTGGAGAAATATCGGGGCCCGTCGCCCTCGAGATCAAGTCCGTCCTGTTCGACAGGAAGGTTTCCCCGAAGGTGGGGAACTTTCTGGTTGGTTTGGGCGGCCGCGACGTGACGGGACAGAACTTCGAGGAAATGGTCGAAAGAGTGGCCTCCGCGAAAAACGGTGACCTTCCAGCCTACGAATTCATCAATGTGAGGGAATAAATGGGAATCGCATCTGAGGCTCTAAAGAATTTCAAGGGGTTTAACCTCAAGAACATGCCCGAGGTGGAACCCGTGTCACCCGGTCATCGAGCGTGCCAGGGCTGCGGAGAGGTACTGGCTTTGCGGCAGGCAATGAAAGCAATCGGAACCAACGCTATCGTATGCAGCGCTACCGGGTGTATGGAAATTATCACGTCTCCTTACCCGCAAACCGCTTGGCGGGTACCCTGGATTCACGTGGCATTTGAAAATGCCGCCGCCGTGGCAAGCGGCGTGGAAGCGGCTTATAAAGCGATGAACCGCAAGAAGATAATCGATCAGCCCGGTGTCACCGTCATCGGTTACGGCGGCGACGGCGCTACGGCCGACATCGGCATGCAGGCCCTGTCCGGCGCTCTCGAGCGCGGCCACAACATGATCTATTTCTGCTTCGATAACGAAGCTTACATGAACACGGGCATTCAGCGTTCTTCCTCGACTCCTTTTGGAGCTTCGACCACGACTTCACCCGCAGGAAAGAAAAGTTCGGGCCAGTCGACCTGGAAGAAGAACATGGCGGAAATCGCTGTCGCCCACGGCACACCATACGTCGCCACCGCGACCCCGGCTTACCCGATCGACCTCATGAACAAGGTCAAGAAGGCTTCCCTGGTTCCCGGCCCCGCCTATATCCACATCTACTCTCCATGTCCCACCGGCTGGCGGTGCGGGATCGACGAGGGTATTGAAGTGGCAAGACTGGCCGTGCAGTCAAAAGTCTTCCCGCTCTACGAGGTGATCGACGGCGAATACCATCTTTCGCGCAAGGTGGCGAAGCCGAAGCCGGTTTCCGAATACTTCAAGCCGCAGCGCCGCTTCCGCCATCTGACCGAGGCGGAGGTAAAGTTTATTCAGGGCAGGGTGGACGAGCAGTACGAAAAGCTGGTCAAAAAGTGCGTTGTGGAAGACAAGAAGAAGGAAAAAGAATAAAAGAATAAATGAAAAAGAGAAGCGGATTCGCGAAGGAGTTCGCTTCTATTATTATTTCCTCTACTAAATCAGGGTTTGATATGTACCTGGGTCCCGGTGGAGGCGATCTTGCAAAGTTCGTCCATATCGCTGTTGTAGAGGGCGATGGAGCCTTGCGTCCAGTCCTTATACGCCCCTCCTGGATGGATGTATAGCTGGCCACCCAGTTTCGCGGACCATGGGGGCATAGCCTTACGCTCGACGGCCGTCAATATCTCCTTGAACTCGAGAGGCGAAAGAATGCCCGCGAAAAGTGCCCGTTCGGCATGCTTTCTGTCCGGGTAGTTGAGAACGAGCGCCTTGTTGAACCGGCCCACAGGGTCTTTCCGGCAGATGAGGAAGTCTCCTTCAGGGGTACGGCCGTCCCCCTCGATTTCCTTGTCCCCAACCGGATGAAATCCAAGGCCTATGGGATAATCACGGACCATCACATTGGACTGGATCACATAGAGCCGCCGCTTTTCCTTATAGACGTAGATTTCGGGATTTATAATGTCAGTTAACGCTGTGAGATAGTCGATCCTGACGGGTTCTTTTTCCCCAGGTGGTTGCTGCCGGGCGGTTCTGCTTTCCGGCTGTTTTTGCTTTTCGGTTGATTTGGACGAATCGAAGCGGCTGTCCGGTCCTTGCATGGAGCATGCTGAAATCACAAACAAAACCACGCAAAGGAAGATTCCCCCGAACCCTCCCCGCAGAATAAGCCCGTGCATAGCCGCGTCCCCTCAGTGGTGTTTCTATCTCTAACTCAGCCGAAGCGATATTACACGCCACTGCCGGCCGGGGCAAGCGTAAAATCAGCCTCCAATCAGGATTTATCGTAAGGCGTTGAAACCTCTACTATTTTTGGACTTATGAAGATCAGCAGCTCGTTTCGTTGGTCATCTGTTTGTTCGTTCTTAAAGAGCCGTCCTAGAATAGGAATATCGGCCAGCCCAGGAGTAGTCGAGTTGCTGTAGGTTGATTGATTGTTGATAACGCCGCCGATAACGATAACATTTCCGTCGTCGACAAGAAGCTCGGTCTGGATCTTTCTTGTGTCGATGCCCGGTTCGGTGCTGGTCCCAACTGAATAAACAGTCGCTGAGACCGTATCCTGCTTAGCGGCTATCAGCAGTCTCACTTTGCGGTCCGGGGTAATATGAGGCGTAACCTGAAGCTCCAGGGTCGCGTCCTTGAATGCGGTGGCTGTCACATTGGCGGCCGTATCGCCGACCTGGAGGTATGGGACTTCGGTACCTTGGGACACAGTGGCTTTTACATTGTCGAGGGTAAGGACGCGGGGCGCGGCCACCACCCGCGCCAAATTGACCGTCTGGAGCGCCTGTATCTCGAGGTCCACGTTGATCAGGGTTTTGCCTATAAGTTGGTAAACGTTAGCGCTGATCTGCGAGATACCTGCAGTCGGGGGATTGATAGCAAAGTTCTGGGTAGCGGGTCCCGTAGAGGGGTGAGCCGATGAGAACGAAAGGTTCACTCCCAGTGTTCTTTTCGTTTCACTGGTGAGCGTGATAATGCGTGCTTCGATCAGCACCTGCGGGGTTGGGCGATCGAGCCTTGTGAGCAGTTGCCGGGCGCCTGCGACCCTCGCGGGGTAATCGGTATAGATGATAAGACTGGTACGTTCGTCAACGGCGACTTTTCCTCGTTCACTCTTGCCATCCGTGATTTTAGCAGCCACATCGGATGGTTTGGCAAAATTTACCGGGAGATATACTGTTGAGATGTCTCCCAGGTCACGGGTTGTCTCGGCAAGGCTCTGTTTGGCCTTGATGGCATCCGCCTGCTGAACATACTCCTGGCGCAGCTTAGACTGTTTGGCTATGCGAATCACGTTGCCGACCTGTTCCTTGCCCAGGTCATTCATGGCAAGCACCATATCGAGCACCTGGTCCCATGGGACCTGCTCGACTTTTAAGGTTACTTTACCGGAGACGTCAGGCTCTATGACGATATTAATCCCGGCGAGGTCTGAAAGGAGCCGGAGGACATTCCTCAAGTCAGCGTCCATGAGGTCCAGGCTTATAGTTTTTCCAGTGTACTCTTTTCTTGCGGCGGCCGGGGCGCCTATCGCCTGGACAGATTTCACCTGATCGGCGGCTTTTGCTGCGGCACGCCTGGCTTTCGATGCCTTAGTTTTGGAACGCGCTGTTTTTGCAGGTTTATTGCGGGCCGCTTCGGTTGCAGCTTCGGGCCCGTTGGTCCCAATGGCAAGCGGGGTTTGCTCAGGCAGTTGCCCCGCTCCCTGTAAAGCCTCTGTGCCAGTCCCCTCGGCGCGCACTTCCGCTGAGCACAAAGAGCAGCCGAAAAAAAGCGCCAGTCCCAGGACAAAAGGAAGAGTGCCGGTCCAAATCTTTACCTGCCTTCGCATGCGTTCTCCCCCTGATAGACCCGTTTTATTGTCATAATTGCCGGTTAGGAAATAACGAACCGGAGTATCGCTGCTATTTTTTTGGGCCGGCCTTCGGTTGTGGCTTCTCCAAAAACCGGTAAGTAACGATGTTACAACCCACCTGAAGCAACGAACCCGGCTTGCCCTTTTGCCGAGTTAACGTAAGCGATTCGACTTTTAAGATTCTGTCCAGCTTGGAGATATTATCCAGGAAAACCCCAAGGTCATTAAAGGTGCCAAGCAGGTCGAGCCGGATGGGAATGGTAGCGTAAAATTCCTGCATCACCTCGGGTTGAGGTTGGAAAAGAATATTTTCCAAACCCACCTTGGAGCCAAGTCTTGAAACGTTTTCCAAAAGGCCCGGGATTTCTTTCTGATCGGGCAGGAGCAGAAGAAGTTTTGCAAGTTCTTCTTCGGATTGGGCGAGATCTTTTTCAAGCATCTGAACCTTGGCAGCCGACGCCTTGAGAGAGACAAGTTTGTTTTGCTGCTCAGTAATTTGACTCGTGAGATGTGTAAGCGTGTCCAACTGGTTCTCGAACTTTAGAAAGTAGAAAGCAACGCACATGAGCAGCAGAGTGGCCGCGAAAAGCAGCACCTTCTGCACGGCGCTAAGGCTTGAGAGTTTTTCCTGGAATTCGGTAAAGATATTTTTCATAGCGGCTACATTTTCAATTTTTTTTGTACTTCGGAATAAGGATAAAAACGGTATGACAACTGGAATTCCCTCAGCTTCATTTCTTTTACGGCAAACTGCCTCGAAAGTACCAGATTGATACTGCCTCTTTCGATGTAAGGGGAAGATTCGAGATTGCGCATGAACTCAACTATGGCCTCGTTGCTCTGAGCCACTCCCTCAAGGGTGACCGAGTTGCCTGCCTGAGCCAGCTTGTCGAACCACATTTTCTCAGGCGGCACCTGGATCGAAAGAAGGGCCAGCATCCGGACCACTGCGTCGCGGTCGCCCTGGAGATCTTTGGTGATCAGCAGTTTTCTTGTAATGAGATCCTTGCGTTTGGTGAGTTCCTGCAGGGCCGACTCAAATTTGGCGTATTTTTTCACCTCTTGCTGCAGCGCTGAAAGCTCGTTTTGCCGGGAAACGATTTGCCGATCGTAGGAAATCCACAGAAACCCGATAAGTGCCATGGCAAGAACAATAGTCAGAAGGTAGACTGAGGCGATTTGCCGGGCGCCTTCCTTTCGTTTTTGTACTCGGACGGGAAGCAGATTTATCTGAATCATTTTTCTTTGGTCTTTCTTAAAGCGAGCCCAAGACAAATGGCCATTTGCGGGCCTATGTAATCGACGTAAGCCGGGTCGAAGTGTTTGACTTCGTACTGGATGCGGGAGATGGGATTAAAAATCTCAACGGGGATATCCAGGTGTTCCCGCAGCACTTTGTCGAGGCCGGGAATTCGGCACGAACCTCCACTGAGGTAGAGTGCTGCAATTTTTTCATCCGGGTAATTATGATAATAAAAGTCTACCGCACGCCGGCACTCGGTCACCCAGCCGGTTATAGTGGAAACGAAAATCTCTTCCAGGTCGCGCATGGGATATTTTCCCACCGACTCGCCCAGCTTGACCGATTCAGCCTCTTCAGCGGAGATGTTGAAAAAGTCTTTTATAGTGTCTGTCAACTGGTTTCCACCTATCGAGATGCTCCTGGTGAAGACAGGCAGGCCCTTGTAGGCAATGTTCATAATGGACTTATTGGCGCCTATATCGAGCAGAGCGACTCTTTCATCACCAAACCCATAAGTTACCTCAAAGGAGTTGCTTAGAGCAAAGAAGTCCACGTCCACAACAAACGCGTCGAATCCGGAAAGTTTTAAAAGAGTGTTGAAGTCGGTTATCGATTCTTTTTTTGCGGCGACAAGCAAGACGTCCATGAAATTGGGGCGGTTCTTGGAGACATCTATTACCTGGTAATCGACGTCCACCTCATCTATGTTATAAGGTATATACTGGCCAAGTTCGGAATGCATCCTTACCGCTAATTCATCCTCGGTCATGGTGGGGAGCTCTATTTTCTTGATCATTACGTCGTAGCCGGATATAGAGACGGCAACCCCCCTTCGTTTGATTTTCAGATGATTTGCGAGCAGGCGTATGGCGTCTGCCACGCCCTCGGGTTTGGCCAATCTACCCTCAATGAATGCTTCTCGGGGCAGAGGCGCGATGCCCATGGTCAAGAGCCTGGGCGTGACATTGCCGGTGTCGGCCTGCATGAGCTTCACGCTGTGCGAGCCTACGTCGAGTCCGATGAGGTTTTCTGATTTTGAGAATAAAGAAATCATATCAAACGATTTCCCCGGTTATTTTCATTTGTCTCTGCCCACAAAACTCGAATCCAACATCTTTGGCTTGAAAACATCGAAGAAAGCATTTACTATAAAAATTTGCGCCAACAATTCACATCGAGAGGAGTTGGAGTTGAGAAACGTAGTTGAGACCCCGGGCGACAGAGTCAGGCGCAAGAGCCTTGTTCGCGAATATAGTGAGGCCATAATCATAGCCGTAATTCTCGCCCTTTTCATTCGCGCTTTTGTTGTACAGGCATTTAAAATTCCGTCCGGCTCCATGGAGCCCACCCTGCTCGTCGGGGACCATATCCTTGTCAACAAGTTCATTTACGGCATTAGGCTCCCTATTGTCAACAAAGAGATTATCCCAATCAAATCTCCCAAACAATTTGATGTTGTCGTGTTCCGGTACCCAAACGACCGCTCGAAAGATTACATCAAAAGAGTAATAGGGCTGCCTCTTCAAAAGGTTCAAATAATTAACAAGAAAATCTATATCAACGATGAGCCCTTGAACGATCCCTACGGCTATTACGACGATCCGCACGTGATGATGGGTGCAAGGGACAATTTCGGGCCGGTCATCGTTTCTCCGCACAGCTATTTCGTCATGGGCGACAACCGGGACCACAGCCATGACAGCCGTTTCTGGGGCTTCGTCGATGATGGCGATCTGGTCGGCGAAGCTTTTATCATTTACTGGTCCTGGAGACAGGAGGGTGCATTCAGTATCGAGCCCTCCGAGAGCTATATCCGATGGAACAGGTTCGGTAAATTGCTCCTCCAGTAAATAATGATGTCGGGATTCCAAAGAGAGGATTGGAGGTTTGGTTTGCTCCAATCCTTTCTTATTCAGGGTAAAGCAAACCCGGTTCGCGCTTTTCCCGGTACTCTCGCAATCCCTGTTCCCAGCCCGATTCGATCTTGTCGAGATCCTGTCCCTGCTCGACCAGACGCCGTACCGTACCGCTGCCGATCAGAATATCTATCGGCAGTTTTTCCCGCTCGTACTCATAAGGAGGATCGAGCCATCTGAAGCGTTCCGGATGCGTCAGGCAAAGGGCCTTTAAAAGGGCAAGGCCCATCCTGTATGGTTTGAACCTGCCTTTGTCCGTTATGTGTATCTGAAACCCAAAGCATGGTTCCCCTTTGTACTTGTCGAAAGCAGGTTCGTATGTAACAGGCCGAAAAGTTACGCCATCTAAACCGGGCTTTTTCAGTTCTTCCAGAAACCTTTTCCGGTTCAAAAAAGGCGCTCCTAAAAGCTGGAACGGCATTGCCGTGCCCCGCCCCTCACTGATATTCGTTCCCTCCAGGAGCACCATGCCGGGGTAGAGCAAGGCAGTCTCCCATGTTGGCATATTGGGCGAGGGGTAAACCCAATGAAGGCCGAGGTTATCGAACCAGCGGCCTCGCCTCCAGCCCATCATGGAAACAACATCCAGATCGCAGTCGATATTTGCTGCATCGCAGACGAAGCGTGCGAATTCCCCCGTCGTTAATCCATGTCTCATAGGAACCTGATATCTTCCCACAAAGGAGCGGAATGCCGGTTCGAGCACATTGCCTTCAATTTCCGTACCATTTATCGGATTGGGCCTGTCCAGGACGACCACCTTGATGGCTGCCAGCGCTGCAGCTTCGAGGCAGAGGCCAATGGTTGTAGTATATGTAAAGATCCGCGTCCCCACGTCCTGTAGATCGATCAGGAGTATGTCAATGTTTTCAAGAGCTTGCAGCGAGGGTTCACGGGTTTTGGAATAAAGGCTCACAACCGGGATGCCTGTGTCCGGATCGCGCGAGTCGGCCGATTCAATCATATTTGCTTGTTTGTCCGAATAAAATCCGTGCTGGGGCGAAAAAATGCAGCTCAGGTTTCCTCCCGCGCCCAAGATCAATTCCTTGACGCTTTTCAAAGACGTGTTGACCGAAGCCTGATTGGCCAGAAGCCCAAGCCGCCCCGAGCGAAACCATGAGGGGGGCGACTGCAGCAAAACTTCGCACCCCAAGCGGAATTGATCGCCTTTCCTGGTTTGACTACGGCTGATCACCTGATCTTAATTCCCTTGCCCTTGCTTTTATTTACCGGTCCAGTCGCATTTATCGGTTGCCTGTAACTGCATAAAAACCGGTATGTCTATAACAGATTAGCAACTCCGAGACCATTTAATTACAAATCTGTTATCAAAATATATTTAATTTCGCGATGGTGCCAGGCCTCCCGCGAACGCCCCGTCTCTGGTCATGGACAGTGATCATAGACAGGTCAGGTATGGAGAGCGTCGAGAAAGGCGGCGGTCGGCCTGCCCGCTACGCGCTCGCACGATGCAGAGTGGTTATTTTTTTTCGGTAGGCTACTATATAAGTCTATCATACGAGGAATGTCTTGACCGGCAAGCCTATATTCTCGAAAATCTTTGTTGAGGGCCGATATTTCAGGATGCGCCATCGGCCGCATCAGAAAGGATTTTTCCGTACATGCCTTTGCCGTTTTCGCTAATCAAGTCCATTGTGGGCGATGACAACCTGTTGAGGTCGCCCGAAGAACTCCACTGCTACAGCTTCGATGCGAGCAAGATGAGCTTTGTTGCTGAAGGGGTGGCGTTCCCTGCTGACGGGGCCCAGATATCGGCCCTCGTAAGACTGGCCAATGAACATCGTTTTCCAGTATACCCGAGGGGGTCAGGATCCGGAATGGTTGGCGCCTGCCTCCCGCAGGGCGGGCTGGTAATCGTTACCAACCGGCTCAACAGAATCCTTGAAATGGACGCCGACAATATGACGGCAGTACTCGAGCCGGGTGTAATTACCGGAGATTTTCAGAAAGCCGCCGCAAAGTGCGGACTCTTTTATCCGCCTGACCCGGCAAGCCTTGCTTTTTCTACGATGGGAGGAAACGTCGCGATGTGCGCCGGAGGTCCAAAGGCGGTGAAATATGGCGTGACACGGGACTATCTGCTGGGGCTGGAACTGGTGCTTCCCACCGGTGAGGTCATTCGAACCGGGACCCGTACCATGAAAGGAGTCGTGGGCTATGACTTGACTCGTCTCATGGCAGGCTCCGAAGGCACGCTGGGGATTTTCACAAAAATAGTCGTTCGGCTGATTCCTGCGCCGGAATCGGTCCGCACCCTGACTGCCGTATTTTCCGACCTGGATTGTGCCGTAAACGCAATATGCGAGATATTGAGGGATCGCATCATTCCATCCACAATCGAACTGATGGACCGGCCGACGATCTGCGCAGTCGAGAATCACCTGCGGATCGGGCTTCCGGTTGAAGCGGAGGCGCTCGTGCTCATCGAAGTGGACGGACCCGAGGTCGTGCTGGACGGTCAGGTTGCCGGAATTGAGCGAATTTGCCAAAAAGCGGGCGCAAGCAGAACCGAGGCGGCGCGATCCGATGAGGAAAGAGACCGGCTCTGGCAGGCGCGCAGGTCGATTTCCCCGGCCTTGGGGCAGATCAGGCCCGGCAAGATAAACGAGGACGTTACAGTCCCGCGCACCAAAATACCGGAGCTCATCAGGTCCATACGTTCCCTGGCCGAAAAATACGACCTGACCATAGTCTGCTTTGGTCACGCCGGAGACGGCAACATCCACACCAATATCATGCTCGACAGAAAGGATGAAAGCGAGCGGCGGCGGGCGGGAAAGGCGGTCGAGGAGCTGTTCGGAATAGTCCTTGGGCTGGGAGGCACCATTTCCGGAGAGCATGGCATAGGGATCGCCAAATCGCCGTTCATCGAGCTGGAGGTAGGGAGGGGCGGGCTCGACGCCATGCGAAGAATCAAACAGGCCCTGGATCCGCTTAATATAATGAACCCTGGAAAGATGTTCGTCCCGGACCGGACCTTTTTGGATGGATCTTTTGTTTAGGCCCGCAAGTGGATTATGGCCCGGCAGCTCGACATTGCAGCAGCCAGGGATTATTCCTTGATTGTATGAAAATTTGTATTACAATCAATACGAAAGGAGATTAATATGTCCTCAAATATGCATACAGTCAGGCTACCGGAAGAATTGACGGCACGCTTGGCAACACTGGCCCGGGCCACGAAGCGAACCAAGAGTTATTTTATCCGCGAGGCGCTCGATCGGTCCATTGAGGATCTGGAAGACGCTTACCTGGCCGAAACTGCCTACGAGGAGTTCCTGAAGAGCGGTGAGGAGTCTATACCGCTTGAAGAAGTGGAGCGCAGGCTTGGCTTGGCGGATTAGTTTTACACCTCAGGCGGAAAAGGATCTAAGCAGGATTGACTCGCAGAACGCCCCCCGCATCAATCGCTATCTCCGCGATCGTGTCGCTCCGAACCCCAGGGCTGTGGGTGGGCCGCTTAAAGGACGACTTCGGGAGTTCTGGCGCTATCGCGTCGGAGACTATCGTGTTTTGGCCAGGATAGAGGACGAGCAGTTGCTTGTGTTGGTGGTGCAAATCGGCCTTAGGAACTGGATTTATGGCGGATAATCAATTTTTTGCAAGTAACTGAATGTCACACGCATTCTTGATAAGGATACTCTCTACTTTCTACTCTCTTCCTCAATTTCTTGTCATGTTCCATCATTCTGAAAAACTTTGGCTTATTTTGGCAATCGCCGAATATGTTAACTTTCCAAATATTTCCCCAATCTCTCCGTTTGAGGCGTCTGTGACATATTTAATAGGTGCAGACACTTGATTTGGCCCGGGCGGCCCGAACGTCGGGAAATTTCCATTTTCAATGGCTGACCCCTTAGCGAAGGTGCGGTTGTCCGGACGCTTGCGAACCGACACTGAGCCGAGAAGCTATCAGTAGCGGGGATCGTGGTGTGTCCTGAAACTGTCAAAACCTGTCTCATTGCATTTGCTGAAGTTTACAAAAGTATCGTTAAATCCAGCCTCTGCGGCTTAACATTTATTTACAAAATGATTTAACCATGCCGGGAAACGTATGTACTTACAAATTAAGCTGAAAACTGGTATATTGAGTATATTTGAGGCCAATTTCTCCCCCCAACCTCACTGCTTGACATTTTCACGATCCCGCAATATGAATTTTTAACTATTAAAATCATTCATAGCGACACAAACCTGAATCACGCAGGTGGCGGCAGGCGGTGGGGACTGCAATGGCGCTGCTTGGTGGATCTATTGACATATACATAGTATTTTTCTTTTATTCCTGGGCCATTGAATAGACTGCCGGTAAGTTTCGGCCCATCCGGGAGCGAAATCCGATTTTCCGAGGAGTCGGATATGCAGGATGTAGCCAAGACCAAAGAGCAACTCATAATCGAATTGCATGAATTGCGTGAACGGGTTGCTGCATTGGAGATGAGCCAGGCGGAGTGCAAGAGGGCCGATGAGGCGCTACAGAATTCCCATTCACTATTGGCCGCGACGCTCGAGTCCACGGCGGATGGCATTCTGGTAGTGGATACCGCCGGCAAGGTGGTCAGCTTTAACCGGAATTTTCTGGAACTGTGGGGGATTGCCGAGACCCTGATCGCTACGCGGGATGACGGGCAGTTGCTCCAGTTTGTCCTGGATCAGCTCTTGAATCCCGATGCGTTTATGGACAGGGTCCGGGTGCTTTACCAGACGCCTGATGCAAGTTCCATAGACGAGTTGGTCTTCAAGGACGGTCGTATATTCGAACGCTATTCCCAACCTCAGCGCATTGACGATGCCATCGTGGGACGGGTGTGGAGTTTTCGTGACATCACCGAGCACAGGCGGTCGGAGGAGTCGTTGCTTCAGAGCAATGCGCGAATAAGCCACCTCAACGATGTCTTGCACGCCATTCGTGATGTTGGAAGCCTTCTCAAGAGAGAGAAAGACCCGATTGAGCTGTTGAACGCGGTCTGTCACAGCCTGTTCCAAACCCGCGGCTATGTAATGGTGTGGATCGGGAAACCGGAAG
Organism: Syntrophobacteraceae bacterium; assembly: GCA_049520035.1. Classification (GTDB taxonomy): domain Bacteria; phylum Desulfobacterota; class Syntrophobacteria; order Syntrophobacterales; family Syntrophobacteraceae; genus SbD1. The sequence goes on along the minus strand of JBEKQE010000009.1, from coordinate 3,177 downwards.
GAGACTCCAAGCGGGTGTTGCCTGTGGCCCACTCGGAAGGATGCGCGGATTTACTGCGAAGCATCCCTATCACCTGGGATGACAGCCCCACAGGACAGGGGCCTGCTGGCACGGCGGCACGGGAACGCCGGGCTGTAGTCTTCGATGACCTCGCCACCGACCCGCGCTTTGCCCTCTGGAAAGATCCCGTCATGAGCTATGGCTGCGCCTCCATCGCCTCCGTCCCCCTCATCCATCAGGAGCGCCTCTTCGGCGTCCTTACGGTCAAGGCCGACCGTCCGCATGCGTTCGATCCGGAGGAAGTGGAGCTTGTGAGCGACCTGGCGGCGGATTTGGCTCGTGCGCTTCAAAGTCTGGAAAATGAAGTCGCTCACAAGCGGGCTGAAGAAGCATTGCAAGATAGCGAAGCACAACTCCGCCAGATCGTTGACCTGGTGCCACACATGATCTTCGTGAAAAGCTGGGATGGGAAATATCTCCTTGTAAACAAAGCGGTCGCTGAGGCCTACAACACGAGTGCCGGTGCTCTCACGGGAAAATATCATGCCGACTTCCATCCCGACGAAAGCGAGCTCCAAAACATGTTGCAGGATGACCGGGAAGTCATGATGAATGGAGAAACCAAGTTCATTCCAGAGGAACCCTATACCGACGCCCAAGGCAACCTGCGTTTCATGCAGACCACCAAGGTTCCTTTCCACGTCCTTGGCGATAAGACGCCCGCGGTGCTTGGCGTTGCCATCGATATTACCAATAGCAAGCGGGCCGAAGAAGTACTACGGGAGAGTGAAGAAAAGTTTCGAACACTAGTAGAAAGTGCGCCGGACGCTATTTTTATACAGAAGCAGGGGCGTTTTGCTTATGTAAACGATGCAGGCATCCGGCTGTACGGGGCGGCATCGGAGAAAGAATTATTGGGTCACGATATCGTGGAACGAGTCCATCCTGATTACCGTGCAAGAATTCTGGAGCGCATTCGCTCAATAAACGAGGAAAAGAAAGCCGCCCCGGTGATGGAGCAGAAACACGTGAAACTCGATGGGACGACCATTGATGTTGAAGCCATTGCCTCACCCATCGGATACCAGCAGGGTCAAGGTGCTCTGGTTTTCGTCCGTGATATCACCGAGCGTAAGCGCGCGGAAGAGGCACTGAGGGAGAGTGAAGCTTGCCTTGCCGCAACCATTGAGAGCATCCCCTTTGAATTCTGGGCGATGGGTCCGGATGGCTGCTACATCATGCAAAACCGCATTCTTAGGGGACGCTATGGTGAAATCATCGGGAAGAAACCGGAGGATGTATCCCCGAATGAGAATATTTTGTCGCTCTGGCAGGATAACAACCGGCGGGCCTTTGCGGGCGAACTGGTTAAGGGCGAAGTGCAGTATGTCTTCGGTAATGAGGTACGATACTTTTATAACGTCGTTGCTCCAATTTATGACGCCGGCAGAACACTCGGAATTGTCGGGATAAATATTGACATCACTGATCGCAAGTTCCTTGAGGCAGCATTGACAAAAGCTAATGAGGATCTTGAAAGTCAGGTTGCGGAGCGAACGAAGGAACTTGGCGCCAAAACCCGCCGTCTTGAGGAATTCAATGCGGCACTGAAAGTTTTACTGAAACAAAGAGAGGAAGACCGGACGGAACTTGAAGAAAATATCCTGTTGAACGTAAAGAGTTTGATTGTCCCATACGTTGAAAAACTTAAGAAGAGCAGGTTAGGTGGCGACCAGATGACCTACCTCACCATCCTCGAGTCCCACATTCAGGAGATTGCCTCTCCTTTTGCCAAGAGGCTTTCCGGAAAATATCCTGGTCTTACTAATGTGGAGGTCCAGACTATTGATCTCATCAGGGAAGGGAAAACAACCAAAGAGATAGCTGAATTGCTGTGTGTTTCTGAAAATACGGTATCATCAAACCGTTTCCATATACGAAAAAAGCTCGGGTTGAGCAACAAAAAGGTAAACCTCAGATATTACTTACTTTCTATCGAAAAGTGATGGCAAAATATAACCATTATTCCACCAAAGTAACATCAACTATTTCTGTTCCCGATCTGCTATGAACTTATCCAGATACACAGGCTCCGAGTGAGCAAGGGCGGGTTTGCCATCCCAAGAAGATACCCGCACCTCAGAGCCTGTTGCGACGCACGGGGGCCCCTGTTGCACGGGGGTCCCTCCCCCGTGACTTTTAAGTCATTATTTGCGAGAGCATCTCTCTTAAGTATACGCCGTGGGGATCTTGGAAATGATCAGTATCTCAACAGAACAACTAAAGGATGAGATCGAGCAGGTCCCACGGGAGCACAATGCATCTCGGAAGACCAAAAAAAGATGTGCACAACCAGTTGACTCTGCCCCTCACTCCGCCTTTCAAATCGACCGGAAGGGTAATATTACCTGCGTAAAGACGTCTGAAACAAAGACGGACGAAAAAGCAAACTCCAGTGCAGATAAAGTAAGGGTTCTCCTGATGGATGACGATGAGATGATCAGGGAGACGGCCGGCCAGATGCTGGATGATATGGGGTATGAAGTTGGGCTTGCCCGAGCCGGTTCTGAAGCGATTAAACTGTATGAGGATGCGATGCAGGCAGGGAATCCTTTCGACGCTGTCATTCTGGATTTAACCGTCCCAGGGGGTTTAGGGGGCAAAGAGACCATCATTGCGTTGATCGAAACAGACCCCGCCGTCAAAGCGATTCTATCCAGCGGTTCGTACAATAATCCTGTATTCCGTAATTTTAGAGAATATGGTTTTAGCGCCCTGCTTCCCAAGCCGTACAAAATGGAAGATCTGAGAGAAACCTTGCAAAAGGTTCTTCTGAGGGGAAGTGGTTAGCTTCCTTCATGTTGGCCCTGACAGTCTCATTCACACGCGGCTGGAGGAAGCGCTGCAGAAGAGCGAAGAACGATGCCAGTTTGAAAGTGGACGCTATTGGAAGCTTTTGAAGATTCCAGGGTAACCATAGTTGACGACGACCATCTGGTCTGCGAGACTCTCACCGAGACAATTCGCAGTTGGGGCCTTTGCGCGGAAGGCTTTACCCAGCCCGAAGCCGCACTTGAAAATATCAGGAACAATAAGTCAGATATAGTCTTGCTCGACGTTTTCATATCCGATGTCTGCGGCCTGGACCTGATCCCGCAACTCGGCAGCGATCTGAAA
>JBEKQE010000008.1:0-65574 GCA_049520035.1 Syntrophobacteraceae bacterium | reverse complement strand
ATCAGGTCTATGCAGTCGTTACCGACATATATCCACGGCCCATTCCAACGCCGGTCCAAACCCTGCGGCCCGCACAGGAAACCTGCGAAGAGTGCCATTGGCCTGAGAAATTTTACGGATCCATAGAACTGCGTCGCCAATTCTTCCTGCCTGACAAGGAAAACACTCCGTGGGGCATAAGAATGCTGCTGCATGTGGGAGGGGGGGATCCTACCAATGGGCCGGTTGGAGGCATTCACTGGCATATGATTGTGTCCAACCGCATCGAATATATGCCCGCAGACGAGACCAGGCAAACCATACCCTGGGTGCGCTTCACGAATCGAGACACAGGCGCCGTGACCGTCTTCCAGTCACAAGACAATCCATTGACTCCCGAACAGAAAACTCAGCCCGTGCGGGTGCTCGACTGTATTGACTGCCACAATCGTCCCACTCACATTTTCCATTCTCCTTACCGCGCCCTGGATGATTCTCTGTGGCTGGGTCGTATCGATTTATCCATTCCTTACATAAAAGTGAAGGCGGCCGAGGCGCTGGTCGAAAGCGCCGGGGCCGGTTCGCAGGCCAGTGGGATTGACCTGATTACCCAAAAACTCTCAAAAGAATACTCCGATTACCAAAACCAGCCAAAGATCAGGCAGGCGATCTCCGAGACGCAGAGGATCTTTCGAGACAATTTCTTCCCGGAAATGAAAACGGACTGGAAAGTGCGGCCCGACAATATCGGGCATTATATTTGGCGGGGTTGCTTTCGCTGCCACGATGGTTTACATGCCGACCAAACAGGCCGGACCATCGCCAATGAATGCAACACCTGTCATACCATCATCGCCCAGGGTAATCAGCCGGAACCTGGGGCTGTGAGCCTACAGGGGTTGAAATTCGACCACCCTGGAGGGGAAGTCCCCCCGGGAATCCTGTGTAGCGAATGCCATAGCGGCGCGCCTTAGTCTGTTGATGACAACCCGAGGAGTGCAAAAAACCGATTTGCCGGGCGCCGGATACTTTATCCGGCGCGCGCATCGGAAGACCCTGCGGCGAGAACAAAGAGAGGAACCGTAATTTCCCGGACGACTACGTCATGAAGGTGGTTGACAGACCGAGAAGACCACCGGATTCTTCCCTTTATTAGATTCCATCATTTTAGATACAGATTTCTTTAACGTCAAAAAAGTCCTTTTCCGGCCCCGGACCCCGGACTCGATCCTGGGTCCGAGACCGGCCCAGGGCGCCTCAATCTCCGTATTCCTCAGCTCGGGGCGGGTGGATTTCTTTAAAGATGATGTGCCTATAGGGGCAGTTCCGGCAACTTGGCTCCGGCTCATCATACTCGGCGAAGGCTGGATCGACTCCACGCATCTTAGCCATCGGTGTTGACAGATTCATGAGGTCCCGGCTAAAGGCTTCAAAGTTTTGTTATCCGAACTGATGATGACCGGCGGTCCAGCTCAAATTTTTTTTGCGTAGAGGGGGAATATGTATTGACAGGGAAATGCCCTTAAGATAAGAATAATTTAGGGTTAATAATTTCTCTTGTTCGGTTGGTTAGCAAGGTTTTTGACGTGCAAGAGGGGCTCAGAATCAGCGATTCCGTCATCCTTGGGGCAAGATAAAGGTTAGAATCGGCCAAAATCCATACTTTTTTGATATATATTTTTTAGATAGACAAAAAATGTAAAATGTAAAAAAATATATTGACAGGGCAATACCAAAAAATTAGTTTAACGCAGTAATTTCTCTTGCGCGGTTGGTTAGCAAGGGTTTTTGAACTGCATGAGGGGCTAAAAATCAGCGATTCCATCACCCTTGGGGCTAGATGTCGGGCAGGAATCGATCGTAATCCAATCTCTTTATTTCCAGTGTATCCAGTTCTCAGGAAAGACCATGGGCTCCTGACAAAGGAAGACCAAATAGAATAATTTACCGACACGTTGGCAGCCACCCTTGCCCAGGGGCGGTTTTCGGGCGTGAGGGGCTAAAATCTCCATCATCGGAATCAATCGGCGCTTTTTAACACATATTTTTTGGAAAGTGTCGAGAACGTTTGTTCGCCCGGTATAAATCCAATACCTGTAACTGTCTAAAATGGAGAGACAAGTATGAGTCGAAAACAAATTATGCTGATTGTTTTAATGTCCATCCTCGTTACGGTTGCCCCTCTAGGCCGGGCGAGCCTGGCCAAGACTCTGACGCCGGCTACTTGCATTTCCTGTCACTCCAACCCAAAGGTGGTCACTGCCCCGTCCGTGTTTATGGACAACTCGCCCCTGCTGAGCGACATTCTCCTGGGAAATGCGACGCTGGATTACTTTCCCCTGAGCGCGAGTTTGAGTTGGGCAAATCTGAAAGGTTATTTTTATCCGGCCGCCACTGCATTCACGAACTCCGGACACTATACACAGACAGAAATACCCTTCGACTGCACGAACTGCCACGAGATGGATCCTCACGATGGATTGAACGGATTGCCGACCTATCTGACCAGTTGCTATACATGTCATGGCCCCAGTGACAAATATTTTCCCAATAATTTTGACGAAACCGCGCACGGGAATGTCGGACGAGTGCCGGGTCTTGCATCCTCGCAACCGGGGCAATTTTTCGACCAGATGAGCGCCGGCAAGCTTCAAGCCACTGTGGTCTTACCTTCGGGCCACGAGACGGGCCTGCTTTTCGAAGCCGACAAGAAGACCAAGGTGACCAGGGACATGCGCATAGCAGAGTGTTCCGTCTGCCATAACTATTTGTCCAGGGTCCTGGGATTTTGGCCGAATTACGGGAAAACGCAAGTGTCGATCCCCAGCATGTTTCCCGACGGAGAGATTCCCCCATACCCCCAGAATATGGTCGGATGCCCCGCCTGCCACGATTCGCACTTTAATTCGCCCGCTACCGCCGATCATCCCACCGCGACCAATACGGTGCAGATCACAGCCGCCAGTGGCTCGGATAGCCTTCCAGCTTCTGGGCCCACGGGCGTCACCCCGTCGGTCTCGGTCTATCAAACCACGCCTTATCCCGGCAGGAGCGCAAGCTATCAGAATTTCAAGCCCTACAAACAGAATTCTACGGGCGCGCAGGATGTGATTGCCGGGACCTGGACGCGCGGGTCCGAAATCGAGCGTCCTATGAGGGCGATCGTTACGGGGACTGGGACCGTGGGCAACGCGACCAGCTCAACCACATCCGACCTCATTTCAAATATCAAAGTTACTAGCGGGACCCTGAGTGACGTGCAGCCTGCAAACATTAATCACACTTACACCCTTTTCGTAAGCGCTACGGCGTCGGGCTCAGCAACTCTACCTTCCAACGCGGCGGCAGGTGCGGTGCAAGTGCCCGTCACGGCGACGTTCAACAACTACGGAATTTCCATAGCAAGCGTGAGCGGAAACAGCGTCACCCTTGTCGATTCCGGAACTAACGGCATAGTGGGCAGCACTACCGTGACCTACGCAAAATCCGGAGGAGGAACGGGAACCATTTCCGTCCCTGTCCCTCTCACGGGAACTGTCAACTTCACGATAAAAGACACCTACAACAACTTGGCGACCCTTTGCGCGGCCTGCCATGCCCAGGGCAAATACCTGTACAGCGCTTATGCCCTGGACCCTGCAACGGGCGCCTGGTCGTCGGCGAACCCGACGATGAATCTGCCTGTTTACCAGCAATTCGAGAGAAGTCAGCACGGGAACGCGACTGCGAGCAGCTCGACCCAGTCGACCAGCAGTCTCACCGTCGGCGCCGGCAGCCAGACCCTTGTTGTGCCCGCGGGCCTCACCTTTATCAACCTCGGGCAGACCCTGTATATCGCCTCCACCACTGCCCCGACCACCCAGTACATGACAGGCATTGTCACCTCGTACAACCCGTTGGTCCCAGGGTCGAACCCGCTGACCGGGTCGCTCGTGGTGAACGTCACTTCCGTCGTCGGATCGGGCACCAACGCCTCCTGGAACGTTACCACCCTCTCGCCCGTCGCCGCCCCTGGCGCCACAGCGACCGCCTTCCCTGGCTTCTTTAATTTCAGGGCAGGCGGCGGCACTTCGCAGCAGATTTATCCATTCGACATGAGCCTTGCGAGCGATCAGGGCACCACACCTGGCGGAACGACATCGGGCCTGTCCATCCGAAATGGTGGAAACACGGAATACGCGCTGGCTTCGCCTAATTCCAGCACGGTATACCTTTCCGCGGCGGGGAACACTCAGCTCAACAATACCGCAGGGACTTACGTCTGCAACCATTGCCATAACGGCCTGGGCGCCATCGACTATTTGACCGACGTACAGGGCACAACCAGCGCAAGGGTGCTCTGGGGCGACTCGACCCTTACCTGCATTACCTGTCACGACACCCATAACACTCCCGATGGAAAACCGTCGAACGCGAACCTTCGGATTCCGGTTAAACTTACCTATCACGCAGATTTCCAATCCACGAGCAATCCCAGGGGAGGGAACAACTCGTTCCTCGACGGGACTGCTTACGCAGGGGAGGGCAGCACCGATCTCAGCGCTTTGGGAAACGCCGCTGTCTGCGTGTTCTGCCATCAGGGACGTGACAGCGGCTTGACGGAATACGTGGCCACTAAAGCGAAAGCCGATTTCTACGCGAATCCAACTACCGTCATATCGGGGCAGGGTACCGTGAACCTTCATCACTTCCCGGAAGCTGGCGTTTTCTGGAGCAAAAACGCCTGGGAGTTCCCGACCACGACATACCCGGCGACCACGGGGGCCACCCAGCCGCAAACATATTCTTACGGCAACACGGCGCATCAGGCCATCAACTGCTACGGGTGCCACATGGATACGGCCAGCGATTCGAGTGGAACGACCGGCGGGCATACGTGGTTGCCGAGCGTCCTCACCTGCCAGAAGTGTCATGGCACGAACGTCACAAGTTTCGATCAGGTCCCGGCGTCCCAGCAGTACAGCAGCAGCCTGAGCCTCGCCCAGGCTCCAACGGTTGGCGAACAGATCGGGGGCGCTCCCCAGGGGACGGCGACATATGGGACCTGCGCCTCGGGCGCGACGTCCTGTTCGGGTCTGGTCGGGGACGTCGTCAAACAGTTCAATGCGGAAAATATCTGTTACAATACTACTTCGTGCTCGTTCGTCAATTGCGCGACCGGGGCCTCAGCCACCGGCTTTACGCCTGCCCAGCTCGCCGCATCCTTCGATCTGTATATGATGTCCTGCTCGAATGTGGCGCCACACAGCTATATACATAACATCGATTATGTCGTTGAGATTCTCCAGGATTCCATAACAGCGCTTGGGGGCGCCCCGACAGGCGATCGGCCGGCGGGAGGTCGCCCATTCACCGACTACCGGACGTTTAACTGGGGTACGTTGACGTACCCCTCTATTCCGTAAGTGAACGTTTGATCCTCCCACTGCTGCGGCTCTCCGGCCGGCGGCAGTGGGTTGGAGCCGCGTTTCTGAGTATACGTGGTTGCCGGTGCTTCAGGACTGGTTCCATACCGGTGGATAGTTCACAGTTAAGTTATGTGTTCTGAATCAGGCTACCCGCAGCCAGCCCGAGGCCGGCCGGCAGGGGTTAGGCGCGGTGAGCGGCGCTGGATCCTGCCCGCGACCGCGTTTCAGTTTTTTGAAGTGCAGCGAAGGCCAAGACCGTTATCTTTTCCGACGGAATAAAAGATTATTGACATAAAAATTTGTAACAAGTAGCTTGGCGAGGATTTTCTTGTCAGGTTGGTTGGCTAATGGTTTTTAAGGTCTACGATGGGCTAAACAGGGGCTAAACAGGGGCTAAACAGGGGCTAAGAACAGCGATCCCATCACCCTGCGATGAGGCAGGAATCAAATCCACTCTCCTTATTTCCAGACCATCGGTGTGTGATGACAACCGTTTATGTCTGGGGGGGAGAGCCTTGCCATGCTCTGAAACGGCGCCGTGTTGGCAGTTTTTGAGATATTCCAGTTTTTTGGCGTTATTTGATCAACGGCCGAGTTTCAAAACTTCAATAACCCAAAAATTCAAATCGAGGGGGAGACTATGCGGAGAATCCTTATATCGGGACTGACCCTTGTCTTTCTGATCCTGGTTTTTCTTTTCTCCTACTCAACAGCACCGGCAAAAGATGTCAAAGCACCGGCGACAGAGGCCAAAGAGGCCCCAGAAGGGTATGCCGGCGTGGAAACATGCGAGGCCTGTCACCAGATGCTAAAAAAAGGAGTCTTTGATCGGTTCCCAAAGACAACCATGGGGATATTGTTTTTGAATCATCCCCGTGATGCTGCGGAAAAACTGGGGTGTGAAACATGCCATGGGCCGGCAAAGGAGCATGCCGCTTCAGGAGGCCAGACATTCGCCGGCATGATTCGATATACGAAGGGATCGCAGACGCCTGTTCCTCTTCGCAACGACGTCTGTCTGAAGTGTCATGAAAAGAGGGAGAGGCTTTTCTGGCCGGGAAGCGCTCATGACGTCAAGGACGTCGGGTGCACGGAGTGCCATGTGGTCCACACGGAACCGGGAATTCATGCCCGCCATCAACTCAAGCGTGTAACCGTATCGGATACGTGCAATGTATGTCATAAAAAGCAAGTCTCGGAGGAGCTGCGGTTTTCGCATCATCCCCTGCGCGAGGGGAAAATGGAATGCACGAGTTGCCACAACCCGCACGGGACTACTTCGCCGAAGCTCGTAAGGGGACTTTCCAATAAAGAGCTATGCTTTACGTGTCACGCACAGTATAGGGGTCCGCGCATTTTTCAGCACCCTCCTGTAACGGAGGATTGCTTCAACTGCCATCAGCCCCACGGCAGCGCATATCCCAGCCTGCTGAAGGCCCCTCCTATCAGGTTGTGCCGGGAGTGCCACGTTACCTTTCACGAGCTGAGTTTACAGCCCCTGGTCAGTGGGAAGCGGCAGGCCCCAAGGCCGAATGCAGCGCTGTCCGGGTGTCTCAACTGTCACCGGCAAATACATGGCAGTAATAATATAAACGGTAATTTATTCTTTCACTAAGGAGGGGGGAGCGATGAAGATTCAAAAAGTAATCCTGGTCGTTTTTCTCGCAGTCATGTTTCTCCCCTTGACCTCTGTGGGGGGGGGCGCTCAAGTGACCCTGGGTGATTACACGTTGAGCGGCGACATCTCATTGGGGGGAAGAATGTTCATCGATCAACCCAACCACGTGTCCCGGGGATATTTTGAAGAGTATACTGCCTACCCCGCAGGGTTTCTCCTGGACCAATTGAATTTGTCGCTGACGAATAAAGACGCCAGCGACTATTATAGATTCTTTATGAGCAGGCCGGGAGAAGTAGGGGAGGATTTCCTTCTCCAGGCGGGCAGAATCGGGTGTTACAAGTTGGAAATCGAGTATGACCAGCTCCAACATCTTTACTCGACGGTAAATCCCACTGTAGACCAAATCATGATCCTCGAGCAGAGACTGCGGTTCAGCGGTGAATACACGCCAACACCGGACATCGACATCTATGCGGATTACCAGTTATTGAAAAGAAACGGCGAGTTCCCGTCGACAGCCATCGTCCAAGGCCCACCAAACGCCTATGCTTATACCTCCAATCTCCAGCCGACGGCTTTTACGCAAAACGACCTGGGCCTTGGAGCAGAGTACGTTCAACAGATGTATCAGTTTCATCTGGGTTATTACTTTTCGCAATTTGACGATGATTTCAAAGAGTTTAATGCGAACCCGGCCTCGGCTACCGGCTGGCAATCCCTGCCCCCCAGCAGTTTGGCACAGTACATTAACGCTACGGGGGCGGTGAACCTGCCTTCCTACGCCAATACAAGACTCACCGCCAATTTTACCTACGGCTGGCTGACCCAGAACGATCCCGTTTTTCAATCCAACGGCAGCACCCTGTACCCGTCGAATTTTCCCGTTGGCGTCGCGAATACTTCAATGGGCAATTCGAACCTCAGCGCTTCGACTTTCGCCGGGGATCTTTTAGGCGTAAGCCGCCCGACCGACCAGTTGACCGTAAGGTATTCGTACAGGGCTTATGATTTTCAGAACGACAACCTGAACAATCCCGTTTTGATCAATGCATTCTATGGGTCGAACAGCGTGAACTTGCCTCTTCTCAAGATGGAGCAGTATTCGTATTTGCGGCAGGCTGTCAACTTCGGCGCCGACTATAAATTCAACAGCAAGGTGGCTGTCGATCTCGGATACACTTACGACTCGGTCGACCGCGATTTTAATGAGGGATCTACCTCGACCAATACGCCCAAAGTGCAGTTCAGGGTATATCCTTGTGACTGGCTGAACCTGATAGCCAGCTATGCGTACTCAAACCGGAACGGGAGTAATTTCCTGGAGATGCCGTCACCGATATCGTCTTCGAGTGTGTTAACTTACAAATCCTACTCAGGGGGCGACGTACGGAACCTCGTCAATTTCGTTGCAGAGCTACTCCCCCTGAACAATGTAACCTTCTCAACCAATTTCACGCTCTACACCGATTCGTTTGATAACAATGGCTATGGATTGCTCAGCGACAATGGCTGGTCGGCCGGAGCGGATGTGAGCTGGACGCCGTGTAAAGGTATCGCGCTCAGCCTCGGATACGACCATGAACAGAGCAGCACTAAAGAACTCGCCGATAATGCCGTTGCCGCCCCGAACCTGGGCCCGGTCCTGGGCGATTCGGGCCCCCTTTTACTCACCTCCGATTCATATGACACTGTAACCGCCCGCGCGGACGTTGTGCTCGTTCCCGAGAAGCTGAGCCTGACGACCAGCGCAAACTTCTCCTGGTCGAACTCGGATTTCCACAACCCGCTCATGCCCAATCTGGATGAAACGATCTTTCATGTGGATACCTGGCTCAAATACAACTACGACAAGCACGTGGCATTCAAAGTGGGGTACATATTCGAGCAGTTCAACATGACCAACGCGTACCAAACGCTTTACCTGCAAGGAATCAGTGACACGGGAGCCCCGGTGGGGAACCAGACCCTTAATACTCTGCAGGGGTTCTACAATAATTACACGGCACATGTGATCGAAGCGCTTGTGCAGTACAAGTTCTAGCCGGCGCCCCCCATGCGGGTCAAGGCTGAATCTCCCCCCTTTGTTGAAGGAAAGGGGGGAGAAAATAATTTTCCCCTGTATGTGGGCGAATTGAGGGCGGATCATCGGCGAATCCCTCGCCTCCAGGGGGGATTTGTTAGTCTCCGGTGGCGATAGTGAGTCAGGGAGTCTTTTTTCTCTCCACGGATAAGAAATTCTTTTTTACTGTTCGGTGGCGCCGTCCTTCAGCACCTTCACTTTGGCAATCGCCTTGGTAAACTCCATAATCACCCCCAGGCCATCCTGGACCTCGGAACAGCGGATGGCGGAAATCAGCCCTATGGGCCCTACCCGCTTGCACTGAGTCCAATCTACTTCTGACGGAAAATCCGTCAGAACCTCAAAGAACGCCCTGGTCCTCGGGTGGCCCAGTTTCTTGGCCAACCCGAACAAAACGACCAACCCGTCTTCGATCTGAAGCAAAAGGTCTTCGAGCTGAACTCGGGTCTCCATTGTCCGCAGCTCCCTGACCAGAGACTGGCATGCCTGGTTGACCAGCGGACGTATGTCCTCCTTGAGTTCCGCCATGCTTCTGGCCGACTCGCTAAAAGGAGCAAGCTGAGCTTCGATCCTTAAATATGATAAAATAATAGGTTAGTTCAATTTAGCGGCTAAAAAGTGCAGGGAGGAACGCATTTGGGCAACAGCCCGGGAATCATTCCCACGCTCTTTGCCACGGCCACCGGAGTATGCAAGACGCTAACCGGACACTGCTGGATTTAGGCAGAAATAGACTGATCTTATATGCACTGAGCTTTGTTCTGTCCCTTTCGAAAAATTGAGGGCCGGGGGATATTCGCCCCGCGTTAGGTCGCTCGACCTGGGGGCCGCCAAATGGACCCGCTTCCTGTGTTACAGGGAGCAGGAATGAAGACTCCGTCAAAAACGTTTCAGGACTTGGAGGTCTGGAAGAATTCGCATGCCTTCGTGCTTGGTGTCTATCGCCTGACAGCGGACTTCCCGGCGGATGAGCGATTCGGCATGGTCAGCCAGTTCCGGCGCGCGGCCGTGTCCATTCCGGCGAATATTGCCGAGGGGTCTCGGAAATACACGGCGGCGGATAAGGCGCGTTTCTTTAACAGTGCCGAAGGATCACTGGAGGAATGCCGGTATTATTGCATCTTGCCCCGGGATCTCGGGTACGGCAATTCAATCCATCTTCAAAAGGCGCTGGATGGGCTCTCAGGGCAACCGGCAGCCTACATTCACCGGCTTCGGGAGTCTTGATCCCCGCTTCCCGCTTCAATTTTTGTCTGATTTGGTTTCAGCGCACTCAGTGCATTGACCGAATTCGTCGACGCACTCGGCGCAATGCAATCGTGAACAGACCTTGCATTCCGTCATGACATTGGTGGTATCACCTTCATATTCCTTACCGCAGGCTGCACATACGAATCCAGGATCACTCATTTTTTCCTCCTTTGCCGGTGTGTGTTTTGCTTCCCGCTTCGTGTTCAGGCGCACGTTTTGAACTCGTTTTTCATGTACTGCTCCCACTGGCCTAAGATCTCAGTGCGATTCTCCCGGAGATAAGCTTCGCCTCGACTACGCAGGATTCCTTCAACCCACCGGCAGAGCTTTTTAATCTGCCACGGCTCGGCGTGGATAATTTCAACCCCCAGCAGCCCGGAAACCTTCTCCAGGGTCAATCCAGGCACGGACAACTCCTCCACGCTACGTTGATAAGGGCTGTTTGCAGCTATCATCCCCTCGTATGACAGACTTATATACAACCCTTCACGATGTACTTAACACTTCGCGATAATCTGGTCATTCAACTTACCGCCGAAGGCGGAAGGTACTTCGCGGAGCGCGGAAGGCCGACACCTGAATGCGTCTAATCTGGTCATTCCTCTTACCGCCTTTAGGCGGAAGTCATACGCGTTGGGCGTTCGCGGGAGACCTGGTGGGCGGTAAGCCTGCCTCGGTGTCTTGAGTCGCTGCCTACGATTCCCCTTCTACCTGACCCCCGTTTTTGAGCAGCGCGAGTCCCTTTGTAATTTCCAGCAGAACGCCCATTCCCTGCTTGACCTCAGGGTTGCGCATAGCAAACGCCGCGCCGAAAACGCCTACCGGCTTCGCATGGGACAAATCCAACTTTGCAGGGATTTCCGCGGCCCTGTCCAAAAGATCCAGGGCGTTTGGCGAGGTAAGTTTTTTGGCTACACCCACCAGGCGCACCAGGCCCTCACCTATTTGCTCGAAGTCCTGCGGAGTGAAAGTCTGGGCAATTTTTTGCATGACCGCGAGCATAGCGGAAATAAGTTGAAAGATCCCATGTTGCTCCAACTGATCGAGCTGATAAATCGCTTCAGGCACGCTGGACTTGAGCAGGGGTTCAACGCTCCTCAGAAAATCGATGAGGCTCTTGAGCTGGTCCAGGGACCAGTTGATGTTTCGAACACTCCTCAACACGTTCTTCAGAAGGCATCCCACATCTTCGAGCGTGCAATCCGCCTCCACTTCGGCCAGTTGCTTGATCAAAACCGTGACCGCTTCGTTTACCCTTGGCGAGATGTCGTCTCGCAGTTCTTGCAGCGATCTGGCGGAATCGGTTAATGTAGAGATTTCCTTGCCCATATGATCGAGTTGTTGAAGAATCAAACTTTCGTCATTCATGACCGGTTCCTCCAGGCTAGGCGGCTACCTTTCTTATCTTGCCCGCAATGTTGAACTGCGCCTCGAGCGGCAACTCGAGCCCCTTCATCATGAGGTTCCAGTAAACCCATTTGAAGAGCATCTTGCCACAATGGTTGCCGAACGTTTCCTGCAGCAGGCTGAACGGCCCCAATCCCGGGAATGGGAACTTGCCGGGTAGTGGCTCGACAGTGTAGCTGAAATCGAGCAATATAGCCTTCTCAAAACCTGAAGCCAGAAAACAGGTGGCATGGCCGTCAAAAGTCGGCGCCGGGCCTTGGCCTTCTATTTCGCGAAGCAGATTCTCCACAACGGTGTAAGACATATAATGGGCCACTGATCCCGCTTTGGACGTGGGTACGTTTGAGGCGTCTCCTAAAACATAGACCCGATCCATGTTCTGGGCTTTCAGCGTCTGTTTGTCCACCGGCATGTACCCCATGGGGTCTCCCAAACCGGAGTCCATGATGGCGCTGTCCCCGAAATTGGGCGGTATGGACACCAGCAGGTCATAGCCTACCTTTTGCCCCTTGTGGGATTCGATTGTCTTTTCATTGGGATTCACTTTAGCCAAGTCAAAATAAGGAGTCACCTTGATGTTTTATGTTGTCGATCGGAGTAACGAATTCGATTTCCACCTTGTCCCGGACGCCATTGACTTGAAAGAACCAATCGGCCATGAAGACGAATTCTATGGGAGCGATCGGACACTTATAGGGGAATTCTGCGATATTGAGCACCAGCTTTCCGGAATTGAAGGATTTTAGCTTTTTGCGCAGCGCCAACGCCCCTTCG
Source organism: Syntrophobacteraceae bacterium (assembly GCA_049520035.1). Lineage (GTDB taxonomy): Bacteria > Desulfobacterota > Syntrophobacteria > Syntrophobacterales > Syntrophobacteraceae > SbD1. The sequence goes on along the minus strand of JBEKQE010000008.1, from coordinate 53,054 downwards.
AGGGTGTAGAAGTCGAAGATATCCTTTTGCCATACGTCCATCATGCCCTCGACATCCTCCGGAACGATCCGGCAGCCCGTTGCAATCACCAGCCAGTCGTAGCCGTACTTGTTTCCCTTCAGAGTTTCAACCCTGCGCTGGTCCGTATCGATTTTGACCACCTTGTCGATCACAAATTCAACACCCTTGGCAATGAAGTCCCGCTTGGGTTTCAGAACGTCTTCCCTGGAGTAGATTCCAAAAGGTATGAAAAGATATCCCGACTGAAAGTGGTGCTGCTCCTCTTTGTCGATCACCGTGATAGCCCATTCGTCGTCGGCCAATTCCTTCCGCAAGTTGGCGGCGACCATCGTGCCCCCCGCCCCGGAGCCCAGAATGACTATTTTTCTCATAACTACTCCTTCGGGTATCTATGAAAGTTGAGGTATATGGTTTGGATAATTGCAACCGGATGATAATCGTTAGCATAATTCAGAGTCAATAATAAAATCTACTAATTCGGTAGGAATAGGGAAAACAGGTGAAAATCTTTCTCATCTGAACGGTTTCTTGCGTTTAGCGGGGCTCCCACCCCGACTTTGCAAAATGCTTTTGACGAAAATATCATCCTGCTGCTCGGAAAAATGTTGAACCCTCCTTTGGAGCGCTTTCACAAAATTACCGCGTTGCGGGTTTTCCTTCTCAAAACCGAGCTTTCCCGTAAGGGTTATATGACGAGCACTTGTGGTTCGGTCTCTGGCAGAAATTAGCAAATGCCTTTCATGCAGGACATGGCTGAATTCGCCATACCGGTCTATTAAACGAGTTGCAAAACAGGTGACCTCGCATGGGCCGGATTAAAGCTGCTCATTTATTATTTTTTGTCAACCCCAGAAGGAGCATCTTGACCTCATTCGAACTTCACAAAACGGGGGAAGGATCATTGTTGCTTGGCTTCATGCAGGCGGTTATATTACAGGTTAACTGTTCCTCATCCCAATGTGGAGGAGTGCTCCACGTTCAAGAAGCGAATTCGGAGTATGGATTTATGAAGCGTAGATCGCTGGAACGGATATTTCCGTTCCTTCAATGGTGGCCCTCAGTCAATCGGCGTACACTGCAGTCGGATTTGATGGCTGGGGTCACAAACGCGATTGTGGTTCTTCCCCAGGGGATCGCTTTCGCCTTAATTGCAGGAATGCCGGCGGAGTACGGCCTCTATGCCGCCATCGTGCCGGCGGTTATTGCCGCGTTTTTCGGGTCGTCTTTTCACCTCATCTCCGGTCCTGTCACGGCCATATCAGTTGTCATATTCTCGAAGGTCAGCACTCTGGCCGTCCCATTCACCAGTCAGTACATCAAATTGGCTCTCACTATGACTTTGATTGCAGGCGCTTTCCAACTATTGCTGGGTCTTGCCCGGTTGGGGGCCCTGGTTAACTTCGTGTCGCTTTCGGTATTGGTGGGATTTACCTCGGGGGCTGCCTTGCTCATTGGAATCAGCCAGCTAAGCCATGTTTTGGGAGTTACTGCCGTGCAGGGAAGCTCTGTCCTGGATATAGGGACAGAGCTCGTGAGGGTGCTGCCTCAGACCAACCCCTACGCGCTTCTGGTGGCTCTGGTCACCTTCGTGGCGGCCGCGCTGCTGAGGCGTTTCCGGCCCCACTGGCCCGGGCTGGCCATAGCGATGACGCTCGGAGGCATCCTTGCCGTGCTGATAGATGGGAGACCCCATCACCTGCATTTTGTAGGCGCCCTGCCGGCTAGCCTGCCTCCGTTTTCGCCGCCCGACCTCTCAATCGGCACTTTACGCAAGCTCGTCCCCGGTGCTATGGCGGTGGCGATGCTCGGACTTGCTCAGGCAATTTCCAGTGCGCGCTCCATCGCCACGCTCTCCCATCAGAGGATAGACAACAATCAGGAGTTTATCGGGCAAGGGCTCTCAAACGTCGTGGGAAGTTTTTTATCGAGTTTCGCTGCCTCGGGGTCCTTCACTCGCACCGGAGTAAACTATGATGCAGGCGCAAAGACGCCGATCGCAGCCGTTTTCGCCGCATTGATTCTTCTTATGGCGCTGTTTGTCCTCGCACCCTTGACTGCGTATCTTCCAATCGCCTCAATGGGCGGCGTATTGCTGCTGGTATGCTACAACCTCATCGATCTGCGTCAGATCAGGGCGATCTGGACGGCCAGCAGATCGGAATCGGCGGTAATGATTGTCACTTTTTTCTCGACGCTGTTTTTGGACCTCGAATTCGCCATTTTTTTAGGAGTCATGCTGTCACTGCTTCTCTATCTCAATCGCACCTCTCATCCTCAATTTACAAGCGTGATTCCCAGGTATACCGGCGCCTTCAGCACATCAGCCGATGCCAGTGAACCGCAGATCTGTGAATGCCCTCAACTCAAGATCATCCGGCTTGACGGTTCCATATTCTTCGGCGCGGCGAATCACATATCTGAGATGCTGCACAACACAATGCAGCAAAACCCCGAGCAGTGTCACATCCTGATCGTAGGAGGCGGCATCAATTTCGTCGACGTGTCCGGATGCGCAATGCTTTTCGAGGAAAGCCGTTCGATGTATCTGGAAGGTAGACAGCTTTATCTGTGCTCGTTAAAGGATTCGGTCCTAAAGACCTTGGAGCGGGGAAAGTGCCTCAGAAGGTTCGGCCAAGAGCATATTTTTGTCTCCAAAAAAGAGGCCCTCGAAAAAATAGTCCCGCGGCTCGACCCGGAACGATGCCGCCAGTGCCATCTGCGTTTGTTCAAAGAATGCGAACTTGCCCCGGCCCCTGAAACGCTGAATCAATATCCGCCGCTCTGTCTGCTGGAAGAAAACGAGTAGTGCGATTAGCTGTGTCCATCGGAATCAAATGACTTCCCCTGGGGCATCTCGGGGTGGCGTACTTCTCCCCGGCGTTGCCAACCTCTGAAATTTCCTCATTTCAGCAGTGTAACGTCAAAGTAATCAAGAGAAACGAGAAGCAGTGCGGAAGATGCCAACACGAGATCGCGGACGTGGATACGCCAGGCAGTTCCTGGCCCTTCCCGGCGGCTGAGTTCCGGTGGACGCGGAGAATTGGCCATTGCGCCGCGAATCAGTTCAATTTAGAGAATGGACTTCTCCTTCAGGAACCCGATACCGATTGCTCCGACCACTGCCAGTATCGACCAGAACAGGAAAACATTGCTGAAGTTGAACGAGTTGTCAGGGAGTGTTACGACAAGATAACCCGCAATCATCGGCGATAAAAAAGCCCCGAACTGTCCGATACCGTTTGAGACTCCGACCGCACGGCCTACCAGTTCCTTTGGATAACGCCATGAGGGGAAGGCATACATCATGCCCCACGCCAGGTTGACGAAAAAACCGCCGATCGCCAGGCAGAGCAGCAGCATTGAAGTATTGCCCTTGGAAACATGCCCGATCATGTTTAGGGCCGGAATGCATCCAAGGAAAGAGATGATAGTTACGATCTTGGGCTTTCCCCCGAACCACTTGTCAGCCATCGTTCCGCCAAGATACATTGAGAAGAAGGCCACGACGTACGGGAGCGATGCATAAAAACCCATGGTCTTCAGGTTCAAGCCATGTTGCTTGACCAGAAACGTGCTGATCCAGGTGGTCATTCCCCAGTAAATCATCAGCATGATAAAAAGTCCCAGGACATAGAGCCAGAACTGGACGTCGGTCAAAAAGATTTTGGAGCTGTAGGTCTTCCCGTGCTCGCTGGCCTCGACGTCTACGGAGGCCGTGATCATGTCGTATTCTTCCTTCTTCACTTTTCCTTTTTCGTACATCGCTTTGGGGGAGTCATTCGTGAACTTCCACAAAAGAAACACGCCAAAAAAACCCGGAACGGCCAGTATAAAGAACACCGGGCGCCATGCTCCGCCAAAGAAAGCGGCGGCAAGCTGAGTGACCAGAATAGGTACGATTGCGGGAGCAACCGCCCACGTCGTGGAAAAGAAGCCGCTCGCCCGGCCCTTTTCATCTCTCGGGAACCAGTTCGCAATCATTCTCATGGCAGGCGCAAAGTGCTGTCCTTCGCCGACCGCCAGACCCAGGCGAAGAATAATGAACTGCGTATAGTTTCGAACGAAGCCGGTGATAAAGGTTATCAGGGTGAAGACCCAGATTGCGATGTTCATCGTGTTTTTCGGCCCGATTCTGTCGGCAAGGTATCCGGCCAAAAACTGGGCAAGCGAGTAGCCGAAAAAGAATATCGATCCCAGCCACCCGATTTGAACAGCGGTTAACTGGAGGTCTTTTTGAATGTAGGGAAGGAATGTAAGTACGCTAATCCGGTCAAAATAGTTGATCAGGTAAAGCAGCCATATAATGCCGAGTATTAAGTGACGGTATCCCCATACTGTTTTAATGCGCTCAGCCATCTTCATTCTCCCTTATGGGTCTGATGTTTTGCTACAACACCCCTTCACATGACCATCAGGTGGATCGGTTATCCGGACTTTTGCCTCCTTTGCATAGATGTTGTAAAAAGTTAGTCTTTTATTTTGGCGATCTTTTTCGCAAACTTCATCTTTTCGCCCAGCTTCCCGAGCCTTTGATACATGATCCTCTGGCTCTGAGGCGAGCCTGCACCATGCATGCTTTCGACAAGTGCCGTCCCACCGGTCATGTTTTCCAGCAATCTCAGGACCTTCATCCTGGTTTCGGTGGAGACCCCTTCGACACCATGCATATATTTCTCGACATACTTCCCAATTTCCGGACTTCGCAGGTCTGCATCAAAGGGCAAGGTCGCCATAATGCCCCCGCCTATGTCATGGGCAAGCCTCGATATTTCATAGATGTTACGGGTGATATTATGCTTGGTGCAGTTGGCAAGCAGTGGGTCAGGGTAGTAGGCCCCGCTCTTCGTTTTGGACCCCAGCGCGGAACAGGCCACCGAACCCGCATAGACCGTTTCCGAGAGGTGAAGCATTTCCACCAGTTTGTCCTTGATGTGGGATGCGTTCATGGTACCCTGGTACTGTGCCGCGAGCGCGCTTGCGCCGATGATGACATCCGAAACTCCGCCTTTGCATCCGCCATAGTTCTGGCGGTGAAGAGTGGCGAACCTTTCGACCAGAAGCCCGCAAAATTCACCTTCGCCGCACATGAAGACCCTGTCCCAGGGAACGAACACATCCTCGAACACGATAAGGGCCTCACCGCCGACCATGCCAAACTCACAGTTGCCGGCGTCTATACCGCACTCGAACTTCCTTTCCTCGTTTGTTTGGCGGCCGAAGATCATCGTGATGCCGGGAGCATCGAGGGGTATGGCTGCGACTATGGCGTAAGCCTCGTCGCCTTCGCCCATAGCCTGGGTGGGCATAATCATTATTTCATGGCTATTCACAGCGCCAGTCTGGTGGGCTTTCGCGCCGCGAATGACAACCCCATCCTCTCTTTTCTCGACAACCCTGGTAAAAACATCGGGGTCTGCCTGCTGGCTTGGGCGCTTAGATCGGTCACCCTTTGGATCGGTCATTCCACCAACCAGCATGAAGTTCTCATCCTGAATTCTTTCAAGGTACTTGAGAAGCCGGCCAAAGTATTTGGTACCGCATTTCTCATCAATTTCAAAAGTGGTCATGTAAAGAGCATTTAGAGCGTCAAATCCCACACATCGCTGGAAACAGCTCGCTGTTTCATGCGCGATCACCCTCAGCATCTGGACCTTTTTTATGAGGTCGTCCACCGATGAATGAATGTGGGTGAACCGGTTGATCTTCTTTCCGGTGATGCTGCTCGTTGCGGTCAGGAGGTCTTCGTGCTCGGGCATGAGGGCGAGTTCGTAGGTCTTGGCCGCGGAATTTATGTGCGGGATAAAAGCGGGATGCGTTGTGCGGTCTTCGACTTTTTTCCCATTGTAGTAGATCAGTGTTTTCTGTTCTTTCAAACTGTTGATGTAATCTTCTTTGGTCTTGATTTTCATGATTTTCCCTCGCTCAAAAGACTTTGGACAATTTCTGCTGCATTACGTTTGTTGTCCCTGATCGATACTATTTTTCGACAGGCCGTAAGAACCATGTTTTCCATGGGACATGCGGTGTCGCAGCCACAGATGACGAGAACGGTTTCCAGGTCCCGGTCATCAAGGGTGACCCACTCGATCAGGTCACCGGCGGCATTTTGAATTTCCTTGAAATACTCCACCCGGTCAAACCCTGGATCGCAGCCGCCGCAGTATTTCAAAGCTATTCTTTTCCTCATCTGCCCCGGGTTTTCGTAACCAAATTGCTTCAGATCGTTTGCGTTTCCAGCCGGGCAAGCACCCCTCTGCGGCCTGGGACTATGGCAAAGGCGCAGGGAGGAGCTTCGTGGCCTCCCCCTGCAACAAAATCAGACTTCTCTCGTCCACAAAGACGCCATGGCAGGTCCGCCGCCTACGCAAAGAGAAGCCCCGCCCATGCTCAGGCCCAGCCTCTCCATCTCGTAGTAGAGGGTCACGATGATTCTCAGCGCGGTGCTTCCCACCGGGTGTCCCAGGGCTATCCCGGAACCGTTGTTGTTTACCTTGTCGAGGTCCAGCTTTATGCCGAACTCGCGTTCGAGTACCCTTCCAACCCCGAGCCACTGTGCTGCGAATGCCTCGTTAATTTCCCAGTACTCGATATCTCCAAACTGGAGGTGCGCCTGGTTGATGCATTTCGGGATGGCGAAAGCCGGGCCTATGCCCATCAGTTTGGGGTCGCAGCCCTCGCTGCAAATGTTGATCAATTTCATGAGGGGCCGGATACCCAGCTCTTTTGCCTTGTCCAGGGACATGAGAACCGCTGCCGATGCCCCGTCATTTATGCCGGAGGCATTAGCAGGCGTTACGACCCCGTTTTCCTTGAAAGGGGGTTTCAGACGGCTCATCTTTTCGATACTGGCGTCCTGGATCGGATGCTCGTCCGTGTCGAAGACCTCAATGCTTTTCTTGACCTTCACTTCGATCGGCACGATCTCCCGCCGGAAGGTCCCTTCTTGGATGGCGCGGGTTGCGCGGCGGTGGCTCAAAAGAGCGAGCTCATCGCACTCCTGGCGGGTTATGCCGTACTTTTCGGCGACGTTTTCCGCCGTCAGGGCCATATGGCCGGGGACGAGCTCGTCCACGAGCCCGTCATGGAGCATATGGTCCTCCACGGTTGCAGTCCCCATCCTGAACCCCTGTCTAGCCTTCGGAAGGAGATAGGGCGCGTTGCTCATGCTCTCCACACCGACTACCAGTCCGATCTCGGTCTTTCCCAGCATAATGTTGTGGCTCGCAATTTCCAGCGCCCTCATGCTCGAGGAACAATTCTGATTCACGGAAACGGCGCCGCTCCTGAGGGGAAGGCCGATTCTCATCCCAACCTGCCTGGCCGGCAGGGACCCCTGCATGGCGCTATAAATCTGTCCCATACAGATCTCGTCCACGCTCTCCGGCGGGATACCGGCCCTTTCGACAGCGGCCTTCCCCACAGTCATGGCGAGGTCCCTTGCCTGCACGTCCTTCAAACTGCCCAGAAAATCGCCGATCGCTGTGCGACATGCGCTGACTAAAACGACATCTTTGGTCACTGTTCCAAAACCTTTCCTGAATGGGTTTAGAGCAAAAGAGAAGTGAATCCACCTCACACAATCGTGTGCCCGCCATCGATGTAAATATCCGAACCGGTCATATATGCGGGAGAGGTCGCCAGATAGAGCGCCAGAGACTTCAGTTCGTCGACCTGCCCAACCCTGTTCATGGGGATCATTTTCTTGATCAAACCCTTGCCCGTTTCGGACTCAAAGAAATTTTTGTTGAAATCGGTCAGGATGTAGCCGGGACACATCGCGTTAACCTGTATGTTGTCCCGCATCAGTTCGAGCGCCATTACGCGGGTCAATTGAAGCACCGCGGCCTTGCTTGCGCAGTAACCGGTCATGTTGCGGGCCGAAATCTTTCCGAGAATGGATGAGACGTTGATGATTTTCCCGCTTTTCTGCCTTACCATGATCTGGGCTACCGCCCTGGAGACCAGAAAAGTGCCGCGGAAATCAACGTTCATGACCTCGTCGAGGTCTTCGTCGGTCATCAGGATGACAGGCTTCTCGCTGCCGGGGATTCCCGCACAGTTAACCAGAACATCTATCTTCCCGAATTCGTCTGCAATTTCCTGAACGACGCGGTCCACGGATTTGGAATCGCGCACGTCCATTGACTTTGCCGCGGCCTTTATTCCGTAAGTGTTTTGAAGCCTTTCCGCTGCCGCCTGGCACCCGAGCACGTTCCTCGCAACGATTGCGAGATCGGCCCCTGCTTCAGCGTACGTTTCGGCGACGGTCAGCCCTATCCCTCTATATCCACCGGTAATGAAGGCAACTTTGCCCTCCATGGAAAACAACTTTTCAAAACATTCCCTAGCCATCCTCTTATCTCCTCAAATCTGATTCATAGAGAGCCGGGCAGGACCTTATCAGCTAAATACGGCTTTCAGTCTTTCATATGACGAATCCAGCATGTTGATGTAGTTTTCGAACGTAAGAGATCGCAGCCCACCACCGGTGTAAATCTTCTGGGAGTCAACGATTCTAATTATTTCAGCCTCTTTCTTTGTCGGCGGAGGCGTCGTCTTGAGGTTGGCAGACACCTTCAAGTCCCATGAGACCTGTTTGCGAACCTCATCGGCGGTGATGCCCGGATGCACGGAATCGAGGTAGGCCTCTTTGGTCTCTTCATCGAACCGGAATATGGCCATGTTCGAAATAATGACGGCAGGGCCGTTGCCCGGATATCCGTTCCGTTCTCTGGACCCGGGCCCGTCAAGGTAGCCGGGCGATGTGATGAAGTCGACTTTTTCCAGGAAACGGCGCTTCTGCTGGTTCATCATAATCAGGGTCCGATTTGCGGAAATAGCTATGTCGTTCGCCCCGCCGCTGCCGGGCAGCCTGGTTTTGGGGTTGTAATAGTCACCATCTCCGAAGATGGTCGTGCTGTTCAGGTTCCCGTACTTGTCCACCTGTGCTCCGCCAAGCATTCCCAGGTCAAAGTACCCCCGCTGTTGATCGGAGAAAGCCCTCCACAGGGAGGTCACGCATATGGCGTTTTCACCGCAGGCGTTATCGCCGATTCCCAGCATCAGCCGGTAAGGTGTGGCCCCGATGCATCCCGACTCGACGGCGAGGATTACGTTCGGAGCATGGGTCAGCTTCGCGACGAGTGCGCCCAGGCACGGTATGCCCACGCCCACGAATACGACTTCCCTGTCTTTGACTTCTCTGGCGGCAGCGACGACTAAAAGTTCCTGAAGCGTATAATCTTCCGCGTATTCTTCCATATGGTTGCTCACATGCGACTCCTTTTACAGAAACTGCCAGTGTCTCATCAGGTGTTTCCTGATGGACACTAGCTGGTGCACTTGCAAAACCTTCGCTCGATCTGGGTGAGCTTTCTTAAGCGGCCCCATCCTACTTTTTCGCAGTATTCTTCATGGTCCTTACAGCCGAAGGCCCACTTATCGATCCATCTTTTGAAACCATCCTCGCTATCTATCTGCGCCATCATCTCCATATGAAATGGAAGGTCATAGGCATAGGCATAGCACATGTTCCAGGGGTGGCTGCAGTAGGGGACTTCCACGACTGCGTCGACGGCGTATTGCGGTATGGTCGTGAAGTTCGGCGCCTTTTTGATATCGTCGGTAGAGATGATCTCTTCACAGGTGATGATCGTCCTTTTCGCGGCCCGTGCGATGTTTTCGGCATTTGAGGAAAAACCGAGATACTGAGCGTTTCCGAGCATGTCCGCCCTGTTTACGTGCACGATTGCCACATCCGGGGTGGCCGCGGGCACCAACGCCACCTTTTTGCCCCCGTACGGGTCGTCGATCGCCTTGATCATGTCGTTGTATTCTTCGACGGACGACCCGATAAGCGATTTTGTAGTCATAAAGGGAAGGCCCATGGCTCCCGCCAGGAATCGAAGTCCCATCGTGTAGTTGGAGAATTCGCGAACTTCTATCTTGCGGGGGATTCCGTTCTCCACGGCGCGTCTGTAATTCGGACTAATGCCTGCCACTGCAAAGGCCAGCCAGGCGACCTCCACTCTCTTTACCTGTCCGGTCCCTACCAGGTAATCCGCGCACTCGCAAGGGCTGTCCCCCATAAGGGTCATATCTTTTTGCCCCTGTCTTACGATCTCGTAAGTAGGGGCTACAACCTGCTGGCCTCCCATGCCGCTGAATGCGATGGAGCATCCGTCAAAAACAAATCTGGAAACGGACTCCTTTAGGCTCATCCTTTTGTCTAAAGCTTTTTTGGTATCCTCAGCGCTCATCGTTCAGACCCTCTCCCTTCCTGATTTGCCTTGCACGCTGCTAATAGATTCCTGGGAAAGCAACACGCCGTGTTAATAGATGCCTGGTATCCGATTGCCCTGGATTAATATGTCTATCTTGCCAGAAGCATTCGTGAGATATCCTGAGCGAAATAGGTGATGACGATATCTGCGCCCGCACGTTTAATGGCGGTGACAGATTCGATCATCGCCCGATTGCCGTCTATCCAGCCAAGCCTGTCTGCCGCCTTAATCATCGAGAACTCGCCGCTGACGTTATAGGCAGCCAATGGCAGATCGAATTGCTCTTTTGCCCTTCGGATAATATCGAGATAGGGCAGAGCTGGTTTCACCATGATGATGTCCGCCCCTTCCTCTATATCCGTGGCGATCTCTCTCATGGCTTCATTGCTGTTGGGCGGGTCCATCTGATAAGCTTTTCTGTCGCCGAACTGCGGAGTGCTTTCAGCGGCTTCCCGGAACGGGCCGTAAAAGCAGGATGCGTATTTGGCTGAATAAGCCATGATGGGGGTGTTCTCGCATCCGGTTTCGTCGAGAGCCGTTCTTATTGCAGCGACCTGGCCGTCCATCATGGCCGAAGGGGCAACGATGTCGGCCCCCGCTACGGCCTGTGACAATGCAGTCTGCGCCAGGACTTCGAGGGTCGAATCGTTATCGACTTCGCCGCCCCGAAGCATCCCGCAGTGGCCGTGGCTCGTGTACTCGCACAGACACACGTCGGTTATGACCACTATATTGGGGACCTCGTTTTTGATCTCAGTGACCGCTCTTTGAATTATTCCGTCTTTGGCGAAAGCCCCTGATGCTAATTCATCCTTTTCATCCGGAATTCCGAAGAGAAGAACCGCCGGTATGCCCAGATCTTTTGTGGTTCGCACTTCCCTGATTATATGATCGATGGACATCTGGAAATTACCCGGCATCGACTGGATCGGTTTCTTCACATCTTTGCCGGGCACCACGAACAGGGGGTATACGAGACTGTCGGCAGATAGTCTGGTCTCACGGACCATCCTTCTCAGTTCGTCGTTTCTTCTGAGCCTTCTCGGCCTGTAGATAGGATAAAGCATGCTCACCCCCATGTTTGTGTGATCTGTTTGGAGTCAAATAAATAAGGAGAGTGGAAGGGCTTCGTTATCCCTGCACTCTGTTCTGTGCCGTTCTGTCGGTTTTGTACATGAAAGAGCATTTAGTATGCCACGCTGATACTTTTTGGAAATTAAGCTGTGACAACAGCATCTTACACAATTACCTTGCCTTTGCTCGAAAAGTGTGTTCAATTCGCCATGTCCCATAATCGGACACATGTGCCTCAGACTGGGACACGAATGGGACATGTCTTCATTCCCGGACAATGTCGCTCTTTTGTTTTTTCGAAGATCAAATCCTGCCGGGAGCCAAGTCTGCCCCCTTACGAGCAAATCTTTTGCACAGCAGCTACAGGGAACGCGTTATGTCAGATCATGCCGACTGGTTTGATGTGATTTACACGGAGTGGCGGAAATTTCTGCGCGGAATGGCGGTTGACTTGGGTAGAGTCCGTCCCGTTATTGTCGATTCCTGGGAGAGGTGCAGGTCGAAGGGCGTAGACCCTTATCTCACCGTAGTGCCGCTGGTTCTGGGTGGAGAGGGACTTCATGCCTTGCTCGAAAGGAACGGAGAACTCATCGCTATCAGCCGCCCGTTCATGGAACATCTCTCCGGTTTCGTTAAGGGTTCCAACTTCATCGTGGCCTTGTCGGATGCCAACGGGTTTCTCATCGAACTCGTTGGGGACGAAGATATCCTGGAAAGCGTGAAGCAGGGGAATTTCGTCCTGGGCGCTTGCTGGAGCGAAGAGGTTGCCGGGTCAAACGGCGTGGGGACCGTCCTGACACTGGGGAAGCCGCTCCAGGTTTTTGGGTGTGAGCATTTCTGCATCAATTCGCGCAGATGGACTTGCTCGGGAGCGCCAATTCATAATGCGGAGGGCGAAATGGTTGGGGCCATCGATATGACCGGCCCTTATGAAAAGGCCAATCCTCATACACTTGGGATGGTTGTGGCTTCGGCACATGCCATAGAGAACGAATTCCGCTACAGAAAAGCCCTGAGAGAAATCCAGGTCGCGCACGGCTTTCAAAAGACGGTTATTTCCTCCATCCCGGAAATCATCATTGCCATCGACAATGATGGAATTATTTCTCTTATGAATAACAATGCCATGAAAGTATTCGGCGCGGGTGGAGACAAATTTCTCGGCAGGAGCCTGGGTGCGCTTTGGAGCCGGAATTCCAACCTCATCCAACTCATAGCCAACACTGAATCCCTGACCGACGTGGAGGTGAGGATATCTTTCAAGAACTCCCATGCGGACTTTACCCTGACCTGCAATCCGATCCTTTCCATGAACAGGGTAACCGGAAAGATCATCATACTCAACGAGATCAAGCGGGCCAGGATTCTTGCTGCCAGAATGATGGGGGCTAAGGCGAAGTTCCGCTTTGAGGACATCATCGGGCGCGACGGCGAGTTCCTCGAAACAGTTAGGCAAGCCCAGATAGCTTCCCAGATAAACTCTAACGTCCTTCTGTTGGGCGAGAGCGGCACGGGCAAGGATCTTTTTGCGCAGGCCATTCACAACAGCAGCAGCCGAAGGGATGGACCTTACGTGGCCATTAACTGCGCGACCATTCCGAGGGACCTGATTACCAGCGAACTTTTCGGCTATGTCGAGGGCGCCTTCACCGGTTCCAGGAAAGGAGGGAGCCAGGGCAAGTTCGAACTGGCCGACGGTGGTACGATCTTTTTGGATGAGATAGGGGAAACGCCCCTGGAGGTGCAGGCCGCGCTGCTGAGGGTCATAGAGGATAAATCCATAATCAAGATCGGCGGTACGAAGGTTACCACTGTAAACGTGAGGATTATTGCCGCAACCAACAAGCATTTGAAGGAAGAGGTCAGGAAGGGCAAATTCAGGGAAGACCTCTATTACCGTTCCAATGTGTTCACGATCTGCATGGTCCCGCTCAGAAAAAGAGTAGAGGACATACCGCTGCTGGTGGACTCTTTCATAAAGAACATCAGCAGGTCGATGGGCAAACAGATCGTCAGCATTGACTCCATGGTGCTGGAATACTTTATGGGCTACCAGTGGCCCGGAAACGTAAGAGAGCTGCAAAACGTTCTGGAAAGAATGATCAATATCGCGCACACCTCAAAACTGACGGCAGATCTTCTGCCGCGCGAGATTATCGGTTCGCGGTCCTCGGAGAATGCAGAAGAGGATGTCGAACCGGTCGACAAAATGGAGCGCGGACTGATCCTGAGGCTGCTCAGGTCGAGTCTCACCAGGAAGGACATTGCCAAAAAACTGGGCATTTCGAGAAGCACTCTGTACCGCAAGCTGGAAAAATATGAATTGGATTTGCGTTAAAGTTTATCGTCCGATTGACCAATTCTTATATAATAACAGACATCAAACGGCATATCGAGGCTTCAATGAACTGTTGGGAATTCAAGAAATGTGGAAGAGAAAGGGGCGGCGCCAAGGCCGGCGAGTTGGGAATTTGCCCGGCTTATCCGGCTCACGGAACCCATTGCGCCCACATTGCGGGCACGCTTTGCGGAGGTAAAGTGCAGGGGAGCTTTGCGATGAAGCTGGCAAATTGCATGCAGTGCGAGTTTTATCAAAGCCCAAACTATAACAAGAGATACAGACCAGGAATGTAGGGACCTGGAAAATAACGTGGCGATATGTCGTGCCTGGTATGGCTCCAGCAAGCATCGGGTTGATTATCGGGACATCCATCGCTTTGGCCTCACTTTGAGCCATTTGCCAACTGGAAATCTCGCGAGCTATCATTTTGGGTTTTGCGGAGTGGTAGATCAGTAATTATGCTAAGTTGCGTTCAAGATGGTGCTGATATTAGCGATGATCAAAATCCTCCATCCCCCCTTTTCTATCGGGGTGGAATTCATGCACGCCACTAGGTTGCCCCCCCTTTTCTAAAGGGGGGCAGGGGGGATTTTGAACGCAACTTAGTATTACATGGACTCTATTTCGGCCATCCTTTTTTGCCTGGTACAATGCCTCATCGGCTCTGAAAAAGCAAACCTCCGCATCTGTGTCGGAACGCATAACTTCGGCAACTCCAATACTAATAGTTACAGGTATTACCTCATCATGGTAAGAGAAGCGGGTGTTTTCGATCCGGGATCGAATTTTCTCAGCCACACTTCGTGCATCTTCAGCATTGCTTCCATTAAGAATAGCAATGAATTCCTCCCCTCCGTAGCGGGCAAAAAAATCAGTTTTTCGCAATGAGCCCCTTATGAGTTTTGCTATCTCCCGTAAGCACTTGTCGCCTGCACTATGTCCATAACCGTCGTTGACTCTTTTAAAGTGATCTATATCGATGAAAAGAAGGCTGAATGGCACGCCATCCCGATGATAATGCCTTAGAGTATCACTTGCCCGCAGATCATATGCGCGGCGGTTACTGACTTGGGTCAATTCATCGAGCAACACTTCCTTTTCCAGAGCATCTGCGCGTTCTCGCACCTGGAGTATTTCCTGGTTATAGGTCTTGACGTTATTTTGGAGTTCTGTAATCTTTTTATCTGATTCCAGGAGCCTAACTTCGTCTTCCTGTCGTTTAACATCAACGGCTTTTGCGATGACGGAGAGCTTTGATGTTATCAGGTGGCGGGCATCTTCAAGGTTGTTACCCACATCCAATGCATGACCCATATCTCCGGTGTGTAACAGCAAGTCATCTTGGAACTCATTACTTAAAAGATAAGATTCACGATTGTAATTCTGATATGAAAATAACTGCTCTTCCATTTTATATAAATCATTACTCAGATCAGCGAGAAAATCATTCGAGGAAGCTATACCAGCAACAGTATCATTTATTAATGAGCTGACCATGCTATCCATCTCGCCGCCAACTATGCTCAGCGACTCCAAAGAGTCACAATCGCTGATTTTATTCTGAAGTAGGCAGAATTGTTTTTCATAGTCGCCCTTTATGATTGGTCCAAAACTATGGAGTATTTTCAAAAAGGCGCTCTGGAGTTTTGCCAGGGGTTCAATTCGAGATGGCGCCGAAGCCTCAGCTACTTTCAGTTGAATACGTTTTAGTTGCCTCTGGGGATTTGGGAATTCTTTTCTTTGTTCGTTCAATGGGTCGCTAAACCCATGGGATAGCAGCGATAAAATTTCTTTTTTTGTGGAAAAAGCTTCATTAAGAGCCGCAGCAGTCAGTGGTCGCTTTTCCATCGAGAATTCTTTCAAAGTATCTATTACTATTTGGGCTAAGAGTTTTACCGATTCCATTACTACCCTCACATAAATATTATGGCGTCAGAGATGCGATGAAGAGTTCGGCGTTTCAGTGGCGCTCCCACATGAATTTCCTGTAAATTTTCTTTGCACTTTTTATGCAAACCCGGTTTCCGGTATTGAATGGAAATTCATGCTTCTCAAAGTGACCACTGCCGCGCCATCTCCCCAACTGACAAACGATTGGAATTGCTGTTCCTCCCATGAATACGACGGTACATAATAGAGATCGGCATTTTGGAATCCCTGCCTTAACAAAATCATTAATCTCACTTCACATTGGTTATTCCAACCCCCAGAGGATGGCTCCACCTGAGGGATTGGATGGATGAAAGGGCCGGTTTCTGCCGGTTGGTTCGGATTGGGGGAAGTCGAGCCGGACCAGATCTGCTGAAAGCATAAGGGAAACTTCCCAGTCTTGGCTGCCGGAATAGGTTGTTCCAGTTTTTCGTTGTGCCTCCGGATAGTGTCCTGATATTCTTTGAGGCGCAAAGAACTGCAGATTGGCGCGGCGAGATCTTCCAGGTTTACGGGTTTATTCAAAAGATCTGTTGCGCCCAGATCAAGCGCTTGCCGCTTAGCTGCTTCATCCTTGTTGCCTGTGACAATGATAAACGTGGCGTCCTGAACGACCGGCAATGCGCGCAATTCCCTCACCAGGTCAAAACCATTCTTGAAAGGCATCTGATAATCCGAGGCCACAACATCCGGCGGCTTAATACGCGCGATATCGATCGCTTGATCGACGCTTTCGGCAAAGATCAAATCCCATTCGGTGTGGAATTTTCGCAGTAACCGGTTAACAGCGTTAAGAAAATGCAGATCGTCGTCCACAAACAGAATCAAGGGCTTTGTTACTATGTCTGCCATTTGGCGGACTCCATTCAGAATAAGAGATATTTATTGCCCCATCCTTACCCCTGTTGACTTTCGTGATGCCTGGGTGTTGGTTTTCGAGCTGTTCCAGAATCGTACTCCGGCGCGGGACGCTTTGCAGAAGGGGCAAACTTTTCCCTGAGAGATCCCTTTGCTGAATAGCCTGTTTTATGCTCATACAAAGTTCCATCCCGCTGCGCGGCTTTATCAGAAAACGATAGACATGCCCCTTGTTGATCGAAGGAAGGGCAGTATCCAGATTGGGGCGCCCGGTCAACATAATTCTGATCGCTTCCGGATATTTGTTGCACACAACACCCAGGAAGTCGGACCCCGGCATGCCGGGCATCATTTCATCCGAGACTACCACATCGACCTTTTTGCGGGAGAGAATTCTGAGGGCCTCGTCTGCCGAAACGGCGCTCAACGCTTCATAGGCTTCCTTATGAAGGGCGCGCCTGAGGCCATCGAGGACCAAGGGACCGTCATCAACGAGTAAAACGGTATGAGCCATGGCGCTTTCCTCTCAATCGCCGTCAAAAACTAATTTTACCGGAACGATCACCCGGACAGGTTCTTTTATGCCCGGCTTTTCGGAGAAATTCTTAATTCGCTCGAGCAGAGTCCGATTGACCTCATAGCCTCTGGCAACGAGCATGCGGCCGTCCATAATCCGCACATCCTCGGCAAGGATCATACCGTCCACCAGTTCACCGGCCATCACGGTCCTTTCCTCATCCCGTGACCTGGCAGCAAGGATTTCGCGCAGGGCCGAAAGCACATCGGGATCATACCGGCCTGGTCTCTTTGCCAAGCTCCCGTATGCCTCACCGTCGGATATTCCACTGGACTTACGGATATCGAAATCAAGGACAACCTTGAGAATTCTCGCCCCCGGCGGAATGTCCTCTCCCCGCCCCGATTCTTCCTGCGGGGACCCTGAAGCGTCGAAATTCCTCTCCCGGTTGGCGATAATCTTGGCGATAGTCTGCATTCTGGGAATGTGGGAGAGAAGGTCCGACCCGATATAGGGATGCATTGCGAAAAGCTGAGACTCTTCCCCTGACAGGTCCTGTCCTTTATAGAGCTTCAGCAGGGCCGATTCGGGCAACATGACGCACCCGATCTGGGAAAGCGCAGCCGCTGTTTCGATCTGCCACACATCGGAGACCCCCATCGCGGATGCAACCTCCCTTGCGTACCGGGTTATCCTCGAGGCCCTGCCGAACGCTTCGGGGTTGAGAAGCTGAAGGATTTCAGAAAGGACTTTGATGCTGCCGCGAAGCGTCTTTTCCAGGAGTTCACGTTCAGCGGTTATCAACTGGTACTGCCGAACGCCGGCCGAAAGAGCCTTAATAAGGGTCTTCTGTTCACATGGTTTGGTCAGGAACCTGAAGATATTTCCTTCATTCACGGCGTCGATTGCCGTCGATAAATCCGCATTTCCTGTGAGCATAATTCGAACGCTGTCCGGAGCGATTTCCCGCACCCTGGAGAGGAATTGGATTCCATCCATTCCGGGCATGCGCAGGTCCGAGACAATAACCGCAAATGGGTCCTGCTCCACCACGGCCCTCAGCCCTTCCTCTCCACCCATGGCCGTGTGAACCGGGAAATATTTCCTCAACTGCCGATGGAATGCAGCCAGTATGTTTGGATCATCATCGACAAATAGAATCTTGACAAGCATCGTCTTCTCCCTGCCGTTTTTGACAAAACTTACGCCATATCTCAGCCCGGTCATCCATCCCGAGCTTCTCCAGGTATGCAGCATCAGCTTCGGGCAGTGATTGTCTTTCAGCCCCGCTTTTGTTTTCGAAAATATTGGCCAGATAAACCGCTGTCAGGGTGTCGGGTTCGCGGCAGTGGCTTTTGCCAGGGGCATGGTGATAGGCCACCGTCTGGATAATAGGTTCAGGCAAACCCCATATGCCCAACAGGTAAGCGCCGACCTGCGCGTGCGTTGTTCCGAAAATATATTGCTCGGCATCATGGATGCGGGAATTTGTACCGGCAGTGCTTTCGATCACCTTGAGACATTCCGCCGGGAACTTTTCCATAAGGATGAGTTTGCCGGTATCGTGGAGCAGACCGGCCATAAAAGCCTCATCTTTTCTCCACTGCTCCCAGCCTTCCAGGATGGCTATGTTTTGGGCGCAAAGTCCGACCGCCAGGCTGTGACGAAAAAGATCGTCCAGCGTAATACCGGCCAAATCGGAGAACATTGAGAAGATTTTGACCGAAAGAATGAGGGATTTGACGGTTTCCAGGCCGAGGAGATGGACTGCTCTAACCGGGCTCGTGATATGCCTCGGGAGCCCAAAGAATGCCGAATTGACAAGTTGCAGGATTTTTGCTGACATGCCTGCATCTCTCGATATGATTTCACCTACCTTGTTGAGTGATCCCTCCTCTGAGTTTACCTCGTCCAAGACTTCTGTATACAGTTTTGGCAGGCTTGGAAGAGATTCTATGCCGGAGACCACCTTTCGAAGGGCTTCGTCCTCCAGGAGGTCCCGCATCGAACATACACGGGCTACCGTACTCTTAAGGGTCTCTGCGTCGCAGGGTTTGGAGAGAAACTGGTGTATCGGCCCGATGGAAGTCAGGACCATTTCCTTGTCGGGTTGTCCCGAGAGGACAATTCGCACGACTTGGGGATGCAGTTCTTTGACGAGATTGAGCAGTTGGCAGCCATCCATGCCCGGCATGCGCATATCAGTAACTACAACGTTGAATTGTTTGTTATCCAGGATTTTCAGCGCCTCAGGCCCGCTTGCGGCAAACTCCATCTCCCATTCGTTTCGCATTCCCCGCAGCATTCTCCGGAGACCGTCGAGCACCATAGGCTCATCATCGACAAAAAGTACTCTCTTCATCACTTCTCCGAATCGCTTTGCAGCGGCAGTCTGATAATAAAGGAAGCGCCCCTGTCCACCTCGGGATCAAGAGTGATCGTTCCACGGTGCTTATCGACAATTACCGAATGAGAAATAGCCAGACCCTGGCCGGTCCCTTTTCCCACCTCCTTGGTCGTAAAGAAGGGATCGAAGATTTTGGACCTGATATTCTCCGGAATTCCGGTCCCGGTGTCGCTTATGCGGATTTCGACATGTCCGTCCAGGGCACGGGTCGCTATGGTTATGGTTCCCTTTTTATCCGATCCGTTTTGCTTGAGTGCGTCTGCGACCGCATGACTGGCATTGATTATCATGTTCAAAACAACCTGGTTGATCTCCGAGGGAAGGCAGGGGACAAGCGGCATGCCGGGATCGAAGTCGGTCACCATTTCCGCAACATACTTCCATTCGTTTCTGGCGACCGTGATAGTGCTCTCGATTGCCCTGTTCAGATCTATGTTGGTTTTCGCATCGGTTCCGGGGTGCGAAAACTCTTTCATCGCCCGGACGATCCTGCTTATGCGCTCGATTCCCTCAAGAGACTGCTGGACAGCCTTTGGGGCTTCCTGCCTGATATATTCCAAATCGGCCTCTTCGACCGCCGCGTCAATCTTTCTGACCAGTTCCTCCGTTGGGTTTCCGGACCTGACCTCCCTGAGGAGCTGATCATAAAGATCGTGAACGCGTTCCAGATCGCCGTAGGCCTCCTGGAGAAAACGGGCGTTATCTCCCACGTACTGCGCGGGGGTGTTTATCTCGTGAGCAATTCCGGCCGCGAGCTGCCCGATTGACTCCAGCTTCTGCGCCTGAACCAGTTGGCTCTCCATGATTTTTCGCTCGGTAACGTCGTTGCCTAACAAAAGCATGCCTGTGGACCCAGTGCCTTCTCCTTCAATGGAACTCACCAAAACGGTCAGGAAACCTTCTTTGCCGTCCGGCCGCAGGAAACGGATGCCATCCAGTCTTATTGCCGCATTATTTTTTTGGCATAAGGAAATGGCTTCAGATACTTTTAGCTGGTCCCACTTGACTCCGCAACGATCAAGCCGCTCGCCCAAGACCACTTCACTGCTTATTCCAAATATCTTCTCCGCTGCGGGGTTCCACCTTGTTATTCGTTGCTCCGGGGTCAAGCCAATCAGGAAGGATGGAATGGAAGCAAGCAACTGCGTCATCTCGACATTTGTCTCGCATAGCTCATCCTGGGTCTTTCTGAGCTCGGTAATGTCGCGTATGGATTCGACTGCCCCTTTGATACTCCCATCCGAGCCGCGCAAAACGGTCGCCCTCCCGACAAGGCAGGCTTTTTCTTTCTTTAGTGCGGGGGTGTACGTTTCACCGGTGAGGACGCAGTCGCATCTTTCCACGCTCAGATACTTCGTTTCTATTTCTTCTTGAGGTTTAAGGGTAAGATCGATGAGTATGGGCCTTCTTTCCCCGTAGAAGGGCAGGGAGTATTCGTAATCGCCTTTGCCGAGCATATCCGATGCCCTAACCCCTGTTAATTCCTCGATCGCTTTGTTCCAGGCGATAACTTTTCCTTCATTATTGATCACTAAGGTCGCATCGGGCAGGAAGTCGATAATGTTTACCAGTTCCTGCCGGGATTCATTGAGCGCCGCCTCAGCCTGTAGCCGCACGGTGATTTCCTGTTGCAACTGCTCATGGGAAGCTTCGAGGGCCGTCAGGGCCTTCTTTATGTCGCTCAAATCTCTTGACATGGAAACGCTGCCGATAATTTCGTTCGCTTCGTTTCTGAGCAGGCTGATAGAGATGCCGAAAACGGCGACGGTACCGTCCTTTTTCTTCATGCTAATTTCATGATTCTTGACGGTACCCTCACGCCGCAATTCCGCCAGCATGCTCTCGAATTCATCTTTGTCTGCGTAGAGACTAAAAGCGGACATCCCTCCAAGTTCTTCAAACTGGTACCCGTATTGCTCGGCCGCCGCTCTATTCCATTTGATGAACTTTCCATGTCGGTCCACGATGCCGATGGCGTCGGGCGATTTTTGCAAGATGTTCTCAAGGTAGGCATTAGTTTGCCTGATCTTTTCTTCCATCAACTTGCGCTCTGTGATTTCCCATGCTACGTCCGCCAGGTAGGAGACGACTTCAACGTCCTTGTCGTTGTAATCGGTGGGTTTGTTGCCAATGCCAAGGATGGCCACTATTTGGTCCGATCTCAAGATGGGCACGACAAGCTCCCGGATGACGGGGGCATGTCCTGCGGGCATACCTTTGCGATGGGACAATGCCGAGTAATCATTATGGATTACCGGTCTTCCCTCATGGACACAGTCCACCCATACACCCGCCTGGTCTATGCTGTAGTGTAACCCTTTGCCTTCCGCCTTACAGAATTCCTTCATTGTCTGCGTAGACCATGCCTGGAGGGAAAGGGTTTTCTGGTCTCTCTCCACAAAGTGGTAGAATCCAATGGGGCTCCCGGTCAAAGCGCCGACTTCATCCAGTGTCTTTTGGAGCAACTCTTCGAGGGAATGCGAGGCGGCAAATTCCAACAGACTCAGCCGTATGCGAATCAACTCCTCGGCGCGTTTTCGCTCCGTGATGTCGTGCACGATTGAAAAGAGCACCGTCCGGCCCCCCACCTCAATAGGTGAGGAATAAGCTTCGACCGTCCGTATTTCACCACTGCGGACCCGGTGGGGGAAAACGAAACGATTCCTCTCTCCTTTCACAGTGCTCTGGAGCGCCTCAGCAATTTCCGCCCTGGGTAATTGATTGATTTCGGCTATGTGCATTGCGCACAACTCAGCCCTGGAAAAGCCGTAGAATTGCTCCGCCGCCGCATTGACATCCAAAATCGCACACGAATCCGGGTCAGTGATGAGCATGGTGGCTCGATGGTGTTCAAAGAGCGAGCGGAAACGTTGTTCGCTTTCGCTAAGGGCGCCCTCAACCTTTTTTCGCGTTTCAATCTCCCCTTCCAAGCGGTCATTGACAGCCTGGAGTTCGGCTTCGGCCTTCTCCCTGTCGGCAATTTCACTCGATAATTTTTCGTTTGCCTTTTTCATATCGGCAAATGAGCGCCTAATCGCTTCATGTGCGTCCTTCAATTCCGCCAGTGCTTTGCGCTCTCGATTGACCCGAGTTATTTTTGCCTCAAACTCCGGCAGTGCGATCGGTTTGGCAATAAAATCAACCGCGCCGGCTTCGATAACCTCGCCGTATGTGTAATCACCAGTGAATCCGGACATTATAATGGTATCGATTGCAGGGTATTTCCTTTGAATCTCTCGAACAAGGTCGAGACCATCCATGCCGCCCATTCTTATATCGGAAATCACCAGGTCAAAGTCATCATGTTCCAGTATAGCCAAAGCCTGAGCAGGGTCGGTGGTGCTTTGACAGGGATAGCCGATCATGGCCAAAAAGCTTGTGACCATATTACACATCGCTTCGTCATCATCTACGACCAGAATTTTTCTTATGTCCATTAGATCATGCTCTCCTGCTCATTCCACTCTTAGATCAAGTACCTCTCGCACCGTTTTGGCAAGTTGCTCCAGGGTTATCGGCTTCATCAGGAATCCTTGAATCCCGAGATCCTTCGCCTTTTTCTCATCCATGTTCTTGCTGAAGCCGGTCATGAGTATTACTGGAATCACAGGTTGAAACCCCCGGAGTTCATCGGCAAGATCAGCGCCTGTAAAGTGCGGCATGGTCATGTCGGTAATCACCAGGTCAAAACGCTTTTCAAGCGGTTGGTGACATAAAAGCTTAAGGGCCTCCGTCCCGCTTGTCCGGGTGACCACGTCGTACCCCAGACTCTTAAGCATCTGCTCTACGGCCTGGGCCAGTTGTGGCTCATCATCTACAACAAGGACCAGCCCCCCCCCACGAGGAAGAGTGATTTGAGCTTCCGCTTTTTTTGGTGCGCATTCACCATTGAGAGCTGGCATGAGCACGGTGAACCTGGTTCCCTTGCCCGGCTCGCTTTCCACATTGATTTTCCCTTCATGGCTTTCTACAATTCCATGAACCACCGATAGGCCTAACCCAGTGCCTTCTCCCTGTCCTTTAGTGGTGAAAAAGGGGTCGAAGATCGAATTAAGTATGGCAGGATCTATGCCACATCCAGTGTCTCTGACTGTAAGCTCCACATAATGTCCAGGCTTCAAGCCCGCCGGAGACTGAAGCAATTCGCTTTCAACCAAGACATCAGTCAATCTTACCTCCAGCACTCCGCCTTGATCTTGCATAGCATGGGCGGCATTTGTGCAGAGGTTCATCAGCACCTGGTGCATCTGAGTCGGATCGGCCAAAACAGCCGCCTTGCTGAGCACGTCCGCTTTGATCTCAATGGTTGACGGCAATGATGGTCGCAGAATCCGCAATGCCTCTTTTAAGATCATCCCGAGTTGCAGCGGCATCTTTTGCTGTTCGGTCCTGCGGCTGAAAGCAAGGATCTGCTTCACCAGTTCTTTCGCCCGGTCGGCTGCCTTGAGCACCTCTTCGAGTTTGCCAAGAATCGGATTTTTTTTACCCAACTCCCATTTAGCCAATTCCGTGAAGCCCATGATGACCCCAAGGATGTTATTAAAGTCGTGGGCGATGCCTCCAGCTAATGTGCCCAGCGCTTCCATCTTCTGAGCCTGCCGCAGGTCTCTTTCAAGCTTGACCTGGCGGGTGATGTCCCGGTGGGTTGCTACATAGTTGATGATAGCCCCGGACTTGTTCCGGACCGGAGATGCCGTGGCTTCCGTTTCGAACAACGAGCCGTCTTTTTTCATGTTAGTGAGACGTCCCGACCATACCTGACCTCCGGTGAGCGTTTCCCGGATAGCCCTGTAGAAGGCCCGGTCATGTTTGCCGCTTTTAAGGAGACGCAAGTGCCGGCCGATAGCCTCCATGCCGTCATAGCCCGTCATAGCAGTGAAAGCCGGATTGACATAGTCGATGATCCAATTTGTATCGGTTATGATGATTGCTTCAGCGGCTTGTTCGATCGCTGTTACCAGTTGGGTGCGCTCTTCTTCGGCCCGTTTGCGCTCAGTGATATCACGAATTACCCCTTCGACTCCGAGGATATTTCCATGGTCGTCCTTGCGGAATGAGCTTGTGACCGAAACAGAAAGCGGCGAGCCGTCTTTTTTCTTAAGGGTCAGCTCATAGTCTCTTACTACACCATCTTTCCGTAAGGCGCGCAGCATTTTTTCACGCTCATCCGGATACATCCAAAAGCTCTCCGCCTGGCTTCCCCGAATCTCGTCAAGCGAGTCGTATCCCAGGAGCACGGCCGCCGAGGGACTGAGCATTACAAGCTCGCCGCCCTCATTAGTGCGGTAGAAAACGTCTCGCATATTCTCAATCACGCTGCGGTAGCGCGCTTCGCTCTCCCGCAGCGCTTCCCGCGCCCATTTGCGTTCGGTGATGTCCTGGCAATAGGCAAAAGAAAGTTGGTCAGTGATCATGACTGCATGTAGCGATACCCAGGTCGTGCTCCCATCACGTCTTCTCATGCGATGCTCGGTTTCGACATGACCTTTTTCGAGCAGGATGTTGAAATCACGGAGAACCGCCTCCCGATCCACCTCCAGGTGTAGGTCCAGGATGTTCATACCTGACAAAGTGTTGGGCTCATAGCCCAAAAGGTGTATAGCCGAGGGATTAAAATCCAGGAGGCGGCCTTCTCGATCTGCTACGAGCACAGCCAGTGGAGCATGTTCGACGTAGGAACGAAACTTGGACTCGCTTTCCCGAAGGGCCTCCTCTGCCCGTTTGTGCTCGGTGATTTCTCATGCAACGTCCGCCAGGTAGGAGACGACTTCAACGTCCTTGTCGTTGTAATCGGTGGGTTTGTTCCCAATGTCAAGGATGGCCACCATTTGGCCCGATCTCAAGATGGGCACGACAAGCTCCCGGATGACGGGGGCATGTCCTGCGGGCATACCTTTGCGATGCGACAATGCCGAGTAATCATTATGGATTACCGGCCTTCTTTCATGGACACAGTCCACCCATACACCCGCCTGGTCTATACTGTAGTGTAGCCCTTTGCCTTCCGCCTTACAGAATTCCTTCACTGTCTGCGTGGACCAGCCCTGGAGGGAAAGTGTTTTCTGGTCGCTCTCCACAAAGTGGTAGAATCCAATGGGGCTCTTGGTCAAGGCGCCGACTTCATCCAGTGTCTTTTGGAGCAACTCTCCGAGAGAATGCGAGACGGCAAATTCCAATAGACTCAGCCGTATGCTAGTCATCTCCTCAGCGCGCTTGCGCGCAGTTATGTCAACCATGACTCCAACCATGCCGGCGATTTTTCCGGCAGCATCAGAAAAAGTCGCCTTGGTAAACAGCACATCATGAGGGACACCGTCCGCATACTGGACCGAGGCCTCATAATTTTGCACACCGGGGGCAAGAAACAAGGCGAGATCGGCCTCGTGGTATACGCTGGCGAGGTCTTCGGGTTCGATGTCATAAACCGTTTTGCCTACGATTTCGGTCTTTGGCCGACCGATATAGGCTTCAAAAGCAGTGTTGCAGCCAAGATAGAGGCCATTTATATGTTTGTAAAAGATCGGGCTCGGGATTGTGTCGATCAACGACTGCAAAAAGTTGAGTTGTTCTTGGAGCGTCTGTTTTGCCTGCTTCTGCATAATGAGATAGCTTGCCAGCGCGGCTGTGAGCAGCAGCCCTGCCAAAAGGCCCTCCAGAGGATACCATGTTTCCCTCGCCGAGATAAAGCCTGGCGCCGGTTTCATGAGAACCAGCCATTCACGGTCGGGGAGAGTCAATATTCTGGAGTGTTCAAAATGGGCATCTGTAGCGGGTTCTGCGATGACATTTGAGGTTTTTCTGGTCCGTGATGGATGAAAATAGAGAAAAGATTCTTCCGAGGCGGCGGACCTGTCGTAGAGATAGATGTCGATGCCTGCAGGCTTGAGATACGTCAGGGACTTTTCAACAATTTCATCGACTGTGAAGACGCCGAGGGTAAAACCCTTGAGGTTTTCTCTGCGGGTCACGATGGAGTCTGCGGGCAAACCTTTATGATAAATGGGAGAAAAAACGAGGAAGCCAAAGCGACCTGCGGTTTGCAGCACCAGTTTTATTCTGCCGGTGGCCACTGCATGCCCCGTGTCTCGCGCCCTCTGCAAAGCTTCCCGGCACATCGGGTTTGACGCCAGATCAAATCCTAGAGCAACCTCATTGCCTCTGTAAGGCTCAACGAAATAAACGGGGTAATACTCTTCGCGCTCGGTTGCTCGAATCATCTCATCCGATGTTGCTCGGTCGATGATTTGAAAGTGAGGAAAACCAGCTCGCCTTGCAGCTTCTTCACAGGCAAGCCGGTCGGAATTAGGAACGCGCGGTATCCATTCAATTGCTTGAACAGACGAGTGAAGCGATAAAAGATGTTTTGACAAGTCTCGGAACTCGGTTCTATTGAGTTCTCCGATACTGTCGTAGAAAGTTTTCAGCGATGACAATGTATGCAGGTTGAATTCGACATCTCTGTTTATGGCCTCAAAATGGTTCGTCGCCTCCTGTATAAACTCGTTTCGTACCACCTGCCGGTCCCAGCGCAGCATCAGGGCATAGGCAATAAGGGAAATAACAACACCGACCAGGATAGTCACGATTGGGCCGGCGTAGCGGCGAATTTTAGTTCCGGAGATCACGTTCCCCGCCCTCCATATAGCTGATCCCCTGGGCAAAATCGGAATTTGGCAAGAATGGTCGAACTCTTGACTCCATCCAACTGCTGCACACCGGGATAGCGGCCGGCAGGACAAGAATAATCAATCGGGTGCGCAATCTGGAAAAATAAGGCCAAGCCATGGCTTTCCTCCGGAAACAACAGTAAATTGGGGCTCCGGAGAAGTCCCAAAAGTATGAGCTATGGAGCAGCAATTCTTTGCAGCTTCAGGGCGATATCTATCTTCCGAACGCCACCTCGACCATGAAACTGCCTTGAGACGTTTCGAACGGCACGGCAAGGCGTGGTCCGTTTGCGATATGCGTTATCGTGTGGCCCTTTCCCGCAACTATCGTGGGTATTCCAGCCTGGAGAACGAATCCATCCTCGGCGAGGCGCCTTCTGGCATCTCCACAGATCACGTTGGTAAGTTCCCCTACGGCGTCTCTCACCTCATGATTGAGCTGAGTGAAAGGCTCTCCTAACAGGTTCGATGCAATGTGCTTGATACATTGCTCAGTGAAAATCAAGGCCATAGACCCTTGGGCCGCGCCGGTGACCCCGATGATCGCGGACACATCTCCAATAGCGACATCATCCTGCTTGAGAAAGGGCTTTCCGGGTTTGGCATCAACTTGGGCCATTGTTTTAAGCACATGCATGGCCGCGGCAAGGAAGGGATTAATAATTTTTACATCCATCGTCTGCTCTCCATCACTGACCCTGAGGAATAATCTTGGCGAGTTTTTCCGCAAACACTGCCGGACTAAAGGGTTTGACAACATAGTTGCTGACCTTGGCCTGGATCGCCTCGATAATATTTTCTTTCTGGGCCTCGGCGGTAACCATCAGGAAGGGAAGGCCCTTTAGCCGTTCATCCGCCCGCACTCGCTTCAGCAGCTCAAGCCCGGTCATCGCTGGCATGTTCCAGTCCGAGACGATCAGGTCAACTTTATTGGACCCCAAAAGCCTGAGCGCCTCGACGCCATTTTCGGCTTCGATTACCTCTCTAAATTGCAAATCTTTCAGAATTTTTCGTACGATGCGCCGCATCGTGGAAAAATCATCTACAACCATAGCTGTCAAGTCTTTGTATGCCATTGGATTCGATCCTTCATAATAATATTGTTAGAAAATCACCCAACTCTTCAAGAGGAATTACCGTCTTGGGCAGTGGTGTCTTCCACTCAGGACGACGCAGCAGATAATCTTTTTCCAGGGACCTGGTTTCGAGGACCTTAGCCGCGAGCCTCTCGGCGGTAATGTTTAGCTCCCTGCCTCTAACGACTTTATTGAGTGTAACGTAACCCGCCCCGCCGATAGCTGCGTTTATCGCCATTAAAACCACACATACCAAAAAGGTCTTGACCCAGAGCGCGACGTTTAACTTTTTCATACCATGACCTTTCGTCGCTGTCGTAAACCCAAATGTCTCCTAATGCGCTCTGTTATTTCTGTATTGTTCGATTAATTGCCCCGCCCGCTGAGCGAGGCTGGCGGCCTCGGGCTTCGTTATCTGTTCGTCGGCGCCCACAGACTGCCCCTTGTGGATCAGTTTATCGTTGATAAGTGATGAGAAGAGCACAACGGGCAATGCCTTGAGCACCTCGTCCTGCTTTACTGACTGACACAGGCTGTAGCCGTCCATTTGCGGCATTTCGATATCGGAGATGACAATATCGATGTAATTGTGAATTGGGCGTTTTTCCTTTTGTGAAAGGGTCTTTAACTCCTTGAGGTATTCCCATGCTTCGCTTCCATCGCTTGCCGCCCGAATAACGAAGCCGGCCTGTTCAAGCTTTTTGGAGAGAATTTTCCTGATCGGGGAAGAATCATCCGCTATCAGCGCCTTGTAATGAAGATCGACGCTCACGGGGGTGATTTCAACATCATCTCTGATCGCATATTGGGGATTGAGTTCCCCGAGAATTTTCTCCATATCGAGGAGCAAAATGTTCCGGTCCTCCATCTTGACAATGCCTGTAACCGAATTGGTCATGCCGTTCAGAATTTGGCCGGCAGGCTCTATGTGTCCCCACGCCAAACGATGGATATGGTTCACGCCTGAAACAACGAAAGCAAGGGTAAATTTATTGAATTCGGTCACTATGGTTAACGGATTTATCTCCTCTTCGGGCTTTTTCTTTCCGAGTTGGGCCGCCAAATCTATAAGGGGGATAACCCTGCCTCGCGAAAGGAACGTCCCCAGAAGGCCCGGAGGCGCCTGGGGCAGAGAAGTCACTTTTGGCTTGCGAATGATTTCCACCACCTTGGCTACATTGATTCCGTAGCAGCCGCGATAGACTTCCGCATCGATAATTTCATCGATGTAGAATTCCACGATTTCCATCTCATTGGTGCCGGTTGCAAGAAGTATATTTGTGTTATTAGCCATAAAGCCTTCTCATTCTAATCAGCGGGCAGAGGGATTTTCTCGTAGTTTGGAGCCTGTTTTTCTCTCACCACCTGGCCCTGTTTAAATCCAGGCCACTCGGCTCATTCAGCTCAACCCTTGCGGTCGGATTTGATGGATGGTCTTTACCTGAAATAGGTAATTTTCATGAACTGTTTGGAATGATAAAGCCTTCCGGTTGGTTAATCATTCCGCATTCAGACAGTATTTCGGCAGGAAACCTCGAAAAGTTAATACTAATTTTGCAGCAGCTTGCCGCCAGAAAATCACTGCTGTCGGGAGAGGGCCGCAAGGGCGACGAGCACCTTTTCCACTGTTTTAGCGACCTTTTCTTTCACCAGGCCGGCTTGTTCGATTTGGGAAAAGAAAAAAATACCTGCACCCAGAGCGGAAAACACCAGAAAAGTAGCCAATCCAACGAAACCGAAGAGTTTCTTGTTGAGGCTCAAAGCTCCTGTCTTGAATGTCATCGTCCGCTCCCTGTACGGAGAAAATCACACTGCGCGTGGAGACGGCCGGCCCTTCGGGTAAGGGAACCACCCGGGCTGGCGCTGAAATCATTTTACGAGTTTCTGAATCTCTTCCGGAGACAGATCGTACACGCCGCAGCCTAGTACGAGGTCCTCCCCGTCAACTTTGACCAGTTTTACGTAGGAAACCTTCAGGGAAGGTGTTTTCTCTCCCGGTTTTGGCCACATATAGTCTACCCAGCCCGATCCCTTTTTTTGACGACATCGTTCATTGCAGAAGAGCGGCCGCTTTATCCACCTTGTCCACGATCATCCGGGGGGTTGGCTTTGTGGATTCGCTGGCTACGCAGCCATCCTCGGATTCTTTGGCCAGCTCGTCGGGGGTCTTTTGCGCGAGCGCGGGAATTGCACTAAACAGAGAAAGGGCGCAAAAAGCAACAATCAATTCTTTAAAAAACACTCCGAATATCAATAAGAAAACTGAGTGGACATAAGAATGTGACATTTGTGCTGAAGAGCACAAGGACTTTACCTGGCTAAGCTAAGAGAGAACCGCCATGATGGACGCAAGAACTCTGCGCTCCGCGAGATGCATTGGGACCGGGTCTCTTGAAATCCGCCTATGAGGAATGGCTCTGTCATGAATTGAGACTGCGGGAGATTCATCTCGCGGGACAGGTAACCGTTCACCGCGGCCGTTCATGTTCATTCGGGACACCCCGAACCATCAACAGGTTGCATGTCGGCAGTTCAGAGAGGAAAGAAAATCCGCAGCCCGTAGAGCCTGAAATTTCGGCAAGCATTCCATGTCGCAAACTGCCCGGTTTGGTTTGCTCTCCTTGACCGGACTATGCCCCGCCTCTGCGGTGAATTGCCTTTGCTTAGGCTCCCCGGTTCGGACCACTCATTTGCGAATCCAAAAGGAACCGCCATGAAAACTGGTATGGGGTAACTTTTTGATCATAGGATTAAGTATATTCATTAACTCCGGGTCACTCTGAACAAAGAAGCTTGGAAACACTATATTCGGTTTGGGTGTTGATAAAAGTAAAACCGCTAGTAAATACTGTTCATTATAAAATAAATCGACGAGTTTCGGTGCATAATCCAATGGTAGGAATATGTCATGAAAGTGGATCAAAACACCGTTCTTAAGTTCAGGAAGTATATCCAAAAACACTGTTGTTACATCTGAATTCATGAAACAACGATGTGATCCATCGATAAACAAAATATCATTTGAATTCAACTCGTGAAATATAGTGAGATCAACGCTTTCTAAATTACTGTAAATTATTTGATCTGCAATAGCTTCAATATTAACTCTCGGTTGTGGATCTATACATATTATATCTGTACTTAACTTATGATCATTAATGGCTTTACTGGCGAACTTTGTGGAATTGCCACACCCAATTTCATAATAGTGATTTGGTTTCATTAATGCAATTATGCAGTACAGTGCTAAAGCATCAAGTCCAGGGAAACATCCATTATTCCAAAAAGGACTGGTTTCGTTTATTTGCTCCAGTGGAATGTCTTCCAGATCGTGTTGAAAAGCCAACATTTCTTTCAAAAGGGTCCGGTATTGATGTATACTTTCGGATAATATATTTGTGATCCGCTTGTGGGGTTCGTGTCCGTATCCATATCTTGGAACAGGATTGATTGGGTAATCTAACCAGAGTGCCTTGTGCACTTTATTATCTTGTCTAAATAGAAACTTGATGGCTTCTTTTAGCAGTCGCCTTTTATATTTGAAATTCTTAAACATGAAAAGACCCTCGATCTTTGGCAAACTTTATTCATGTGGTATGTACA
Organism: Syntrophobacteraceae bacterium; assembly: GCA_049520035.1. GTDB lineage: Bacteria > Desulfobacterota > Syntrophobacteria > Syntrophobacterales > Syntrophobacteraceae > SbD1. Next base: position 21,278 of record JBEKQE010000008.1, on the reverse strand, counting down.
TGCTGCGTCGGCTTTTCCCGTGGGCCGTTGCTATCGCCCTGAATAATGCCACAACCTGGCCGCCAACGGATCTCGATGGGCATTTGGGGTTCGTCTACCGTCCTGAAAACCTTTCGGGACACCTTGTAGGCCCATAGAATCTTTCCATATTCGAATCAAAAATACAAGAGCAAGGTCAATGGGACCGGTTTTGGCAGTTTCAGGACACACCTCATTCCCCGTAGCTGATGGTCTCGTTCCCCGGCCCCATCGTATTGGGTGGCCCTCAGGCAAGTCTCACGGGAGCCTTGCGTGGATACATTTCTTTGATGTCATTTTTCTTTGCTCCATTCCTGACTACTCTGCCCTTGCGTACGGACAGCCAGTGGGGTATATCTTCCCTGACCCCGCAAACTCCCATATGACCACGGTTGTCAGCATGGGGAAAGATGTGGGCAACTTGCTGCCGGAAGGAGGGAACATGAAGAGACTGTTTGTATTGGCATGTGCTGTTGTTTTTGCGTTCGTTTTCATTGGCACGGCCGCTGCCGACAAGAAGATCGCCTTTAAGAAGGGTGATGAAGTGTATGTCTGCGGATGCGCCGCAGGTTGTCCCTGTCTGACCATGTCCAAAAAAACGGCTAAATGCGGATGCGGAAAAGACTTGGTCCAAACAACAATCGACAAGGTAGTAAAGGGTAAAGCGTACGTGACGGTAGACGGCAAGACGCTGATTTTTAAAACGACCGGCAAGTATGTCTGCGCCTGCGGGGCTGGCTGCGATTGCGGCACAATCAGCCAGAAACCGGGGGAATGCGCTTGCGGCAAACCGATGAAAGCCGCCAAGAGCATGAAATAGCTTATTCATATCCGGATCATCGAGCAGGGAGGTCCCCTGCGGTTCCTCCCTGTCACACCACCGGCCATACCGGCGGCGGCGCACTCACAGGCTGCGGTCGAAAACCGGTGAAAAGCTCGGTCTTTGGACACTTTGAAGCAAAGTGTTTATTGTTTTGATTGTTTTGCTCCTGCCCCGATAAGCAGTTTTTTTACCTCTTCGTGGCCATTCTTAGAGGCAAGCATCAACGCGGTTTCGCCTGTATTTAGCTTTGCATTGACGTCGGCCTTCTTATCCAGCAGTGCCTGCGCGACCGCGTGGAGGCCGTCCTGAGAGGCCAGGATTAACGCGGTCCAGCCGTCAGTCGTCTGTGCATTGACGTCGGCCCCCTTATTTAGCAATGCTTCCACGACCTCTTTGTGGTCCTTCAGGGAGGCAAGCATCAACGCAGTTACGCCGTCAGTCGTCTTTGCATTGACGTCGGCCCCCTTGGCAAGCAGTAACTCCACGACCTCTTTGAAGTCTTTCACAGAGGCACCCATCAACGCGGTTTTGCCGTCAGTCGTCTTTGCATTGACGTCGGCCCCCTTATTTAGCAATGCTTCCACGACCTCTTTTTGGCCGTTCAGAGAGGCAATCGTCAACGCGGTTTTGCCGTCAGTCGTCTTTGCATTGACGTCGGCCCCCTTGGCAAGCAGTGCTTGCACGACCTCTTTGTGGCCATTCTGGGAGGCAAGAATCAACCCGGTTACACCGTCGTCAGTCCTCTTTGCATTGACGTCGGCACTCTTGGTGAGCAGCAACTGCACCACCTCTTTGTGGCCGTTCTCAGAAACAATCATCAACGCGGTTACGCCAACATTGTTTTTGGCATTGACGTCGGCCCCTTTATCCAGCAGTGCCTGCACGACCTCTTTGTGGCCGTTCTGGGTGGCAGCCATCAACGCGGTTGCGCCGTCGGTCCTCTTTGCATTTACGTCGGCACTCTTGGTGAGTAGCAACTGCACTACCTCTTTGTGGCCGTTCAGAGAGGCAAGAATCAACGCGGTTGCGCCGTCAGCCCTCTTTACATTGACGTCCGCCCCTTTATCCAGCAGTGCCTGCACGACCTCATTGTGGCCGTTCAGAGAGGCAAGAATCAACGCGGTTGCGCCGTCGTCAGTCCTCTTTGCATTGACATCGGCACTCTTGGTGAGTAGCAACTGCACGACCTCTTTGTGGCCGTTCTGGGAGGCAGCCATCAAGGCGGTTGCGCCGTCAGTCCTCTCTGCATTGACATCGGCACTCTTGGTGAGCAGCAACTGCACGACCTCTTTGTGGCCGTTCTGGGAGGCAGCCATCAACGCTGTTACGCCGTCAGTCGTCTTTGCATTGACGTCGGCCCCCTTGGCAATGAAGCCTTCAACGGCAGGTACATCACCGCGCTTTACTGCTTCGAAGAAATCTTCATTCACATCAGCGGTAGCAACGGTCGCCCACAAAGCGATGACCACCATGAACGCCGCCAGCATTTTTGCTTTGTAACCAGTTTGTCCTGAAACCATCCGGTTCCCCCCTTGTCGATATTTAACGACAGGTTGTTCGAATCATTTGAATTACGCCAGCCTGGAAAGAAAACAGTATAAGATACACCATAATGACTTGTCAGGCTATTTTTTTTTGATAACGAGACGTGTTTGTGCTGCAAGGAAAGCATCAGACAAATGGCAAACGACCGAAAACACCTCACCGGACGCAAGGTTGAAAAGCAGCATGAAGCCACTAAGGGCAGTTTCCTGGACTCCTGGGCGCCTTCGAAAACTCTTCTCTTCTTTTAGCCGTCAACTTTGTCAAGTTTGCGGTGAATCGGCAGCCTGTCAGTGGTTCCCGCGAAGCGGCTTGAATGCAAGGTTTTCTTAAGTTTTCTCAGGTCAGCAATTCGCTCTAATCCTAACCCTTTCCTAACCGCTTCCGGTCGATTTCGGAGGCTCAAACCTTAACATTCCTTAGCAAGGCGGGGCCATACCCGCCCACCGGGCTGACCCGAGATCGCGGCTTTAAAGGGTGTCCTGGCGTGTGGTACCCCGACTCCGATTTTGAAAGGCTTGAAATTGCACCGTGTACGCAATATGCACGCAATATGCGCGCAATCAAAAGGGGCTACAGCTTATTTGCCCTAACCCCTTGATTTTCCAGATGGGCCGCCAGGGTCTCGAACCCCGAACCTCCTGATTAAGAGTCAGCTGCTCTACCGTTGAGCTAGCGGCCCGGAAACGATGTTTATTGGTACGCCCGGCAGGATTCGAACCTGCGGCCTGCGGATTCGAAGTCCGACGCTCTATCCGCCTGAGCTACGGGCGCTTCCAGGGAACCTTTATGATATCAAAGCAGCCTGTCTCAGTCAATCCGGAAACGATTCGAACTTGTCCTGAGGCGGTTGGCGGAATGCCGGATCGGAACTAAACGCAATATGCGCTGAAATGAAAGGCAAAATCGGTTAAAATAAACCGTTGCCAAAATTCGGAAGGGAGAAGCGCTCTTAATCATGGCCTTCGTGGATCAGCAAGTTCGCAGGCTGCTCGGAAAGGGAATCCACCATTACGGGCTTATAGAAAACAGGGACAGAATCGCGGTTGGGGTCTCGGGGGGCAAGGACAGCATGCTCCTTCTGTGGCTGCTTCGCGAAAGGCTTCGACGCGTTCCGATCAGCTATGAACTTATCGCTGTCTACGTCGATCCTGGATTCGATAGGGAATCGGCGGACCGGCTGGAAGCATTTTTCAAACAAGAGGAGTTCCTGTACGAAATCATCCGCACTGATCACGGTCCAAGGGCACACGGACCCGAAAATCGTGAAAACCCCTGCTTCCTTTGCGCCCGGCTGCGGCGGTCCGTGCTTTTCAGGAAAGCGCGCGAGCTGGGTTGCCCGAAGATCGCACTGGGCCATAACCAGGACGATATGATCGAGACATTCTTCATGAACATCTGCTACGGGGCGCAGGTTGCGGGCATGATGCCGAAGCAGGAGTTTTTCGGCGGTGAAATAACACTGATACGCCCTCTTGCGCTGGTTCCCGCCCAGAGTATACTCAGGGTGTGCAAGAACCTCGGGTTGCCCATCCTGCCGACAAAGTGTCCTTCGGCCGCGAAAAGCCAGAGGGCTGAAATCCGCAATATGCTCGAGGGTCTTTTCAGGAAAAATTTCAAGGTTCGGGGGAATATTTACCATGCAATGAGCAACATCAACCTCGAGTACCTGCCAAAGGAACTTCCGGTCAGGGGCAAGCGAGGACTGAGGAAGAGGACTGAGGAAGAGGACTGAGGAGCGAGGACTGAGGAGCGAGGACTGAGGACTGAGTGCTGAGGACTGAGTGGAAAAACACCGTTCCACTTCCTCAGTCCTCAGTCCTCACTCCTCAGTCCTGACTTGACGGGAGGCGAATGAACCAGCAGATAAGAAGCCAGGGGAAAACGTTTTTCATAATCGACGGAAGCTCGTATATCTACAGGGCTTTCTATGCGATCCGGCGGCTGACCAATTCCAGGGGAATGGCAACCCAGGCCGTATACGGGTTCGTAACGATGCTTCAGAAGGTGATTCGCGAGCGCAGGCCGGACTATATCTGCGTCGTTTTCGACGCGCCCGGGCCAAATTTCAGGCATGAATTGTCCGAGGCTTACAAGGCTACTCGCCAGGTCACTCCGGAAGAGCTGATACCGCAAATCCCCTACATCAAGAAAGCGGTTCGATATTTCGGGGTGCCTCAAATGGAGCTCGAAGGCTATGAAGCCGACGATCTGATAGCCACGCTAACCCACTGGGCTTCGGCACGCGGCCTGGAGATCGTGGTGGTTTCGGGGGACAAAGACCTTCATCAGCTTATCCAAGATCCGGTGGTCAGGCAGTGGGACCCTCAAAACGACCGGGTTTTTACCGAATTAGTCGTTCTGGAACGGTTCGGGGTAACCCCTGGGCAGATGGTGGACTACCTGGCGCTGGTAGGCGATACAACGGATAATATTCCCGGCGTGAATGGGGTAGGGGGGAAAACTGCCAGCCAACTGCTCAAAAAATGGGGTTCGCTTGACGGGATTTACGCGCACCTCAGTGAGATATCCCCTGACTCCTTGCGGCACAAGCTCTCGGCGGGCAGCCGGAGTGCCTATCTGTCGCGAGAGTTGGTCTCGCTTCGGTTGGATGTCTTGATAGACAAGGGGTTGGAGGAGTTTGCGCCTGCGCCGCCCATGCGGCAGGAAATGTTCAGACTCTGTGAAGAACTCGAGTTCAAAACGATTCTCGATATGCTTAAGCGGGAATGGGCGGAGCCGGAAGAAGTAAAGCTCATTGACCCTGAGCCGTTCAAGCGTAAAAGGGCAGATCGGGTAATTCGGACCCGCGAAGAATTAGCTGAGCTGATCGGAATCGCGGAGACAAAATCGCTCATCGCAATAGAAATCGAGACCACCTCTCAGAATGCAATGGACGCCAATCTCGTTTCGATCGCGCTCTGCTGGGATGACAACGGCGCGTGGTACATTCCGGTCGGCCACCATCGCGAATGCGGCATCCAAATGACAGCGGCCGAAGTGCTGCTCGGGCTTGATCCAATCCTTAGCGCCAAGACGGTAGGCAAGGCAGGGCACAATCTCAAGTTTCAGTGGATGGTGCTCAAGAGGTATGGAATCAATCTCGAGGCAATGATTTTCGATACCATGATAGCAAGCTACCTACTCGATCCAGGAGGACAAACGCATGCGCTCGATCGTATTAGCGCCGAGCACCTGGGCGAGGCGATATGCTCTTATGAAGACCTCACCGGCAGAGGCAGGGGCCAGGTAAGTTTTGTCGAAATCGACTTCGAAAAGGCCCTCGATTACGCGTGCTGTGACGTCGAGACATGCTGGCGTCTCGTGCCGGTTTTGCGGCGCAAACTTGAAGAAAACAAGCTCGAAGAACTTTATGAATCAATCGAGCTCCCGCTTACCGAAGTGCTGGCGCGCATGGAGTACATTGGAATCCTGGTCGATTCGAAAAAACTGGAGGAGCTTTCCACCGGGTTCCAGAAAGCGCTGGACCAGAAGGCTGCGCTCATCTACCAGATGGCAGGCGAGGAATTCAATATTCAGTCGCCTAAACAGCTCGGATACATCCTTTTCGATAAAATCGGACTCCGGGTGCTCAAAAAGACGAAAAGCGGTCCTTCGACCGATACGAGTGTTCTGGAGGAGCTTACGTTGGAGCATCCGGTCGCCGAGCAGGTACTGGGCTACCGCACCCTCTCAAAGCTTAAGGGTACCTACGCCGACGCTCTGCCCAAGCTGGTTCGCCCGGATACCGGCCGCATTCACACCTCTTTCAACCAGGCGGTGACGGCCACGGGACGTCTGAGTAGCTCGAACCCCAATCTCCAGAACATCCCGATCAGGAGCGACGAGGGCAGAAGGATTCGCCAGGCTTTCATATCGGCGCCCGGAAATATGCTCATGTCAGCGGACTATTCGCAGATCGAACTTCGCGTGCTTGCCCACTACAGCGGCGATAAAAGCCTTGCGGATTCCTTTAGAAATGATGAGGACGTGCACCGAAGGACCGCCGCTGAAATATTTGGTGTCGCAGTGACGCAGGTTAGCGCCGAGATGCGCAGGCAGGCCAAAATGATAAACTTCGGCATCGCCTACGGCATGAGTCCTTTCGGCCTGTCACAAAGGCTTCGAATCAGCACGAAGACTGCAAAGGCGGCTATCGACCGTTACTTTGAGCGCTACAGCGGGGTCCGGCGCTTCATCGATGAGGCGGTCCGCAAAGCGCGCAATCTGGGGTACGCTGAAACTCTGCTTGGGCGCAGGCGGGCCATTCCCGAGCTTCAGAGCCGCAACTTCTCCATTCGGCAGTTGGGGGAGCGGCTCGCTATCAACACTCCCATTCAGGGTACAGCGGCTGACCTCATAAAGAAAGCGATGGTGGATATTAGTCTGAGACTCAAAAAGGAGAAGCCCGGAGCTCAAATGCTCCTTCAGGTTCATGACGAACTTCTCTTCGAGGTCCCCAGTGAAAAAAGGTGGCCGGTTGAGGAACTCGTCCGGCGGGAGATGGAATATGTCTGGGTCCTCGACGTGCCGCTCAGGGTTGAGATCGGGTGGGGTGCCAACTGGACCGAAGCTCACGCCTGATTAAATACAAAAGGCCGCCCTCATTAGATGTGCGCGGCCTCTTTTTATCCGGGAAAGGGAACTTCCTAGCTGGTCTTGGTATTGTCCAGTTCGCTTTTGAGTCTTTCGACTTCCTGTTTGTACCTTTCGGCTTCCTCTCTCAGTTTGGTGTCGTTTGAGGGCTCCAGGCTTTCCCTGCATTTCAAGAAGGGGAGCTTATCCTTTACCTCATCGTAGCCAAGATATGCAGCCATCAATCCGCCGAGCAGCAAGATAAGGGGAATCGCGCCTCCGATGAATCTGAAAACAGCATCATACCAGATAATGATGCCCAGAAAGCCGAGGAACGCCGCGGCGACACCGCCCACAAAAACCTTCATGTCCTTCCTCCTTCAAATGGTTCGCGATCAGGTATAAATTGTTCAGCAGTTTTCGAAAATCGAGTCTCCGCCAATGCTGTCGTTTCGGGGGGGAAACCGAAGCACAAAAAATAGCAACCCCAAGTGAATAATGCAAGCAGAAATTGTCGCTTTCAGCGCCAATTCCGCCGTGCGCAAGTCGCTGAAGAGCGGTTCCGAAATTGGATTCATCCAGATCCATCTCCGCGCTCAGTGAGGTATCCAGGGGTCCGGAGTTCCGGAACCATCCGGTTTTTTCCTGATAGACACCAGAGGTCCGCTTTTCTGTTGACTCTTTATACCTCTCATAAGTATAAGTAAAGATTGTAAAATGCTTGATGGCAGGTACCGAACCGTGAACGGAAATACTTTTGCAAGCGGCTCGCAGATCAATTCAATACATGCTCAGCCAAAACTTGTGAATGCAACTGGTCCGGAGCGAACCAGTTCGCACATGAAAAGGATATCGTAGAGAAAATGTTCGATTCGTATTTGAATGGTGTGGAAAAACCCGGCCGCTATATCGGGCTCGAACTGAATGCTTACCGCAAAAGCTTTGAGAACGCTTCGATCCACTTCGCCCTTGCATTTCCGGATGTCTACGAGATCGGCTTGAGCCATCTTGGGCTGCAGTTGCTTTACCATCAGTTGAACCAAGCCGAAGGCGTAATGGCGGACAGGGTCTACGCGCCATGGCCCGATTACGAAGAAAAACTAAGAAGCGCGGCTGAGCCGCTCAGAGCGATCGAGAGCGAACACGCTCTTTTCGAGTTCGACTTCCTGGGGATAAGCCTTCAGTACGAACTCAGCTATTCAAACATACTCACTATTCTCGATCTGGCCCAAATACCGCTTTATGCCCGCCAAAGGAACAGCGCCCATCCTTTCGTAATCGGGGGTGGCCCCTGTGCATTTAACCCCGAGCCGCTTGCCGATTTTTTCGATTTTTTCGTCCTGGGCGAGGCAGAAGAAGTCCTGCCCGAGATCATTTATGCATACCGGGACTGGAAACGGAGCGGTGCCAGGTCGAGGGAGGGTTTTCTCTCAGCGATCAGAAAGATTGCCGGAATTTATGTCCCCTCCTTTTTCGATGTTTCCTACAATGAAAACGGCACCGTATCCGCCGTTGTTCCGCAGTTTGCTGACTACACTGAAGTAAGGAAAAGACTGGTCTCCAACCTGGACCAAACCTGCCCGATTCCTGAAAAACCGTTAGTGCCCCTCATCGATATCGTTCACAACCGCCTTGGGCTCGAAATTGCCAGGGGCTGCACGCGCGGATGCCGTTTTTGCCAGGCGGGCTTCATCTATCGGCCTGTCAGGGAACGCCATCCTTTGTACGTGCTCGATTCGGCAAGAAAGGCGCTGGAGTCGAGCGGCTTCGAAGACGTCGCGTTGCTCTCTTTGAGCACGGGGGATTATTGCCAGATACAGGATCTGCTGGGAGAGTTGGTAAAAGAACTCGAACCCCGCAAAATTGCTGTTTCGTTTCCGTCTATGCGCGTTGGCACGCTCACCCCCGAACTGATGGAACATATAAAAAAGGTCCGCAAAACCGGCTTTACACTGGCGCCCGAAGCTGGGAGCGAGCGTCTTCGCCGAATTATAAACAAGGGAATATGCGACGAGGACCTGCTCAGTACGGCTGAAGCCGCATTCAATATGGGCTGGCGGCTCATAAAACTCTACTTCATGATGGGTCTTCCCGGCGAAACCGAGGCCGACCGGGACGCCCTTGTGGACTTGTGCCTCAGGGTCTGGGAAAAAGGAAAGACGACGAGATCTTCTGTAAATATCTCAATATCCACTTTCGTCCCCAAACCTGTGACGCCGTTCCAGTGGTCCTCTCAAATGCCGAAGGCGCAGATGGAAGACTGCCTGCGAATGTTTAAGGAACGGCTGAGAAAGCCCGGTCTGAGGCTGAAGTGGAACCTGCCCGGCAACAGCATTTTTGAAGCGGTATTCGCCCGTGGGAGCCGGCGATTGGGGGCGGCGCTCAAGCGCGCCTGGGAGTTGGGGGCCAGGTTTGACGGCTGGAGCGAACATTTCAAGGAGGCCGTCTGGTATCGCGCTCTTGCGGAAACCGGACTTAGTGCAGCCTTCTATGCCGAGCGCCGCCGGGACCGTGATGAAATCCTTCCATGGGATCATCTCTCGGCGGGTGTTTCGCGCGAGTATCTGTGGAATGAATATGAAAAAGCAATGGGGGGAGAGTTTACCCATGACTGCCGTCGGGGGCGATGCACGCTGTGCGGGGTCTGCGATCATGATAGAATTCTTCCTTGCATACATCAGGAACCGGTCATGGAGTTCAAATCGGGAAAGCCGCCGGACAGCGATGGTGGGTCCTGCGGAGACAGAGAATTTCTCTACAGGGTGATTTATTCAAGGCTTGGGAAATCGCGCTTTTTCGGGCAACTGGAGATGGCTGCCGCTTTTGAGAGGGCCATCAGGCGGGCAGGTCTCCCGGCGGCTTTCAGCAAAGGCCACCATCCGCATCCGAAGATTTCATTCGGCGAGGCCTTGCCGCTCGGAATGGAGACCATAGTTGCCGAGGCTTACGTCGCGCTGAGCGCAGATATGGAACCTGCGCTGATTCGCGAGCGCCTGGACCGGCAATGCAATGGTGTGATCAAAATCAGTATGGTCAGCCGGGTCGATAAAAAACCGGTCTCCGGCCTTCCGTGCAGGGGCGTTTACCATGTCTCGGGACTCAATCCCTTCGTTGTGCGTCATCTTCTTGATACATGGCCGAAGTGCGGTGACAATTTGCTGACCAAGAAGACTAAAAAGGGCCAGGTAACGGCTCGTCTTGGAAATATACTTCTCGATATGCGAAAAGCCGGAGAAAGCTCCCTGGAAATGGATATTTACGAAACACCGGTTTTATGCTTCAGGCCGAAGGCGATTCTTGAAAATCTGGCAGGCGCTCAAGCACGGAGTCTGGAAAATTGCTTGGTCTGCAAAATTGGCTCATACCGCATGCAATTCCTGCAGGGGAACGACAATGTCGGCAGAACTAATCATTAATAGCAATCCATTTGAAACCCGTGTAGCGCTGGTCGAAAACGGGCAAGTCGCTGAACTCTATGTTGAAAGGAGCTCAGACCGGGGGATTGCCGGAAACATTTACAAGGGGCGGGTCGTACGGGTCCTGCCGGGCATGCAGGCAGCCTTTGTGGACATCGGTCTCGATAAAGCGGCTTTTTTGTATGTTAGCGATATTTATAGGCCAATGGGTGAAATAGAACAGCTTTTTATCTCATCCTGCGAACACGAAGCCGCTGACGCCAAACCAAACGGGGCTATTGAAAATGCCGGGTGCGAATATGGTGAACCGGACTTTCGCCATGCCTATAACGGCATTCCCATTGAGGATCGGCTTCAGGAGGGGCAGGAGATTCTTGTGCAAGTAGCCAAGGAGCCCATCGGAAGCAAGGGGGCCAGGATAACGACTCATATAACACTGCCCGGCAGGAACCTCGTTTTCATGCCAACGATGGATCGGGTGGGCGTTTCCCGCAGAATTGAGGACGAAACCGAGCGCAAGCGCCTCCGCGAGATAATGTGCGAAATAAAACCGCCTTACCGCGGTTTTATCGTTCGCACGGCGGCCGAGGACGCTGAAAGAGAAAAGCTCCAGTCGGAGTCCGACTTCGTGGCCAAACTTTGGCAAACGATTCAGCGCAGGTCCGAAAACGCTCCTGTGCCTTCCCTGATCTATCAGGAGCTGGATATAACCCTTCGTGCGGTTCGCGACCTTTTCACCAAGGAAGTCGACCGGCTCGTAATCGACTCTGAGGCCGAGTACCGAAAAATTCTGAATTTTACCGAGACCTTCATGCCCTCACTTCAGAATGAGGTGGAACTGCACGAAGGCGATGAACCAGTTTTTGACGCCTACGGGATTGAAATGGAGATCCAGAGGGCGTTGAGCAAGAAAATATGGCTCAAATCGGGCGGATACATCGTGATAGAATCTACCGAGGCGCTTACGGCGATAGACGTAAACACAGGCAGGTATGTCGGCAAACGCAACCTGGAAGAGACAATCCTTAAGACGAACCTGGAAGCCGTAAAAGAGATCGCTTACCAGTTGAGGCTTCGGAACCTTGGCGGGATCATTATCATCGACTTTATAGATATGGAGAAAGAAGCCAACCGGGAGAAGGTCTGGAATGCACTGCGGGACGCCACATACAAGGACAAAAGCAAGTCCAACATCCTGCGAATGTCTGATCTCGGTCTGATCGAGATGACGAGAAAGCGCACCAAGGAAAGCATTGGACAGGTGCTCTGCGAGCCATGCTTTTACTGTGATGGTGAAGGATACCTCAAATCCAAGCAGACCATATGTTATGAAGTTCTGAGGGACCTGGAGCGGCAGAGAAAGGATTTTTACGGCAGAAAAGTCCTCGTTATGGCGCATCCGGAGGTTGCCGCCATGTTTTACGACGAAGAACGGGCGGCTCTCGAACGGGTCGAGGAGACATTGCACGCGCTTGTCTCAGTCAAAGCGGACCTAAACCTCCACCTCGAAAATTACGACATTGCGCTGCTGGACAGTGAATGATCCGATGAATTGGAATATATCGAACAATCTGTATAGGGAAGCCTGCAAATTGATACCTGGAGGCGTGAACAGCCCGGTTCGCTCCGGCAGGGCGGTGGGCTTCGAACCTCTCTTTATAAAAAGTGCCAACGGGTGCCGGATCACCGACGAAGACGGCAACGTCTATATCGACTACGTAGGATCATGGGGACCTCTTATCCTTGGCCATTCGCATCCTGAGGTTGTGGCTGCCTTGAGAGCGGTTGTCGACAGGGGCACCTCCTACGGGATTCCAACTCGACTCGAGATTGAGATGGCCAGGAAAGTGGTGGAGATGGTCCCGGCCATAGACATGGTCAGGATGGTAAATTCGGGGACCGAGGCTGCCATGAGCGCCATCAGGCTTGCGCGGGGATATACCGGGCGAAAAAAGATCATAAAATTCAACGGCTGCTATCACGGCCATGCAGACTCGCTTCTCGTCAAGTCCGGCTCCGGCCTTATGACTTTCGGTATTCCTGGGACTCCCGGGGTCCCCGAGGAAATCGTCCAGCACACGATCTCGCTGCCTTACAATGACCTGGAGGCGGTGCGTCAAGCCATGGAGAGCGTGGGGGAAGAGGTTGCCGCGATTATTGTTGAGCCTGTGGCGGCAAACATGGGGGTCGTGCTGCCCCGAGCCGGATATCTCGATGGGCTGAGGCGAATTTGCACCGAGCGCGGATCGCTGCTTATTTTTGATGAAGTGATCACTGGTTTCAGGATAGCCCCCGGCGGCGCACAGCAGTTTTTCGGGGTTATGCCCGATCTGACCTGCCTTGGGAAAATTATTGGCGGCGGGCTTCCGGTCGGCGCATATGGAGGCAAAAAAGAGATAATGGAGCATGTAGCCCCTGTTGGTGTCGTTTACCAGGCTGGCACTCTTTCCGGGAACCCCCTGGCCATGAGCGCGGGGTTGTCGATGCTCAACGTGCTCAGCCGCGGTGGGATTTACGAGCAAATTGAGACAAGTAACAAGTACCTGTGCGCGGGGCTGCAGGAAGCGGCCGACTCGGCAGGTGTCCCAATAACGCTCAACAGAATTGCCTCGCTTGGGTGCGGATTCTTTACCAAAGGGCCGGTTATCGATCTGGAAAGCGCAGCCAAATCCGATACCCAAACTTATGCTATCTTCTTCCGTGAAATGCTCAAAAGGGGCGTTTACCTTGCCCCCTCCCAGTTCGAAGCCTTCTTTGTCAGCGCGGCTCATGAAAAGGAGGATATAGACCGCACGATCCAGGCTGCATTCGATGCTCTGAAGGTTGTCGGGCAAAATAGCCCATCGGGTGGATAGAAAAAGGTTTGACTGAAAAGCGCTTGTGTGGTAGTACCCCGCGTGAACAACTGCACAAAAATACAATGAAAAAAGAAGGTAAGAAAACACTCATGCAGGCCGTCATGGCCAGTACTATCGGATACCAGGTGGCTTTTGCGCCCTTTATAGGGATTGCGATTGGAGTTTTCCTGGATTCGAAGCTAGGGACCTTTCCATATCTGACGGTTGTGTTCCTGATCGTCGGAATAACTGCGGGCGGCCTGAATTATTACCGTTTCGCAAAGCAGCAGCAGGAAGAGGACAAGGATCAAAAGAGATAGTGCGTGAAGCTGTCGAGAGCGAAAAGCTCCTGCGGCGAATTGAGCTGGTTTCAGCAATTTTGCTGTTAGCATTTACATTTGCCGCTCTGGTTTGGTTTTCATGGAAATGCGCCTCGGGAGTTTTTCTGGGGGGCAGTATCGTCATTTTAAGTTTCCAGGTCCTCAAATGGCAACTCAGGCGCGCGCTCCAGAAACCTGGGAAGCTTCCCAGCAAGGCGGGCCTTTTTGTAAGCTATTACATTCGTTTTTTGGCGACGCTTGTTCTGGTCTTCTTAGGGCTGTATCTGGGATGGGCCACACCTTTTCCATTTCTGGTCGGCCTTTCCACTATGGTTTTGAGCATCGTTTTGGTTGGGGCATTTGAATATTTTATGATGAAAAAGGGAGAGAGTTAAGCTTATGGAACATCCTATCCTTTTCATAAACCTTCTTCTGGAGAAACTGGGTATCCATGTGCCTGCCCAACCCCATAGTCTTGCAGACTTTTTGCTGCAGCCACACGTTACCTACACGTGGGTAATCATGTTGTTGCTGGTGTGTTTGAGCGCTCTTGCCGCTCGCAGCCTCAAAATGGTTCCCGAGGGTGGACAGAATTTCTTCGAACTGGTGGTAACGGGCATTGAAGATTTCATGATCAGCGTCACTGGCGAGGAAGGCCGCTTCATGTTTCCACTCATTGCGAGCCTGGGGTTTTTTATCCTTTGCAGCAACTACCTGGGAGTGATTCCGGGATTTGCTTCACCTACGGCCAATATCAATACCACGGCTGCGTGTGCGCTGATTGTCGTCTTCATGACCCACGTTCTGGGAGTCAAATTCCATGGGGTCAAATACATCAAACATTTCATGGGGCCTGTGTGGTGGCTCACACCGCTTATCTTTCCCATAGAGATAGTCAGTCACCTCTCGAGGATCCTCAGTCTGTCGATCCGTCTTTTCGGAAACATATTTGGTGAAGAACTGGTCCTAAGCATCCTCTTCTTCCTGGCAGGGCTCTACCTCGCGCCCGTGCCGATGATGATGCTCGGCCTTTTTACCGGCTTAGTCCAGGCTTTCATTTTCTGCCTGCTCTCGATGATGTACTTTGCCGGCGCAATAGAGCACGCCCACTAAACAGGCGAAAACTTGGTAACGAAGGCCACGTTCGCATATCATTTATTTATTCAACCAAAGACAAGGAGGGTTTGTTTCATGAAGAAAGTTGGATTTTTTACTATACTATTGGTCCTCGGTCTTTCCTGTGCGGCTTTCGCTGCTGACGGCGATGTAAAATCCTCGGCCATTGGGTTTTTCAGCTACGCAGCCCTTGCGGCCGGCTTGGCAATAGGCATTGCAGCCCAGGGATGCGGCATCGGCCAGGGTATAGCGGTAAGAGGCGCTGTGGAGGGTATCGCGCGCAATCCTGAGACCTCCGGTAAAGTTACGGTTACCATGCTGATCGGTCTGGCCATGATCGAGTCACTGTCGATTTACGCACTTGTTGTCGCACTGATCCTGATCTACGCACACCCGATTTCATCCTCGATCAGCGCTTTTGTGGGTCTGCCCAAGTAGAGCAGAAAGATTCGGATTTGAGCAGAGGGCAAGCGGCCGGACCGGGCGCCCTCTGCCTCATGCTCTGCGGCAGGCCTTTTTGGGATGCCTAGATGTGAATAAAATCACATACTTGGCTCGTGGTGCTCATTGTTTTTTGTCTCTGAGGTTATGAAGTGAAATTTGCCAAAATCCCTATGGCCACAATCGTCAGGCTCTCGATCTACATGCGCTTCCTTAAGGATCTGCTGGATAGTGACGTGGACGTCATATCCTCGGAGCGCCTGGCAAAGCAGTGCGGTGTGAATCCAGCCCAAATCCGGAAGGATCTGGCCTACTTTGGGGAATTTGGAGTCAGAGGGGTGGGATACAGGGTAAATGACCTTGTCAATCAGATCAAGGGCATTCTCGGGTTAAACCGCCCATGGAACCTCGCAATGGTGGGACTTGGCAATCTTGGATCGGCACTGGTGCGTCACGGGAATTTCGTAAAGCACGGGTACGTCTTCACGGCGGCTTTCGATGTCGATCCCCAGAAGGTGGGGAAAAGGCTCCCCAATGGGCTTGTGATAAATCATGTCAGCGAACTTGAAGATGTCGTAAAAGAGCGGGAAGTCCACGTGGGAATTATTGCTACTCCCCCCAGCGATGCCCAAAGCGTTGCCAATCAACTTGTGCTGGCAGGCATAAACGGAATTCTCAACTTCGCTTCCATACAGATCCAAGTCCCGGATTGCTGTCATGTTGAAAATGTGGACTTTACGATAAAGCTCGATTCAATTGCATATCATCTTTCGTTCGCAGATTGACAATACCCGGCCTGGTGATAATGAGGCGGGATGAACCCGCCTCCTGTCTCCAAAAGGCGGGGATTGCTCTCTGCCTTCCCGCACCCCCAAAAGTGATTTCCTCCCGCCTCAGGGCTTCCCGGGGAAGAAAGTGTGGCTGGCCCAGACGAGAATGCCTAGGAGTACGATGCCCAGAGCGATGCTCCATCCTATGAGCTTCTTTTCCACCGGGAGAAGAGGCTCCGATTGCATCGTTTTCAGTTCATCGGACAATTTGGATTGTTCATTTGCCATATCCACTCCTTTCGTTACGCTCGCTGGACACACCGTGCACAACAGGCATTGAAGACTGTTCATTTGCCATGTGGATTCGCCTCCTTATCCCACCAGTGGCGGTTTCACACCGTGGAAGAAGATCCATGAGATGAACAGTCCGATCCAGATGATGAACCCGAAAAGCGAGATCACATAAACTGCGGCCAGCTTGCCGATGCCCTCTTCCCATAGTTTCTTAAAATTCGACACCAGACCGATAGTGAAGAAGGTCAAGGTGAAAAAGATTCCCCGGAAGACGTTTGCTTGACTAGTGGCAGACTTTGCCCGCGCCATGATGTTCTTGGCTCCGTCAAGCTGTTGGTTCAGGCGCCCGAGCTGCGCTTTGTCCTTGGCGATCCTGTCTTTCAGCTCCCATGGGTGCTCTTTCACCCATTTCCTTACAGCGAGCTGCGCTTCGTCCTGGGCGATTTTGTCTTTCAGGCTCGCGTCGGCAGCCTCGTCCTGACCCAAGGCAAGCATTGCCTCCTGGGCTGTCACTTGGTTGGTCAGCGAGGAGACCTGATCGCCGATGGCGGTTAAACCCTTGGACGCCGGCACGCAGATCCAGAGGATTATGGCGAAAGTCACGACATAACCGATGACAAACTTGGGGAACCTCTCCCAGATCTGGGCCGGCCGGAACTTCTCGCCGGGCTTGCATTCGATCACCGAGCACCAGATGATGGCCAGAACAAAGGCCCATATACCTATAAAGACATCAATGAAAACTTTGACCGTCGTTGCGGCGCCCATGATCCAGCCTTCTTTATAGTTTACCCCTTCGACTGCGAGGGCCTTAGCGCGAACGAGCGAGTCCGCGACTGCTCCGGAAGCCACGGCCGCCCCGTCGGTCTTTACCGCCAGCCCCATCCATGCACCGGCTACCATGGGCTCGCGATAGAGGAAGTGCTCCGCGAAGAAGGGAAGCACAAGCAACTCCACAACGGCGAAGATCACAACGAGAGATGAAACCATGATTGGTACCACCGGTCTGGCCTTGATCGCAGCACCTGTGGCAATTGCAGCCGAGACGCCGCAGATCGATATGCCCGAAGCGAGGGGCGCAGCCCACTCTCTGCTGAATTTGAAATACTTCCGGGCGATGAAATAGACGAGCGCCCAGTAAATGAGATATGCCTCTACTATGGCGCAGAGGCCGCGGAACATTACCGCTGATGCGAGTCCGAGTTTTTCGGCGGCGGTGACGCCGAGAAAACCACCCAGTATTACGATGGCGGTCTTAATGTACCACTCCGGGCGGACAGCCTCCTTGATCGCCCCTGCAAAGGAGGGGAATAAGTTGCCTAAGATCAGACCGACTAGGAGGGCAACGATGAAGCCTGCCTCCGGCGTTAGCTTCAAAGACCAACTGATGCCGAACTTCTTTAAGTCGGGGGCGGCGGTCACCGATATGGGGGCCCAACTTCCGATGATCCAGCAAATGTAGCTGATCCAGAAAACGACTGTAAAACCGATGATAAATTTCTTGATGTTGGCCTTAAGTGCTACGGCGCCGACAGTCATGATGGCAGTTAGTACGATGTAGGTGACAATGAGTGCGCCCAGCCCGCCAAGACCTTTATATGTCGTGGACACTGGGTTCAGGGCCTTTTCGAGGCTGGTCCAAATCCCGGTGGTAACGCCCCAGCCCAAGATGTCCCATCCCACAAATACTCCCAGGCTCAGAACAAAAATGGTCAAACCTATCCATACAGCCAGCCAGTCTTCGCTTAATCCTCCTTTCTCGGGCTTACAGGTCTCCGGGGTATCGCATAAACCCTCAGTCAACTTATTCTCGTCAATTCTTTGCTCAGTCATAGAACAAACTCCTTTTCTATGTATGTTCCATAGTCAGAGAATCTTCGGGACAAACCTATTGCAAATCATACATCTTGGGTTTTGGACTGAAAACAATTTATTTTTCAAAAGTGGTTTTGACCGGAAAGGACCGAGCCGTGACCGGAAGGGTGTTGGGTCCCCCGGAATGCTGCCCGCCCTTATCCCGGCTGACTGGGGTCCGGGAGGTAAGCGAAGTTGCATGGCCCAAAGTGCCGGGAAACAGGCAACCGGTCCTCTACAGTCGGTTTTTAAAGGATTGCGAAAGAATTGTTGTCAATTAACTTACCAGCGGGGTAATAGTTACCGAGTATGAATTCGAGCGAACAGGCAAAGGCAGTTAACTTAAGTGAACTGAGCAACCTGTGGGGGCATCGATTGTGAGCAGATTTTACAATGTCAGGGCCGAACTTGGCAAAGCGCCCAAAAAATGGCTGATCACGGGGGTTGCCGGATTTATCGGCTCCAATCTTCTCGAAGCGCTGCTCGAGCTCGATCAGCCTGTGGTGGGGATGGATAATTTCATAACCGGCTATGCTCATAACCTCGAGGATGTTAAAAGGACGGTCGGTCCTGAGAAGTGGGGCAAATTCGAATTCATCCAGGGAGACATCCGCAATCCTGAAGACTGCCGCAGGGCGTGCTCGGGAGTCGATTACATACTCCATCAGGCCGCCCTTGGCAGTGTGCCTCGATCTATAGACGATCCGATCTCGACAAACATGTGCAATGTGGACGGCTTTCTGCAAATGCTCGTTGCGGGGATGGAGGCGCGTGTAAAAAGGTTCGTGTTCGCAAGCTCATCCTCTGTTTATGGCGACAGCGAAAAACTGCCCAAGGTGGAGGAAGAAACTGGATCGGTGCTCTCCCCTTATGCGGCTTCAAAACTGGTGAATGAGATTTACGCCGGAGTTTTTTCAAGAGTATACGATTTCAACTGGATTGGGCTGAGATATTTCAACGTATTCGGGAAGCGGCAGGACCCCAATGGCGCATACGCGGCTGTTATTCCACGCTGGATCGATGCCCTGGTCAATCGGAAAACCCCCGTCATAAATGGTGATGGCGAGACCAGCCGTGATTTCTGCTACGTTAAGGACGTGATACAGGCAAATATCCTGGCTGCCCTGTCCAACGGTCCCGAAGCTCTTGACAAGGTGTACAATATTGCCTGTGGGGATCGCACGACTCTCAACCAGTTGCTGGGGCTTATTAAAAACTCCCTTTGCTCTCATGTGCCCGAGGTAAGCGGCATATATCCCGAATACGGGCCCTTTCGCAAAGGCGATGTTCGGCACTCTCTTGCAGATATTTCACGGGCGAAGCAACTGCTTGGCTACGCACCGTTGTACAGTGTGGCCAGGGGCATGGAAGAGTTTATTCAATGGTGCGTCCAGGCGATGAAGTGAAGAAAAATATGAAGGAGAAAAGCTGTGAGCGACAGGTCGAAAAAGTTGGCGGATCGTCTGAATTCATTTAACGAGCAAGTAATCTCATTTGTTGCGAGCTGCACGGAAACCGACTGGCGAAAGATCGGCGCGGAGGAATGGCCGGTCGGGGTGACGGCGCGGCATATTGGAGCAAACCACTACTCTGCGGTGTCAGCGGCAAAAATGATCCTGAAAGGCGAGAAGTTCCCGGAGATGACCATGGCACAGATCACGGAAAACGCTAACCGTCATGCCAGGGAGCACGCCGAATGCTCGAAATCCGAGGTATTAGACATCCTTCGAGATCATGGCCGGAAGATCGTGGCGTTTGCAGGCGGCCTTGAAGATTCGGAACTTGACAAAACCGGCTATCTTCCAGCTTTGGGCAGCAACATCACAGTGGAGCAGTTCCTCGAAACCGTTGTACTGCAGTCTGCAAATGAGCATTTCCAAAGCATAAAGACGGCCACAGGCAAATGAGCCTCAAAGACGTGCCAAAAAAAACGGCTCAAATCGTGAAAAGGCCATAACATTTTAAGAACACGTCAGCCTTGCCTGGAATAGATGTCGGTGCGGCATCAAATTCTGAGGCCAGTAGCCAGCTTGGCAACTCGCACTTCGGGTACGTATTCAAGGACGATTCATCGCCGACCGGATTGCGCTACAGTATCAACTCCGCTGCATTGAGGTTCATTCCCAGAGAAGATTTGCAGAAAGAAGGGTACGGAATGTACTCACGCCTCTTTTCGTGTGATAAACTGAAAACGTGCTGATAACCTGTCAATGAGCGCGAGAAAACCCGCAACACCTCCGCGAGGTCCAGATACACTCCGGCGATTCTGTTCCACTTAACACACCATAATTTCCAGCCAATTTATTTGCAACGCAAGTTATCTCAGTGAGAATAGCTTTTTCACCAATCAAAATGGCTCACTTTCTGAGCGGCCCCGATAAAGGACCTTTTCTATGTTCGCCCGAAGTGTACTATGCTTAACTATGGAATACGTCTTGCCACTTTATAATGATAGTGGGACGTCTTGCCGGGGCTTCCCTGCTTTGCTATGGCGGGGCTGCGGACAGCATCGTGCAGGAGAGCAAAGACCGGGTTTACGCCGCCTTACAGAACCGTGGGTATCCGTTTCCTATGGAGCGGAGTACCGCAAACCTTGTCCCCGCTCATCTGAAGAAGGAAGAGGCGGGGTTTGACGTGCCGATTGCGGTGGGCATACTTTTTGCGATTACAACGCCCGGATCTTGTCTCAAGATGCCTGCAGTTCGAGGTTTTGGCAAGGAAGGTTTAGCATTAGGACCTCTCCACTTTTGGGATATTCTTCCATTGTGCATGGTGGCGGAAAGGTGTCCAAAGTATCCGAAAAACCTTGTAAAAACCTTATGCATAATCATATTGAGGGAACAGGGCGATGCTGGGAGTCTCCCCCTGCAATCAACCCCGGAACAGACCTTTCTCGCAGCGTTAAGAATCCAATGCCCGCACCACGTCCTGGGGATATGCCGAAAATACACAATCACTTGTTAGCCGGTGAAAAACTTTCTGGAGGTTTTGACTATGTCAGACACAAATGGCGAAAACCAACTTCGCCTCGCCAACACCGTGGAGGCGCTGCAAGAATCCGAGAAGCGCTACCGGCAGCTTTTTGAATCAGCCCGGGACGGTATCTTGATTCTCGATGCCGATACGGGCAAGGTGGTTGATGTCAATCCGTTCCTGTTGCAGTTACTCGGTTATTCTTACGACGCAATATGCGGGCAACATATCTGGGAACTCGGTGTATTCAAGGACATTGCCGCATCCAAGGACGCTTTCAAGGCGCTGCAAGATAAGGA